>JAVHVH010000097.1:0-5150 GCA_032160665.1 Pseudonocardiales bacterium
AGGTACAGCAGGATCGAACCGAGGACGAAGGACGGCGCGGAGATCCCGACGAAGCTGAACGTCGTGATCGTGACGTCGGTCGCCTTTCCCGCACGCAGCGCGCCGATGACGCCGAGCACGATGCCGACGATCATCCAGATGATGGCCGCGCCGATCGCGAGCGACAGCGTGGCCGGCAGGCCCCGCTCGATCTGCGAGAACACCGTCACGTGCTGCGTATAGGACTGGATGCTGCCGTCCAGGATCTGCCCCATGACCTTGCCGTACTGCACCCACAGGGGCCGGTCGAAGCCGTAGTCGTGGCGCACGGTGGCGATGGTCTGGGCGGTGGCTGTGCGTCCCGCGAGCCGCAACGCGGGGTCCCCGTTCGGGATCGCGAAGAAGATCAGGAACGTCAGCACGCTCACGGCGAACAGGACGACGATCGCCGAGGCGAGCCGTTTCAGCGCAAAGATCGCGATGTCCACGAATTCCTCAGCGCTCCACTCGGACGCGGGCGCGGGGATCGAAGGCTTGGCGCAGGCCGTCGCCGAAGATGTTGACGGCCAGCACGGTGAGGACGAGGGCGACGCCCGGGACGAGCGTGAGGTGAGGCGACGCGGTGACGTCCTGGACGCCGTCGGCGAGCATCGTTCCCCATGACGCGTTTGGCGCCTGTACGCCCGCGCCCAGGAATGACAGTGCCGCCTCGAGCACGATCGACTGCGCGAGCTGCAGGGCGAAGAAGACCACGAGTGTGGACGACAGGTTCGGCAGGACTTCGCCGAACATGATCCGAAGCCGGCCGTAGCCCAGTATTCGAGCCGCGTCGACGAACTCCCGCTCCCGCAGCGAAAGCACCTCACCGCGCACCGGCCGCGCAACGTAAGGGATGTACACGATCCCGATGACCAGCGCGGGGATGAAGTTCGAGCCGCCCGCGATATGTACCGGCCCGATCGACAGACCGCCAACGGCCAGGCTGACACCCAGCGCAACACCGAGCAGAAGCGCGGGATAAGCCCAGATCAGGTCGAGGACGCGGGAGATGATCGTGTCGGTCCAGCCGCGGAAGAACCCCGCGAGGAGGCCGAGCAGGGTCGCGCCGATCATGGTGATCAGCGTCGCGATCAGCCCGATCTCGAGCGACGTCCGGCCGCCGTAGAGCAGCCGCACCGCGACGTCGCGTCCGTTGGTGTCGGCCCCCAGCAGGAACTTCGAATGCCAGGTCGGCCCGATCGGCAGGTCGGTCAGGCTGACGACATTGGTGTCCTTGCCGTTGATCTTGATGACCTCGCTGATGTGGTTGGTGTTCGGGCCGGTGTGCGCGATGTCCGCTGCATACACCGGTGCCAACAGGCAGGCGATCACGACGAGGACGAAGAGCACACCGAAGACCAGCGCGATCCGGTTTCGCTTGAGTCTGCGCAGTGCGAGCCGTAGCGGCCCGGCACCGCCGGTGGGGTCCGCCGACTTCTCGGCGGACCCCACTACGTCGGCGTGCGTCATAGCGCCTGAACTACTTGAGCTCGACCGTCGAGTACTCGATGTAGTACACCGGGCTGAAGACAGCCTTGTTGAAGTCAACCCGGTTCGACATGAACTTGGGCGCTGTCTGGTAGCCGTACACATCCACGTACGCCTGGTCGGCCACGTAGGTGTCGAGCGACTGCCACCCGCTCGCGACCGTGGAGAGCTTGGTGGCCGGGACCGGCAGCAGCTTAGCCAGCTGACTCTCGATCTTCGGGTCCGAAACGTTGCCGAAGTTCTCGTTGTTCACCTTCTGGATGCCCGCCTTGGACAGCAGCAGGTAGAAGTCGGACGGGTTCGGGAAGTCCTGCGACCAGTCGGCGAAACCGGCCTGCGGCTCCAGGCTTTGGTTTCCGATCGTCTGGAAGTACACCGTGTCCTGGATGACCTTCAGCGAGGACTTGAAGCCGAGCTGGTTGAGCAGGTCATTGAAGTACGCGCAGAACTGCTGACGGGGGCTGCGGGTCTCGCTCCAGACGGTGACCTTCGTGCCGGCCAGACCGGCAGCCTTGATCATCTGCTTGGCCTTGGCCACATCGGCCGACGACGGCACCTTCGTCGGGTCGGCGCCGTTGCACGAGCCGCCCTGGTGGCCGACGATCGTCGGGGGCAGGAAGAAGCAACCGGGCGTGAGCGATCCGCTCGAAAGCCTGGCCAGCGCGGTGCGGTCGGTAGCGAGGTTGACCGCCTGGCGGGCCTGGACGTTGTTGAACGGGGCGACCTGGGTGTTGAGGAAGAAGTAGTAGGTCGACGCGAGCGGCACCGTCTGGTACCGGTCCTTGGCCTGGCTCTGCACCGCGCTCAGCACGCTGGCCGGCACCGTGTCACCGGGGTCGAAGATGTCGGCCTGGTTGTTGAGCACCTGCTGGGCCTCGGTGTTGGTGTTCGTGTTCTTCGTGACCTCGACCTTGTCGACGTACCCCGTCGGGATGCCGGGGATCTTGAATCCCGCGAAGGACGGGTTCTTCACCAGCTCGTACGACGCGTTCGGCACGATCGTGCCGAACTTGTACGGGCCGACGCCGATCGGCGGGTTGTTCGAGAGCACCTTCATAGGTGTCGAGCTCGGGATGGGGGCGCTGGACGGGAACGCCAGCAGGTTGGGGAACGCGCCGTACGGTTGGGTCAGCGTGATCGTGATCTGACCGGTGCTGTCGTTGGTCTTGATACCGCTGATCGTTGACGCCTTGCCCGAGTCGTACGCAGCGGCGCCGGCGATGTAACCGGTGTAGAAGGACTTGCCGCCCCAACTGATCTTGCACGCACGCTCGATGGCGTGGGTGAAGTCGGACGCCTTGACGGCCGTGCCGTCGGAGTACTTCAGACCCGTCCGCAACTTCAGGGTGTAAGTCTTCTGGTTCGACGAGACCGTCGGCAGCGCCTCGGCGAGGCCGGGAATCAGCTGGGTGCCGGCTGTGCCAGATTTCGCCGCGTACTGCAGCAGCGGCGTGTAGACCATGTCGTCGGCCTCAGCGCCCTGAGTGGTGTAGCTGAACTGCGGGTCAAGGCTGTCCGGTGCCGTGCCTTGGACGACCTGGAGGGTGCCTCCCGGCTTGTCGGCGGAGTTCCCGGCCGATCCCGTGGACGACGCTGATGAACCGGAACTTCCGGTACAGGCGGCGAGCCCCAGCGCTAGGGCGAGTAAGCCCGCTGCGAGCACAGTAGGTCTGTGGCGCATGCCAATATCTCCGATTCCCCTCCCGGATTCGAAAATGGTTCGACCGGCATAGCCGGTCGACTTTCCAATACTTGCTGCACCCACCAGGAGCGCGGCCGTCTCTATCAGCGCTTTATAGGCATCGGCACCCAGCCGCGGTCTGTTCGCTGATAAACATCACTGACTCCTCCCGTCCGCGGGAAAGTCCCGGCCCGCGGTGCCGCCGGTTTCTCACGATCGCGGATGGGCGTGGCCAGGTCTGCCCGGCAGGCCGCCAAACCCCGCTACCGGCTAGCGGGAAGCTGACCCCGGCCGGCCGAACGGTCAGGACAGATGGTGACCGAGGATCCAGTACATCCCCAGAACGAGAGTGGCGAGCGTGCCGACCAGCACGAGTGCGAGCCAAAGCGTCGCCGGCATCCGCGTCAGCCGGGCGAGGGTGTCCACGTCCGAATCTCGAACCATCCCGCGTCGGCGTGCGAGATGCAGTTCGAGAACCGTCCGAGGTGCTGCCAACAGCAGGAAAGCGGTGCCCACGTACGCGGCAGCCGATTGCCATTGCGGCGGCGCCCACCACGACACCGCAAAGACGGCGGATGCGGTTACGAGTACCGCCCACAGGCCGAACCAGTTGCGGATCTGGACCAGGAGCAGGGTGAGAAGCGCGAGGGCGCCCCACAGCAGGGCTACGGCGTGCCCACGGTGCAGGACGTACGCCGCGGCCAGTCCTATCAGCCCGGGGCCGAGATATCCCGCGGCTGCGGTCACGATCATGCCCGGACCCGCGCGTCGCCCTCGCGACAGCGTCAGCCCGGAGGTATCGGAATGCAGCCGGATTCCGGACAATCGCCGTCCGCTGCACAGCGCTGCCACACCGTGAGCTCCCTCGTGGCAGATGGTGACGAGGTGACGCGTGTAGTGCCAGGCAGGCGACCACACGGCCAGGCCGAAGCCGACAACGGTGCTGACTGCGATCAGCAACGGCGTCGGCGGCGTCTGGGTTGCGGTCACGCTCGTCCACACCCGAGACACGTCGTCGCCGAAGGCCATGACTGCACGCTGCCAGAACGATCTATGCGCCCGGGCAGCGCCAACCCGAGGCCAGCAGATGCGGGCCCGGGTCCACAAGCCAGTGCCAGTTCCAGCTAGCCGGTAGTGGGGTTGGCTGCCTGCCGGGCAGACCTGCCCGGCGTCCATACGCGATCGTGCGTGTTAGGCGTACAGGCGCCCTGGGGCTTTCACGCGACGTGAGGAGGCAGCGATGTTCACCAGCGGACGCACCGCGGCTGGGGTGACGGTCGCCGACACCGATCTGAGGGCGTAGGGCTGACGGGCGGCCGCGGCGAGGATTGCGCATGGATCTCGGGGCGCTGGCCGCCCGCTATCACCGGGCGTTCAACGATCGCGACTTCGACGTCTGGCGCGAGCTGTTCGACGAGGACGTTGAGCTCCTCGTCGACGGCGTTCTGTTTCGCGGTGTGGACGCCGCGGTCGCCTATGGGGTCGGGAGCGTGAGCCAGTTCCCAGGCCTCTACATCGCCTCCGAGCGCATCGTCGCGCAATCCGACGACACGATCGTCACCGAGATCGACCTCGTGAGCGGCGATCCTGCCAGCGGGCACTCCCGCGTGACGGGCACGACCTGTGAGATCTGCCGGGTGCGCGACGGGCGCATCGTGTCGTGCCGCAGCTACTACATGCCCGAGCCGGCCGACCGCGCGGACGCGGTCCGGGTGCCGGCGCGCGCCGAGGCGGGCGTGGTCGCCCAGGAACAGGCGGCGCTGCGACGGGTGGCGACGCTCGCCGCGCGGGGAGTCGCGCAGGAGGAGCTGTTCGCGGCCGTGACCGAGGAGACCGGCTGGCTGGTGGCCGCCGACACGACGTCGCTGTTGCGGTTCGAGCCTGATGACACCGTCACGCTGGTGGCGGCTTGGAGCGCGCGGCAGGCCGACTTGCCGATCGGCTCCAGCCGTCCCGTGGACGA
>JAVHVH010000098.1:0-31435 GCA_032160665.1 Pseudonocardiales bacterium
GTGGCTCCGGTGTATTCGTCGACGAGGGTTACCCGGACCGCGTCCGGGTCGTACCGCCGCAGGGGCACGGCGAAGGCGGCGGTGGCTGGTCGCCCGTGGTAGCGCGCGTTGTAGCAGAGGATGCGCCAATCGTTGTCACGCCAGGAGTCCAGTATTTCAGGGTGTAGCCCTGCGACCTGTTGGTATGCGGGGCTTTGCTGGAGTTGCTGGACGCTGGAATGCAGCGTCAGCCCGGATGCGCTGATGAGCGGCCGGGGCAGCCGTGACGGGAGGTGGCGCAACTGCACTGGGCGAGTCCAGCCGAGCTCCGGTGAGAGCAGGACGACGGCCACAGCCTCGACCGTCAGTATTGCGGTCGCCGTGACTGGATGGGCGACGAGCACGTCCAGCCAGTAGCCCGCCGCTTGGGTAGCGAGGAGCCCGGCGAGCACGAGGAGCCCGGCGCGGGCGAAACTCCGCCACGACATCTGGGGGGTACGCCGACTGTGTAGGCAGCCGCACGACGTCTCGGGGGCGACGTGGCGGGCATATGCGAGATAGCCGAGAAAGCCGATCGCCAGCCCAGTCGCGGCGACCCCGTTCACGGTGCGTGCCGGAGGAGCTATCAGCAGCGTCCCGATCAGCAATTCCAGGATGCCAACAAACCGGTATGCGCGTAGCGCGTGGGGCGGGCCGAGCACAGACGCGAGTGCTGTCGCTCGGACGACGTCGGCCGCGTGAGCACCGAATAGCTTGAGGCGGGCGGCCGGGATCAGCACTCCGGCGAGCAGCAAGGGTTGCACCGCCGCGATCACGTCGAGCATGCCGTCTCCTCGGTCGGAGTTCCTTCCGTGGCCCCGATCGATGGGGACCACGGAAGGGCCTCACGGTGTGCTCAGCTCAGTCGGGCGGGTTGGTCTCAAGGTCCCAGAGGATGACCTCGAGGGCGTATGGGGACACCTGGTGCTGGTTGTGGGTGGCGTCTTCCTGAAGATCCCAATTGCCCTGACCGATGAGTGCGACGCGGTGGCTGACGACTGGCGCGTAGCTGCGGGCGCCCACTCCGGCGAAGCAGCAGGCGTCGAACCGGTTGAGGATCTGCAACTGTCCGCGGCGCCGGCCGACCGCGCCCATGACGTAGAGGTCGCCAAAGCTCGTGATCGCGTAAAAGCCGGGCACGGTAGCACCGTCGATGCCGCCTTGTTCCCAGTCGCCGGTGGAGTCGATCGGCGGGCCGGGGCGCAAGTAGAACGGGAACGACCCGGCCGTGGGGTAGCTGCGGGTTATTCGGGTGTCGATGGCGGCGTAGGCGGTCGTGATCCAGCCGCCGCCGGAGAGGCCGACCATGGCAATGGACTGCGGACGCAGGAGCTTTCGGGCGTAGTTGATTCCCACAGCCAGTGGTTCGAGGAAGAAGGTCATGGCCGAGAAGGTCGACGTCTCGTAGCTGCTGAACCTGTTGTGCGCCGTGGTGCCGGTACCGATGTCGACGTACTTGGTCGGGTCCGTTGGGTCCTGGATCTGTTGAACGTTCCACCCGACGAAGGGCATGTCGGAGCAGAGGACGGCGTAGCCGTGGTCTAGCAACGCCTGGACCGTTCGGACCCGGACGATCGGGTCTTCACCATGGCCCGTGTGGTAGATGCTCAGCCTGTGGTTGCTCTGGCCCCGAGGCTCGAGGAGGTATTGGGTCGCGTTGACGCCGTAGCGCAGTGGGATGGTCAGTTTCGTGGTCTGCCGCACACCGCTTAGGCTGGCGATTTCGGACGGCAGGGCGACTCCTGCCCCGACCTTTGGCGTCGCGCCGGGAAGGCCGGCGCCCTTCCAGATGTAGTCGATGAGTTGCGTCCGCTTGGCCTCGATGTCGGCCACCGTGTGGATTGCGATCTCCTTCTCCACATCGACGCCGACGACTTGCTGGGGCTGGACCTTGTAGGAAAGCGGCATCTGATCCGCGATGGCCTGGTTGACCGGCGCGACCGGGCGCGGGCGCGTTCGCGCCGGGGCAAGGGCCTCAGGTGCGGCACCGGCCGAGCTGGCCGGACCGCCCACGCCCACGAGTGCTCCTGCCCCGACTCCGAGGGCGCCCCCAATGAGTACCTGGCGCCGAGAAGGGGCGCTTGACATGAAACCTCCTGATGATGGGACTGGCTACGGCGGAAGCGAGTAATACGCAAGGAACGCTAGGTTTGACCCGTTGCGGACCGATTTACGCCGAATTACGGATTTATTACCAATGCGGCGCGAGCTCCAGTCACTCGTCGACGCGGTCACGCCCAGCCCCGATGCGGCCGATCTCGCCGCCGAAATCCTCGCGCACCAGGTCATCGAGCTGTCTGGCTGCAGTCCTACGCCATCCGTGACGCGCCTTGGATGGCGCTCGACGACGACCGGCTGCAAGGAATCGAGCAGTCGAGTAGGGCAGGTTGGAGATCGCATGAAGGTCTCGACGGCGAAAACCACGCTGGCGGCTACGTTGCTTCGTTGCCGCCGGGGTCGACAATCCGTAGATCGCCTCGATGATCTCGGACGGATCAGCCTTCTCGGCGCAGGGCGGCTCGATGGTTCATGAGCAGCCAGCGGATCGCGCCTGAATCGTCACGAAGGAACTGCCCCACGTTTTCGTCCGACAGCGGTTCGGTCGCAACGGTGTCCGTGCCGATCGGCACCAGCCGCGCGCCGAGAATCGGCGGCGGCGCGGGATCCATGTTGTCGAGCCAGTCGATCGTCGAGCGACTGTCGAGCCTGAGCACGTCACCGTCGCGGCGGACGTCGATCACCTGGCCGTACAGGTCGTAGGTACCGACCGCCTCGTCCAGGTCGCCGAACGGCGCCGGCTCGAGCGGTGCCTCGTCCAGGCCGAAGTAGTGCCGGTAGACCCACCGCGTGATCCGCTTGCCCAGCGTGTGGCCGGGGTTCTGCAGATTGGTCAGCACGACCACCGCGAACTGCTCGTCCGGCAGCATCGACAGGTCCGCCGGCTGCCCGTTCGCACTGCCGCCGTGGCCCGCGACCCGCGAGCCACCACGGCTGCCGAGCATGAACGTCAGACCCATCCCGCCGGCAAGCCCGTGCGGCTCGCCGTTGCGCACTCCGGGCAGTCCGGGCTGGCGCATCAGTTCCCGAGTCTGGGCGTTCAGCACGTCGTGGGACGGCTGCAGCGTGCCGAGGTGAAAGCGGGCGTAGCGAAGCAGGTCCTTGACGTTCATCATCGTGGTGCCTACCGGCGACGACGAGCGCTCCATGGCCCAGGGCCGTGCCACCTGCAGTCCCGACGAGCCAATGGCGTGGCCGACCGAGAAGCGTTCGAGCACGATGTCGTGCGCGAAGAAGCATGCGTGCTCTATGCCCAGCGGCTTGAAGATCTCGCGCTGGACGATCGCTTCGTACGGTTCGCCGTGCAGCACCTCGAGGATGCGGCCGAGCGGATAGAACGACGCGTTGCTGTAGGACCACATCGTGCCGTAGGGGGTGACCTGGTTGAGCTTGCGCAGCCGCCCCACGAGCGTGGCGAGGGCGTCGTCACCCTGTCCGGCGGCTTCGAAGATGTCACCTTCCCAGCCACCGGTGTGTGTCATCAGGTGCCGCACGGTGACCTTCGCCGAGACCTCGGGATCGGCCACGGCGAAGTCGGGCAGGTAGGTGCGTACGGGCAGATCGAGGTCGACGGTACCGCGTTCGACCTCGCGCATGATGGCAGTGCCGGTGATCGTCTTCGTGATCGAACCGAGCTGGAACACGGTGTCGCCGTTCACCGGCAGCGGGTTCTCAATGCTCGTCACGCCGAAGCCACCGACCGCGACATCAGAACCGTGGGCCACACCGACTGCCACACCGGGAATCTGCAGCTCAGTCATCTGGCGTCGGATGTAGGTCGACAGCTCCCGGTCGAGTGACGCGGTCGCCTCGCGCATGTCGATGACGCTCACGCCGTGACCCCTTCGGTGCTCGGTGCGCTGCTCCAGACCTGGCCGTAGACCCGCAGCCAGTTCGCGCCCAGAATCCCTTCCACCTCGCCGACCGCGAAACCCCGTTCGAGCAGGCGGGCCGTCAGCTGCGGCAGGTCGCCGGCGTCGCCGAGACCGCCCGGGTAGGGCCACGGCGGCGGCGGGTAGTTGTCGGGATGCCAGGTCCCGGACTCGATGTGCTGCAGGTAGTCCTGGGTGGTGCCGTTCCAGTAGTCCAGTCCGATGGCGACGTGCTCGATGCCCACGAGGTCACCGATGTAAGCCATGTGGTCGATGTACTGATCCAGCGTCGGCGCACTGGCCGGCGAGACGAACGACGGCCAGCCGTTGGTACCCATCACCCCACCGGAGGCGGCGATCGCCCCGATCAGCTCGTCGGTCATGTTGCGCTGGTTGGTGTGCACGGCCCGCGCGTTCGAGTGCGACGCGATCACCGGAGCGTTCGAGCACTCGATCGCCTCCAGCGCCGAGCGCATGCCGGTGTGCGACACGTCGACGACGATGCCCACCCGGTTCAGCTCGGTCACGACCCGGCGTCCGAGCGCGCTCAGCCCGGCGTCATCCGGCTCCTCGCAGCCGTCACACACCGGGCCACGACGGTTGTACGCGAGCTGGATGACCCGCACGCCGAGGCGCCAATAGGCCTCGACGAGTGCCGGCTCGTACTCGAGCGGCTCGGTGCCCTGGAACTGCAGGATCACCCCGAGCTTGCCCGCCCGCTTCGCCGCACGAATGCCTTCCACCGACGTCACGAGCGTGAGCCGGTCGTCACGATCGATGAACCGATAGGTGTCGGCGATGTCGTATAGCGCCCCCGCGGGAGGAAGCGGCGCGCCGACGGACACCACACAGCAGGTGGCACCGCCTGCGATCCACGTGTCGACGTTCGCTCGCCAGTGCGCGCCCGGACAGGTGCCGTCCACGACGATCGCCTTGCGGTGCAGGTCGTTGGCAACGTCGGTGGTCATGGTCATGTGGTGAGGTCTCCGATCACGCGTCGGTCGAGTAGGTGACATTTGGCGGTGCCGGCCCGGGTGCGGAACTGCATTGGGTCGACCGTGCTGCACACGGCGCCGATCCGCTCGGGGCAACGGGGGTGGAACGAGCAGCCCGACGGCGGGTTCTCGGGACTGGGCAGCTCGCCGTGCAGCACGATCCGCTCCCGCCGCGCCGCGCTGCGGACGGTCGGCACCGACGAGGCCAGGGCGCGCGTGTAGGGGTGCTCGGGCGCGGCGAGCAGCGGCTGCGTGAGACCCGTTTCGAGCGTCTCGCCGAGGTAGAGCACCGATACCCGGTCGCAGAAGAACCGCACCACGCCGAGGTCGTGACTGACGAACAGGAACGCGGTGCCGAACTCTTCCTGCAGGCTCTTGAGGAGATTCAGCACCTGCGCCTGAACCGAGATGTCGAGCGCCGAGACCGGTTCGTCCGCGACGATCAGCTTCGGACGGACTGACACCGCGCGGGCGATGGCGGCGCGCTGCCGTTGACCACCCGACAGCTGGTGCGGGAACAGGTTCGCGTAGCGCTCGCCGAGACCCACCCGTTCCAGCAGCTCGATGATGATCGAACGGTTGACCGGAAGCCGATGCGTGACGAGCGGCTCGGCCACGATGTCGGCGATGTGCATCCGCGGGTTCATCGAGGCGCGACTGTCCTGGAAGACCATCTGAATGTTGCGCTGGATCTTGCGACGGGCGGCCGGGCGAAGCGTGTCGATGTAGGTGTCACCGAAGCGCACCCGGCCGGCACTTGCCTGCTCTAGACCGACAACGATCCGGGCCAGGGTGGACTTGCCGCTGCCACTCTCGCCGATGATGCCGACGGCCTCGCCTTCGCCGATCGTCAGGTCGACGTTGCGCAGTGCATGCACGGATCCGCCACGTCGGATCGGGAACGCCTTCGAGACGCCTTGCACGTCGAGCAGCGGAGCGGTCACGCCTGCATCCCTGCGTTCATGTCGACCTCTCGCTCGATGTCGTCCACCCGGAGGCATGCCGCGGCGCGCCCGTCCCGCACGGGCAGCAGCGTCGGATGCTCGCTTCGACAGCCGGGCTGCACGAACCGGCACCGGTCGGCGTAGCGGCAACCGGGCAGTCCGCTACCGACCGGTGGGACGACTCCCTCGATCGTCGCGAGCCGCGCGACGTCGGCGTCGAGGCTTGCGAGGCAGTCGACGAGCGCACGGCTGTACGGATGTGCCGGCCGTTCCAGCACGGCTTCCGAGCGGCCCTGCTCGACGACCTCACCGGCGTACATCACGCACATGCGCGTGCAGTACTGCGCGACCAGACCGAGATTGTGCGTGATCAGCAGCATCGCCAGCCCGTCCTCGGCGACCAGTGCCGCGAGCAGCTCCATGATCTGGGCCTGCACCGTGCTGTCGAGCGCGGTCGTCGGCTCGTCCGCGATCAGCAGCCGCGGCTGGCACGAGATCGCCATCGCGATCAGGGCCCGTTGGCGCATGCCGCCACTGAGCTCGAACGGATACGCGCGGGCGACCCGGCGCGGCGACGGGATGCCTACTCGATCGAGCAGGTCGAGAACTCGTGTCTCGCGTTGCCGGCGGTTCAGGTTCAGGTGTCTGCGCATGACGTCGTCGAGCTGGGAACCGATCCGCGCCACCGGATTCATTGCGGTGAGGGGGTCCTGCGAGACCATGGCTATCGAGCCGCCGCGCAGTGGACGTAGCTGGTTCGGCCGGGCCAGGTCGTACTCGTTGCCTTCGAACCGCACCCGACCCGAGGCCGACACACCGTCCGGCAGCAGGCCGATGATCGAGTACGCGGTGAGCGTCTTGCCGCAACCGCTCTCGCCCACCAGCCCGACCATCTCCCCTGCGTCCAGGGAAAGGTTCACCGAGTCGACGGCGTTGCCGACCCGGCGGACGTTGACGATCAGGTCCTCCGCTTCGAACAGGTGACTCATCAGCGCACCGTCAAGGGGTCAGCCGCGTCGCGCAGCGCGTCACCGATCACGAGCAGGCACATGATGAGCACCGCGACGGCGATACCCGGCACGATGGTCAGCCTGGGCACCTGCAGGATCTGAGTCTGCCCGTCCGCAATCATGTTGCCGAGTGAGGGCGTGGGTGCCTGCACGCCGAGTCCGACGTAGCTGAGGCCGGCCTCGCCGAGAATCGCATACGCGAAGACGAGCGTGGTCTGGACGGTGATGCTCCCGACCAGGTTCGGCAGGACGTGGCGGATCACGACGCGCAACGGGTGCACACCCGTGACCTGGGCGCTCTCGATGAATCCCTCCTGCCGCACCTTGAGGACAGCGCTGCGAAGGACGCGCGCCGTGAACGGGATGAACCCGAGCACCAGAGCGATCGCGGTGCCCCGTGCACCGACGCCCATCGCGGTGATGAGGGCGAGTGACAGGACCAACGTCGGAAATGCCAGGCCGACGTCGACGATCCGCGAGATCAGGAAGTCGACGATCCCACCGAGATAACCGGCGACCAGTGCGAGGAGCAGTCCGATGGACGTCGACACACCGGCGACTATCGCGCCGATGGCAACGGAGGAGCGGATACCGACGAACAACCGGCTCAGCTCGTCGCGCCCGAACCCGTCCGTCCCGAGCAGGTGCGCACCCGAAGGCCCCTGCAGAATCTGTTGGAGATGCTGGACGTAGGGGCTCTGTGGCGACAGCCAGGGAGCCCCGATCGCGATCACCAGGTAGATCAGGACGATCACGCAGGCGAAGGATGCGATCCAGTCCTGGCGGATGCGGCCGATGACGCTGGTACGCGGTGGCGCTGTGCTCGCGGCGACCGCCGCCGTGGTCGCAACCGATTCGGTCGTTGTCGTTGTCTCAGCCACGCTGACCTCGCCGTACTCGAGGATCGATCAAGCTGTAGGCGCCGTCGACGAGGAGATTGACCACCACGAAGATCACGACGGTGACGAGCACGCCGCCCTGCACGAGCGGGTAGTCCCGCGCGATAACGGCGGTGATCAGCAGCCGGCCCATGCCGGGGATGGCGAAGACGGTCTCGATGAGCATGGCGCCGCCGAGCAGGTAGCCGACCTGCAGACCGACGACGGTGGCGGTCGGCAGCATGGCATTGCGCAGCGCGTAGCTGAGATACACCCGCCACTCCGAGATGCCGTGTGCTCGTGCGGTGCGGACGTACTCGTCCTGGATCGCCTCGATCATTCCCACCCGATTGACCTCGAAGGTCAGGGCGAGCTGCCCTGCGGCGAGAGCGAGCGACGGTAGCAGCAGATGGCTCAGATGCGGCCAGAGTCCCGCCGCCCAGCCGGCGTAGCCGTACACCGGCAGGACATTGTGGAACGCGAGGATCAGCAGAATGGCCAGCCAGAAGCTCGGGATGGCGATGCCCGCCAGGACGAACATGCGCGTGACGCGGTCGGCGACGCGACCGCGCCAGCGAGCGGAGAACGCACTGGCCGGAATCGCGATCAGCAGCGATTCGAGCAGGGCCAGCGCCGCGAGTTCGGCCGTGACGCCAAGGCGTTGCTTGATCAGCGTCGTGACCGGCTCCGTCAGCATGATCGACTTGCCGAGATCGCCGTGCAGTGCCCCGGTCAACCACGACCAGTACTGCACCATCAGCGGGCGATCGAGTCCCAGTTGCTTGTGCAGCGCGAGCACAGCGTCTGGTGACGCCTGCGCGCCAAGAGCAGCCCGCGCCGGATCACCCGGCACCACATGCACCATCAGGAACACGACCACCGTAGCGACCAGAACAACCGCGGCGGTCTGAACCAGCTTGGTCGCGGCACGCATCAGCCGCCGGGCGACGACCCCGGACCCGGTGCGCGACCGCGGGACGGTCGCGACCGGTTCGGTGGACGTCACCAGGGCCGGCTCAGCCGAACCAACAGACATCTATGGGCCAACCTCCACCGATCGTCGACTTGTATCCCTTGACCTTCGTCGAAAGTCCCGCGAGAACCTTGGGGAAACTGAGGAACGCGTAGTACGCCTGCTCGGCCGCGCGCTGGCTGGCCTGGTGATAGATCTCCGCCCGCTTCGCGACGTCGGTGGTCGAGCGGCCGGCGGTGATGAGCTGCGCCATCACCGGGTCGACGGCATTGGTCGAGTTGCTTGTCGTGCCGTCTTCCGGTCCGTACAGGTTGGTCAGCACCTCGTCCGGGTCGACACTGCCGTTCCATTGGCTGTTGCCGATCGTGTAGGTGCGCTGGTCGTAGAACAGGGTCGCGAAGCTGGTGAAGTCCTGAGTGCGCAGGTTCGTGTTCACACCGATCGACGACAGCGCCTGCTGAATCACCTGCGCCTCAGCCGCGAACGGCACGTCGGTGAAAGAGTTGAAGGTGATCTTGCTGCCGGTGTCGTAGCCGCCTGCGGCCAGCGAGGCCTTGGCCGCCGTGGCGTCGTACTTCTGAGCCACCACGGTTGCGTCGGACGCGTAGAACTGCGCAAAGCCCGGGGCGAGCGGGCTGTGGGCCTCTTCGGCCAGGCCGTGATAGATCGCGTTGACCAGGCCGGCGCGGTCGATCGCCTCTGAGAAGGCCTGCCGCACTTCGAGCTTGTCGAAGGGTGCGACTTTCTGGTTGAAAGACAGGTAATCGACGAACGTGTCGTCCGCGGCGTCGACCCGGACGTTCGAGTTGTTCTTCAGCGAGGCGACCGAGTCCGGTCCGACGCGGACGAAGTCCATCCCACCTGAGATCAATGCCTCGATCGCAGTGGGCTGCGATGGAATGATCTTGATCGAGATGCCGTCAAAGTAGTTCGTCTGCGCCCAGTAGCTGTCGAATCGCTTTAGCTCGACCCCGTTGCCCTTGGTGTAGGACGTCAGCTGGTAGCCACCGGTACCGACGGACGCTTTGAACGAGTCACTTGCCGCGTACTTCTCGACCGCCGTCGGTGACTGCATCGGGATCTTCGTACGGCGGAGCAGTCCGAGGAACGCCGCATACGGGTGCGTGAGCGTCATCTCGACCTGGTACGGACCCAACACCTTCACCTGGTCGATCACCGAGATGCGGCGCGGCGAGTTGGTCTTCGGCGACTGGATGCGATCGAAGTTGGCCTTGACGGCGGCCGCGTTGAACGGCGTGCCGTCGTGGAAGGTGACCCCCTTACGCAGGTTGAAGATGTAGCGCGTTGGCGCAGGTGTCTCGATCGACTCGGCCAGCTCACCGACGATCTCGTTGTTCTGGTTGACATTCGTCAGGCCGTTGTAGGCGAGGTAGGCGACGCGCTCGGTCCCTGTCGAGCTACCGACGACGGCCATGTCGTATGCGTGCGGGAAGGGCTCCTCGGGGATGGCGGCCTTCAACACACCACCGCGCTTCGGCTTGCCGGTGGCAATCGCGCCGCTCGTGGAAGTGCTCGCCGTCGAGCCGCCCGCCCCGCAAGCGGCCAGGGTCGCGAGCACGCCGAGGCCAGCGGCGCCGGCAAGGAATCCCCTGCGGGTAGGCGCTACGAGCCCGAGCCGAGCGAGACGGGCATCCGTGTCGTCCATCGGTCGCGTCCTTTCCAAGGTCACACGTGATCAATGAGGTCTGCCATGTAATATAGTACATGGCACCCAGCGCGCAAGGCGCGGTCGGGACCATTTCCGCAGCGGCGACACCAGCGAAGGCGCGCGGACCAACCGGAGAGCAGCTTGAAGCAGCCTAAGTCGACTACTTATGTGAGCGCACAGGACCTTCGTGCGCTGGTGCCCTACCTGGACGCGGTGTCGGGCCTCGAACGCGGCTTCCGTAACCTTGCCCGCTACAGCCAACATCCGCGCGAACATCTGCCGGTCGACGGCGGCGAGCTGCTGATGATGCCCGCTTCCGGTCCCGAGGGCGTCGGCATCAAGTTGATTACGCTGAACCCGGCGAACCCGGCCCGCGGCCTACCATTGATCAACGGCACCTACCTGCTCTTCTCCCCCGACACGCTCGTGCCTGAGGCCGTAGTCGACGGCGCCGCGCTGACCGCTCTGCGCACTGCAGCCGTCTCGGCGCTCGCGACCCGTTACCTGGCGCGCGAGAACGCGCATCGGCTGGTCGTGTTCGGAGCCGGGCCACAGGCCGCGGCGCACGTGCAGGCCATGTGCGCGGTGCGGCCCATCGATCACGTCACCATCGTCGGAACCGGCAGTGTCCGCACCCACGAGCTACGCGCGGCGATCGAGGCCGATGGATTGAGCTGCGCGCTCGGAACACCCGCGGACGTCGCGTCGGCCGACATCGTCTGCACCTGCACCACCAGTGCCACACCGCTGTTTCCGGCTGCGTTGTTGCGACCGGATGCACATGTGAACGCCGTCGGCAGTTACCGGCCTGACGTCCGCGAGCTCGATGGCGAACTTGTCGGTTCGGTTCGGGTGGTCGTCGAGACTCGCGCAGCGGCGCTCGCGGACGCCGGCGACATCGTCCTAGCCATCGACGAGGGCAGGCTCGCGGCCGAGAATCTGTTGGAATTGCGGGACTTCATCTGCGGCGACCTCGCGGCAGAACCTGGCACCGCTACGGTTTTCAAGTCCGTCGGAGTCGCCTTCGAGGATCTGGTCGTGGCTCGAGTGGCAGCCGACCAGGCGGCGGGTTCGGTGAATCGAATCGCGTCGAGCTCGTGAGGCGCCCTATCCGGGTGCTACCGGGCGGGACGTCGCGAAGTGCCGGCGCGAGGGCTCTCGGTGAGACCCGCCCATGCCCCTCGCGTGTGATCGAGGTGCTCGCGGACGAGCGTTTCGGCTCGTCGCGCGTCCCGGGTGCGAACCGCGTCCAAGATGGTCCGGTGCTCGGCGGCCGACTCGGCCAGCATGCCCGACTCGGCGAGGTTTCGCAGCCCCATCAGCCTGGTCTGATCACGAAGCTGGCTCACCAGCCGGACGAGGCGACCGTTGCCGCTCAGCGCGAGCAGCGCCAGGTGGAACGTACGGTCCTCGCGCAGGAACGCGGCGAGGTCGTTGCGGGCCGCGGCGCGCTCGATGGACGAGACGTTCGCCTCGAGCGCATCGAGTTCGGCGTCCGTCGCCCGCTTGACGACGAGGCGGACCGCAGGGACTTCGAGCATCTTGCGCAACTCGCTGATCTCGTCGAGATCCTGATCCGCCACGGTGAGGATCCGGAAGCCTCGATTGCGCACCGCCTCGACAAGCCCGTCGTTGGCGAGGTCCAGCATCGCCTCGCGCACGGGGGTGGCCGACACGCCGAGGCGAGCACTCAGCGTGGTGGCCGAGTACACCTCTCCGGGTACGAGTTCGCCGCCGACGATGCTCGCGCGGATGACTTCTACGGCCTGCTCACGGAGGTTCGTCTGTTTCAGCGTCCGCACCTGTCCCACCCCAGTCCAGAAATTACGTGCATGCAAC
Organism: Pseudonocardiales bacterium; assembly: GCA_032160665.1. Classification (GTDB taxonomy): domain Bacteria; phylum Actinomycetota; class Actinomycetes; order Mycobacteriales; family Jatrophihabitantaceae; genus Jatrophihabitans. The sequence continues at coordinate 12,256 of JAVHVH010000098.1, forward strand.
ACGTCGGTAGTTTCTATGTAACATGCCACATAGTAAGGACATCGCAATGGATTCGAAAAGTTCGAGCGTCCGTGTCACTGAGTACCACACCGCGGGCGAACCATTCCGCATCATCACCGGCGGGGTGCCGGCGATTCCGGGCGCAACGATCCTGCAGAAGCGCCGCTACGCACGTGAGCACCTCGATGACTTCCGCAAGCTTGTCATCAACGAGCCTCGCGGGCACGCGGACATGTACGGATGCTTCCTTACCGAGGCGGAGTCCGACGGGGCCGCCTTCGGAACGTTGTTTTTCCACAACGAGGGCTACAGCACGGCATGCGGGCACGGGACGATCGCGCTGGCAACCTGGGCGGTCGACCAGGGTCTGGTCGAGATGCCCGACGGCGGCGGCGAGCTGACGATCGCGATCGACGTACCGTCCGGCCGGGTGCACGCCACCGCCCAGATCGCGAGCGGGATCGTCGAATCGGTGCGCTTTCGCAACGTTGCCTCATACGTCACGCACGAGGCCGTGCCGATCACGACGACGCTCGGCACCCTGCCGGTCGACGTAGCGTTCAGTGGCGCGTTCTATGCAATGGTCGACGTGAGCGCCGCCGACGTGGCCGTCGAACCCAGGCACCTACCACGGCTCATCGAGCTCGGGCGGGCGATCAAAGCGCAGGTCATGCAGGCTGTCGACGTCCGCCACCACGAATACCGCGACCTCGACGGCATCTACGGGGTGATCTTCTACCAGAGCGAACCCGACGTGGACGGCATGCTGTGCCAGCGAAACGTGACCGTCTTCGCCGACGGCGAGGTCGATCGCTCCCCGTGTGGCAGCGGCACGTCCGCCCGGGTGGCCGACCTCAACCGGCGCGACCTGCTCAAGACCGGGCAGCAGCTGGTGCACCGCAGCATCATCAACTCGCAATTTCTGGCCACACCGATCGGCACGACCACCGTCGATGGCCGCCCCGCCGTGTTCACCGAAGTTCTCGGCAGCGCCTACCTGACGGGCACCCACGAGTTCGTCCTCTCCCCTGCCGACCCCATCGGCACCGGCTTCGTCCTGCGATGAGCACCTCGTTGCTGTGGGAACAGCATTGCTGCCTGCCACTGACGCCGGCCGCGGACGTCTCGGAGCTCACGCGCTACTCGCGGCCAGGTGGCGCCTACGTGTCGGTGAACGTGGGCTACGCGCCGCACTCCAAGCAGCAAGCGCTCGGCTTTCTGGAACAGTTCCGCACCGGTGTCCACGACGATGAGCGGCTCCATCTCGCGCAATCGGTGTTGGACATCGACGCCGCGCAGGTTGCCGGCCGCACCGTCGTCGCGTTCGACCTCGAGGACTCAGGCCCGCTCGAGGGCGACCTCGACATGGTCGAACGGTTCTACGACCTCGGCGTCCGCTCGTTGCTGCCGACGTACAACTTGCGAAACGCAGCCGGCTCGGGCTGCCTCGACGTGGTCGACGAGGGGTTGACCGGCTACGGTCGCGACCTCGTCGCTCGCCTCAACGAGGTCGGCATGTTCGTCGACGGTTCGCACTGCAGCACACGCACCGGCCTCGACCTCAGCGCCGTCACGACCCGTCCGATGATCTACTCGCACTCCGGCATGCGTGCGATGTGGGACCATCCTCGCAACGTCACCGACGACCAGGCCCGGGCCTGCGCCGAGACAGGCGGCGTCATCGGCATTGCCGGAGTCGGGATCTTTCTCGGTCCGAACACAGCGACGATCGACGCGCTGGTCGTGCACATCGACCATGCGGTCGAGCTGGTCGGCATCGAGCACGTCGGACTCGGCTCGGACTACTGCTTCGACGGCGATGACTTCACCGCCGAAGCGGCCGCCAACCCGCAACTCTTCCCGGCGGCGTACACACGCTGGGGGCCGTTGAACTTCGTCGCACCAGAGGACTTGCTGTGTCTCGATGACGCACTTGCACAGCGCGGGTACGACCACGCCGCGATCGCCGCGGTACTCGGGGGCAACTTTCGCCGGGTCGCGGGCCAGGTGTGGCGCCGGCCGCTGGAAGTAGCCTGACGTGCCGGTAATGCGCACTGCCCTCCTCGCGGCAGCCCGATCACCACGACTGCGCCGAACCGCCGAACACTCGCGCGTCACGCGCCCCGTGGTGTCGCGCTACATCGCCGGGACCGACGAGCGCGATGCGCTGTCAACGGTCGAGGCACTCGTCGCGGACGGCTTGCAGGTCACCCTCGACCATCTTGGTGAGAACGGCACTCGCGAGCAGGCGCAACAGACGGCCAATGCGTATGTCTCCGTGCTGGGCGCTCTGGCCGAGCTGGGACTGGGCCGACGAGCGGAGGTGTCGGTGAAGCTGTCGGCGATCGGCCAGCTGCTGCCCGACGGTGAGGCCCTCGCCACCGACTACGCCCGCCTCGTCTGCGCGGCTGCGGCGAAGGCCGGCACGACCGTCACGCTCGACATGGAGGACCACACCACCACCGACTCGACGCTTCGCATTCTCGCCGCACTACGTGGCGACTACCCGTGGGTGGGCGCCGTGCTGCAGGCGTATCTGCGCCGCACCGAGTCCGACTGCCACGACCTCGCGAGCATTGGATCGCGGGTGAGGCTGTGCAAGGGGGCCTATGCCGAACCCGAGTCCGTCGCCTTTCGCGGCGCCGAGGTCGACGACGCGTACCGGCGCTGCCTGGACGTGTTGTTCGCGGGTGCGGGCCATCCGATGATCGCAACCCACGATCCGTCCATGATTGCCGCCGCCCGCGCCGCGGCGCAGCTGTACGGGCGCGCGCCAGACAGCTACGAGTTCCAGATGCTCTACGGCATCCGCCGCGACGAGCAGCGTGCGCTGGTCGCTCATGGAGAGCAGGTGCGGGTCTATGTCCCTTACGGCACCGAGTGGTACGACTACTTCGTGCGCCGCCTCGCCGAGCGTCCGGCAAACCTCGCGCTGTTGGTTCGGAGCCTGTTCGAATTGGGGCGGCCTCCAGGTAAGAGGTGAGGTCGGGGACGAACGCGGCCGGCGTGGAAGTCGATCTCCAGCTCTAGCCGTCAGGCGACCAGTCGGCCAAACGCGTCGACGTCGTAGACGTCCACGCCCACGACCACGTCCACGTCCCCCTCGTCCACGAGGACCTGAGCCTGCGTGGTGAACGACGTCTCGGTGTGCAACCGCACCCAGCCGCCGACCGCCGGCCGCGCGCTTGGCGTCGCCGCACGGCATAGAAGTTGCGGTCGAGGTCGGTGAACCCGAGACTGCGATGGCCATCGCGCCGCGCTTCGGACACAGCCGAAGAAGCCCTAGGCCGGTCGCCGCAGGAACGCCTCGCGAACCGGCGTGCGGAAGATGCCGACCTCGTCGGCGACTTGCCCTTCGGTATCAGATCACCGCCCTCGTACGCACCGGCGAGGACGCGGCGCTTCACCTCGACATAGGCCCGCTCGCTGGCTGAATGCACTCCCGGGGAAGCCGAAGGACCGGCTGTGGCTGGTGTTGCTGCCATGTAAGAGCATCGGTACGGCTTGACATGCACGCAACTCAGATGCATCGTCTTGCCTCAAGTTACTCGGAGGTAACACATGGCCGACGTGATCGTCATCGGGGCAGGCCCCGGCGGGCTCGCCGCCGCCGCGGCACTCGGTAGCCGGACCGGCGTCTCCGCGCTCGTCGTCGACAAGGCCGACGAGGTCGGATCGGCGTGGCGTCGGCACTACGACCGGCTGCATCTGCACACGGTGCGCTGGACGTCGCACCTACCCGGGTACAAGATCCCGCGCAGTTACGGCAACTGGGTCGCCCGCGCGGACGTCGTGCGCTACCTCGAGGAGTACACCCGCCACCATCGCATCGATGTGCGGACCGGTGTCGCGGTCGACCGCCTCGACCGCGTCGGGGACGAATGGATCCTGCACAGTCCGCAGGGCGACTTGAACGCGAAGGCGGTCGTGCTCGCCACCGGATACAACCACACGCCGGATATCCCGGCCTGGCCTGGCCGGGACGGCTTCCGCGGCGAGCTGCTGCATGCGGCGAGCTACCGCAACGCTGCGCCGTACTCGGGCAAGGACGTCCTCGTCGTCGGCACCGGCAACACCGGCGCCGAGATCGCCGTCGATCTCGTCGAGGGCGGCGCATCCCGCGTCCGGCTCGCCGTCCGCACCGTGCCGACGTTCGTCCGCCGCCAGGTCGGGCCGCTGCCCAATAGCGCGGTCAGCATCGCGCTGCGCCGGCTGCCACCGCGGCTCGTCGACTACATCATCGCCGCGTCCAGCCGCCTTTCGACACCCGACCTTGCGTCGCACGGGCTACCGCGCCCGACGCCCGGTGTGTACACCCGACTGCTCGAAGACGGAGCCGTGCCGATCATCGATGTCGGACTCATCGACGCGCTGCGCGCCGGCCAGGTCAAGGTCGTCGGCGCCGTCACCGGTTTCGAAGGCGACAAGGTGCTGCTCGGCGACGCTACGGCGATCGCCCCTGACGCCGTCATCGCCGCGACCGGTTACAAGCAGGGCCTCGAGGGGCTGGTCGGCCACCTCGGCGTGCTCGACGGCCGGGGCCGGCCGGCGGTGCACGGCGGCCGCACCCATCCCCACGCGCCCGCGTTGTACTTCACGGGCTTCACCAACCCGATCAGCGGCATGTTCCGCGAGCTCAACATCGATGCCCGTCGAATCGCCCGCAGCGTCGCGGCGTCCCGCTAATCCGACAGGAGAGCACCTGCTCGGGGGGAATGCCACCATCAGCGGTTGACCGGCTGGCGGAGCGGTCAGGCGCGGCCTGCGCCCAGCCCGTCGATGATCACCCTCGCACCGGGGCCGGTCGTGGTCAGCGTGATTGTCGTGGTGCGGGGTCAGCCCCCGCTCATCGATCCCGACGAGTCATTGGCGATGCCGGAACGGCCGCCAGCGTGGCCTCCGCGACAGGCCGCCCACGCCGCGGTCGTCACGCTGCCAGTCCGGCTCGGTACGTCGGCTGGTCATCGATGACGAACCGGTATCCGACGTTGCGGACGGTGACGATCTGACGGCCGTGGCTGCCGAGCTTGCGGCGCAACCGGCAGATCATCGCGCTGAGGCCGGCCCGGGTCGCCGACCGTCGGCGCCGCTCGGCGCCGCGGGTCAGCTCACTGCGGGGCACGACCCTGTTCGAGTGGCTCGCCAGGTTTTTCAGCAGCTTGTACTCGCCGTGGGTGAGCTGCACGGCACCGTTGTCGAAGGCCGCGGTCAGGCTGCTGTCGTCGAGGGTGAGCGGACCGTAGCGGTGCCGCGGCGGCTGCGCATGCCGATGCCGCTCGGCCGCGCGAGCCAACCGGGCCGCGAGCTGGGCCGCGCTGCAGCCCGCAACGAAGAAATCGCCCAGGCCCCACGCCGCAGACACGGCGCCAACGGTTTGTTCATCGACCACGGCAAGAACCGGCGCCCGCACCAGCGCCCGGGCAAGACCCGAGCACCACCGTCCGGCCGCGCCTGGGTCGACTCGCGCGTCGATGACGGTCACCGACTCGAGCGGCGGCGGATCGGTGTGCGGCAACCCGTGGCGATGCTCCACGGTGTGGCCGAGCACCTCCAGCAGCTCGGACAGCCCGATCAGGCTGGCGCCATCGGGCGCCGGTGCCGGTTCGATGAGCAGGACATGCATCGTGCGGCTCCATTGACATGGATGACGGGGCGGGACGTGGGGCCCGGCCGCCGCATGGGCTGATGTTCGAGGTGGTCGCCCGCCGTCGGCGACGTCATGTTGCCGTCCGCGCGTCTGCGGGAGGCGCCAGGCTTGCCGGGCTCAGCGCTTCGCCGGGGTTGGCACGAGAAGCGATGTCGGGTTCGGTGTCGGCTGGCCGTTTCGCGGGGAATCGCGCCTGGATGTAGGTGCGCAGCTCCCGGCGCTGGGCATCTCGCTCCGCGACGCCGGGTCGAGCGTTCGCTAACGCACGGCCAGGGTCAAGCCCGACCGAGCGCAGTGGCCATGTCGCCGCGCGGCGAACGTCGATGAGCATGGTTCACCTTCTTCCCGGGCTTTTCGTCGCCCGTTCGGGGTCTTGTGGGACGCAGGAGTCGTCATGAACGAGACGCCAAACACGGCGGTCGCATGGTGCACGCCGAGGTTCCGGAGAGCGTTGCGCTCGATGACGATCGCACCGGGCACCCCGCCCTCGGTCTCTCGATAGAGCGCCGGCCTGATGTCGATCAGCACCGCGCCGCGACGCACCGCCTCGTCGGCCTCCCGCGGGGCAAAGCGAGCGAGCTTCCCGCGCGCCTGGGCGAGCGCGGCCTCGATGCTGCGGCGAGCGACTGCGGTCATCGGACGGGCGCCTGCTCCGGTTCGTTCGTGCGGACCGAGCGCAGCAGCCCCGGCGCGCCGTCGTCGTCGCGGACGTAGTGGTTCATCGTGCTCAGCGGCGGCGAGTAGGCGTGGATGCTCACCGCCGGGCCGTCGCCGGCACCGCACACGTCATGGATCACGCCGGGCGCGACCGACGTCGCCGAGCCGCTGCGGCGTAGGTAGCCGCTGTAATAGCCGTCGCGTTCGACCCGGACCTCACCGAGCACGCCGCGCACCACCACGAACGCGGCCGCGGAGGATCCGTGGTCGTGCAGGTCCGGATGGTGGCCGGGCAGCCAGGACAGCAGCCACAGCTCGAAGCGCCGGTCGCCGTAGAGCCGGGTCCGCCACCGGTCGGTGCCTTCGGGCAGCTGCACCAGCGGCTCCCACGCGAGCGGCTCGTCGGCGATCGCCTGGACAAGATTGACCAGATCGGGGAGGGCGACGGCCGAATTGCGTCGCCCGGGGCGCCGCCCGCGGACGGGGCGCCACGGGGATTGCAGAAGTACAGACATCGAAGTCCCTCGGAGAATGGCGGCACTGCTGGCCGCGGGTCGGACGCGCGTCAGCCGAGGAACGGACACGCCATGGCGATCACGCGGAGCAGATCCACGTGGCGCCGGGTGACGAGTCCTGACATGCCCAATACCCTACTAAATCACTAGAGAATGTCAAGCGCGACGGCTATCGATAGTGCAGGCATTCACCCCGAGTTCGTCCCCGCCGCCCGCCCAGCCCGGCGCGGAACCGGCGATCGACGGTTCGTCGATGACGACTTACGCCAAGGTCGCCGGACGCTGGACCTACCGCTACCGCGCGTCGATCACCATGGTCAGGTCATCGACGTGCTGCTGTCCGAACGGCCCAACGGCATCGCGGCGCGTGTGTCCTTCACCCGCGCGATGAGGTTCCGGTCGAGGTCACGACCGTCCGGGCGCCGGTCTACCCGCGGGTGCTCGACGAATGCCGGATTCGGTACGGGCACAGCAAGTCGCGCGCCGCGGCGGGTATATCAGGACAGCAGCGAAAGGTAGCGACGATGACACGATCCCGGCGCACGATCCCCGTCCTCGTGGTGTCGTGCTTCATCGCGCTCGCGAGCTGCTCCCAGGGATCGAGGGGCCACACCGCAGCAGCGCCCAGCTCGTCGCCGGCGGCAAATCCGCTGACAGGCGAGAACCCATCGGACAACCCGGTGGTCGCGGTCAAGATCGAGGACACCGCCCTCGGCCGCCCACAGGTAGGCGTCGACAAGGCCGACATCGTCTACGTCGAGCAGGTCGAAGGCGGCCTGACCCGGCTGCTGGCCGTGTTCAACAGCACGCTGCCCACCGTCGAACCGGTCCGAAGCACCCGCCCGAGCGATCCGGAGCTTGCGTTGCAATTCGGACACATCATCTTCGTCGCCTCGGGCGGCTCTCGCGCCGGAATCGCCCCGCTGGACAAGTCACCGTTGCGCGCGGTCATCAACGACCGAGGCGGGCCGGGCTTCAGCCGCGACCCGAAACGGCCGGCGCCGGAAAACTTGCGGGCCAACCTCGCCCGCATCGCCGCCAAGATCAACGGTCCGAAGGCCAAGAGCATCGGGCTGGTGTGGTCGACCCGGCTGACCGCGGCGAGCACCCGAGCCGGCGGATTGGTACGGACTCGCGTAGGCAGCACACAAGTCACCTTCCAGTGGAGCCGCAGACTGCACCGCTACGTGCGCATCATCGATGGCCAGGTCCAACACGCGGACGACGGAAACGTCATCGCCACCCCGAATGTCATCGTTGAGTTCTGCCGCATCACTGTGTACGCGAAAGACCGCGATGTGCTCGGCAACCCAGCCGAATACACCCACACGATCGGCCACGGCCGAGCCGTCGTGTTCCGCGACGGGCGCCGGATCGAAGGCACCTGGAGCAGACAAGCGGTCGACGACGGGACAACCTTGCGCACAACCGACGGCGGAGCCTTCGTGCTCGCTCCCGGCGGAGCGTGGTTCGTTCTGGTCGCCGCTAACGCACCGCTGGCCTGATCCCAACACCGCGACCAACGGAATGGTTCGGATCGAGATATCGGCTGGCGTCGGGCTTGCGGCTGTTGCGGTAATTACCTGCGTAGCGTGATCTCGTCAGACTCGGCGATGGCGTCGGCTCCGATGCCTCGCAGTCCTTCGCCGAGGCGCTCGCGGGCCTGCCGCAGAAGCTTCAGAGAGTTGGTGGACGTGCTCACCGAGGCAGCCCGCTCAGGGTCGGCCTGATGCTCTTCGATGAGGTGGGTCTGCAGGGCAGCCGCGACTTCGTCGACCGCCTTGAGTGCCTGATAGATCGCCCGATCCCGGGCGTGTTCGTCGACCATGGCGCCAGTATCCCGCGCGGCCGGCTTCCGTCCCTAGGCCCGTCACCCTGAGCCAGCAGACAAACCGGACGCCGCAGCGCACCGTAGCCGATCAACGCGAGGCCAAACATCGCAGTTGCGAGTGTGGCGCCCTCGCAGTCGTGCCGCCAAACCGGGTCTGGCTGATCGGTATGGCGGCATGCGGTTTCACGCGATCGTGCGACGAACCGCCCGCTCTAGCCGGTGAGCGCGCTCGTGATCCGGATGATCAATACGGAGAATTGTCGTCCCCCCAACCACAACTCCGCCTTGATCAAGTTCCAGACATGCGCCCGGATCTGGCCGATGACCGTGTCGTTCCAACGATCTTGATCATCTCGCTCACTGCAGGCGCGCATCCCTGCTCCGAGCGAGATGATCAACGGTTTCGCCGACTGGATCTGCCGATGATCGTGCGGCTTCAGCTCATTCCGCGCAGCCGCGCGACGGGCCAAACACCCGGCCTCCCTCATGCGCCTTCAGAAGTGGTCAACACGGATGATCACGGTGAGGGGCGTGCCATCCGTGCCGTCGACGAAGCCATGCCCATGACGTCGTACAGAAGGCCGCTGAACTCAATCGTGTCGCCCCGCCGTGGCAGCGGCGACCCAACTGGGCAGTGCGTCTCGTGAAGGGAGCCGGTCGTGGTCGTTGTCGTCATAGCAGCGGATGTTGCACGTGCGCGTGAACGCTAGTGAAGCGCGGCGCGGTTCGCCGCACCGTCGGCATGCGCATGGTGTCCGAGCGCCAGGCGCCGATCCGACTGTCACCGAAGGCGAACCGTCCGCTTCATGCCGCGCGTCGGGCGCGCGTTCGGCCGGACGCGATCCCGGGCGCGTCGCGCTCGACCCGAAAACCCCGCTGATGCCTCCGACAGCGCGCGAATCTGCGGGATACATCGAGCAAGCCGTTTGAGACCGAAGCCTGGCGCCTTGCGCAGTAGCGTGCGATGCGTGCGCGCCGACGAACGTTGTACAGCCATTTCCGCGGGCGTTCGGAGCCAGTCCGCTGCGACTTGCCGTCCGACGACATGGGGGCACATTCGGGTCACCGTGAATGGTCCTATGTGGACTGGTCGGACGAAGACGGGACGGACGAGGCCGACGGGCCGCCGCCTGCTCACCAGGACTGACCGACCCGTGCGCCAGGCGCACTGTCCGAGCACGTCGGCGTCTACACAGGACGAATGACTCGCGGTCATCTGCCGCGTAGCGTGACCGCCCGGGGTTTCGTGGAGTCGAACCAGTGGACCCCACTCAGGGTGGCTAGTTCGATGTAGTCGCAGCCGCGCCCGTTCCGTCGCGGTGGAAGCAATCGGTCTTGTGGAGTCCGTCGACGATTTCGGCTTGGGCGTTGTCGGAACAACGAGCGTCGATGCGATCGGTCAGTCTGTGTCGGGCCGGCCGAGCGCACCGGCGAGGCGGGCCCGGGACGCAGTCAGGTGGGCGCTCATCGCCTCTGCGGCGCCGGCCTCGTCGCGCCTGGTGACCGCCTCGAGCACCCGTTCGTGTTCGCGCGTGGTCTCGTCGGCTATGCCGACCGCGTAGTAGAGCCGGTACAGCTGCGCATGGGGACGGAGCCGCTCCAAGGTCTCGACCATCAAGCCGACGCCAGTGGCGGCCGCGAGGGCGACGTGGAAGGCGGCGTCCTGGGAGGCGAAGGCCTTGTAGCTTTCATAGCCGTCGCCGGACAACGGCGGATTCATCTCGGCGATGAGATCCTGCATGCAAGTGATCTGCGGCGGCGTGGCGACTTGAGCAGCCCACGCAGCGCACGCTGGTTCGAGCAGGAGCCGCATCCGGAACAGCTCGTCAAAGGTTCGGGCGTCAATCACCGGCGCGGCGGTATAGCCGTGATGCGCCCTCTTCGTCACCAGACCGTCCGATTCCAGCCGTGCCAGGGCTTCCCGGATCGGGGTGGCGGAAACCTTGAGGTCCCGGGACAGCCCGTCAATCGACAACCTGGCACCCGGTTCGACGACGCTGTCCATCAGCTTGGACTTCAGGATCTCGTAGATCTCGTCGGCCAGGACCGACCGACGGGGTGCGTCGACAGCGCCGAACGGAGAGTCGGCGGTCGGCTGCACTCGGGTCATATCGCGAGATCCTATACGAAGTTGGATCTAAAACCGACCGGACGAACGAGGACCCGGGCCGGGCGGCGGGTTTGCTGTAGCGGCTAATTGCGGCCTGATGACGCTGCGGTTTCAGGGTCTTGACACAACGACGATAGACATCCGATGATCGGTCATCATAGATCCTATAGGAACTTGTGAATCATCCATGAACTTCAGCCAACGAAGGGTGACATCCGTGACTGGTACTCGTCGCGCAGTAAAGATCGGGGGGGCCGCGGTTGCCCTCAGTCTGCTGGCCGCGTGCTCCGCAACCGCCGCCAGCTCGACAACGTCCGGCTCGACCTCGCCGGGCGGCAAGGCGCCCGAGCAGGTTGTCATCGGCCTGTCGAACCAGACCATGGCCGTGACCTTCCCGGTCGGACTGGCCAAGGGCGCCCAGCAGGAGGCCGCCAAGCTCGGCGCCAAGCTGATCGTGCTCGACTCGAAAGGTGACGTCCAGAAGCAGGGCAGCGACATTCAGGACCTGATCGCGCAGAAGGTGAACGGCATATTGATCGTGCCGAACTCACCCGGACCGGCGCAGGCGATGGTCGACGGCGCCGCCGCCGCCGGCATCCCGATCGCCTCGGTGCACGGCACGGTCGGCACCGGCCCTACGACTGTCCCGTACGACAAGCTGTCCTTCACGATCAATGAGAGCGCCGACACGGTCGGGCACGAGGAGGCCAGCCTCGCCAAGCACGCGCTGCCGTCCGGCGGCAAGGTCGCCATCATCACCGGGGCTTCTGGCTTCCTGGAGAACACCACCTGGACCGCGGGCTTCAAGTCCGACCTGGCCGCGGCCGGCGGCTTCAGCATTGTGGCCACCCAGCCCGGTGACTGGACGGCGGAGAAGGGTCAGGCCGCCTGCCAGGGAATCCTGAGCGCACATCCGGACATCAGCCTCTTCTACGCGCTGTCCGACGACATGGCCGCCGGCTGTGCCAAGGCAGTGGCGGCGGTCCATTCGCAGGCCAAGATTCTCGGCAACGGTGGCGCGAAGATCGGTATCGACGGAATCAAGGACGGATCGATCTACGGCGACGTCTGCTTCAAGCCGGTTGCCGAGGGTGCGAAGGCCGTCGACACCCTCTACAACCAGATCACCGGCAAAGCGGCGGCACCGAAGGCGGTGCTGAGCTACGCGATCCCGACGGTTACCAAGGCGAACGTCGACCAGTGCGTCCCGCAGTGGTAGCAGCGGCGGATACCTCGGTGCGGACGGGCGGATCCCCCTCGTCCGCACCGGCGGGCCTGGACATCGACAAGGTCAGCAAGATCTACCCGGGAGGCACCCGCGCGCTCAACGGTGTTTCCCTGTGCCTGCAGCCCGGGCAGGTGCACGGCTTGGTCGGTGCGAACGGCGCCGGCAAGTCCACTCTCATCAAGATCATCGCGGGCGCGGAGCAACCGACGACTGGCGCCCTGCGCTGGCAGGGCGAACCGGTCGAATGGCGTCGCCCCGCCGACGCGCAGGCCGCTGGCGTGGCCGTAGTGCATCAGCAGAGCCCGGTGTCGCCCGCACTGACGGTGCTGGAGAACGTCTACCTCGGCGCCGGCGCCGGCACCATCTGGAATCCCCGCGATCGGCAGGCCGAATTTGCCGAACTGTGTGCCGGCATCGACTTCACGATCGACCCGAACGAGATCGTGGCCGGCCTGTCGATCGGTGACCGTCAGATGGTCTCGATCCTGCGAGCACTGGCCCGGCGACCGCAGCTGATCCTGCTGGACGAACCGACGGCCTCGATCACCCCAGCCGAACGAGCGGGCGTGCTCGGCGCAGCCCGGCGACTTGCCGCCACCGGGGTCGCGGTGGTTTTCGTATCTCACTTCCTCAACGAAGTCTCCGAGATCTCGGACGCGGTCAGCGTGCTTCGTGACGGCGCCCTCGTCGACTCTTTCGGCGCCGACGAGCTCACCGAGGAGCGCATGGTGGCCGGCATCGTCGGCAACCGGCTCCGCGCGATCGAGAACAACCACGAGCCGCTGCCGCCCGGGGAGGCGGTGCTCGAGGTGCGCGGGCTGCGTTCGGCCGCGATGGCTGAGCCGGTCGACCTGACCGTCCGGCGCGGCGAGATTGTCGGCCTGGCGGGGCTGCTCGGCTCGGGCCGCACGGAACTGCTGAAGGCGATCTTCGGCGCTGACCGTCGGGTCGCCGGCGAGATTCTCCTCGAGGGGCAACCGCTGTCAGGGGGGCCGGCCGCGGCGGTGAAACGCGGGGTCGCCTTCGTCCCGGAGGACCGGCTGACGCAGGGACTCATCGGTGACTGGGAGATCTGGCGCAACGTCTCGCTCGCCGATCTCGGCAACCTGTCGGGCCGCTTCCAGCGGCTCGTCCCGTCGCGCGAACGCGCCCGGGCCGCGCAAGCGTGCGCCGAACTCGGCGTGGTGGCGCCGTCGATCGACACGCCGGTCCGCGAGCTGTCCGGCGGCAACGCCCAGAAGGTCGTATTCGCAAAATGGATCTACAAGACGCATGCGGTGCTGTTGCTGGACGAGCCGACGGCCGGGGTCGACGTCGGCGGCAAGGCAGATCTGATCATGCTCATCCGGGCGCTCGCGGCCCGGGGAATGGGGATTGTCGTGGTGCTCTCGGAATTCGAGGAGCTGCTCAGCGTGGCTGACCGGGTCGTGGTGATGAACCGCGGCACGGTCACCGGCGGGTACGCGAGCGACGAGGTATCAGTGGCCGAACTGACAGCCGCGGCCGGCGGGCTGTCATGACGGTGGCCGCGTCGAAGCTCGGGTCGAAACCACGCGGCGGCAGCGCCCCCGCCCCTCCCGAGATGAGTCTGCGGGGCCGGCTTCGTCCGGCGTTGGCCGGTCTGCGACCGCAGCGCGCCGGAGTGGTCTACGCCCTGGTGCTACTGGTGCTGGTGCTGGTCATCGCCACCACGGCCAAGCACCTTCCGGCGTACCTGTCGAGCGTGAATGTGTCGAACATCCTCAGTCAGTCGGCCCCGGACGCCATCCTGGCGGTGTTCATGACCGTGGTTCTGATCTCGGGCAACTTCGACCTGTCGGTCGCTTCGGTGGCGGCCCTCGCAGCCGCCCTGGCCCTGAAGACGATCGACACCATCGGGACCGCACCGGCGATCATCCTCGCCCTCGCCGTCGGGGTCGCGGTCGGCGCGATCAACGCGGTTCTGGTGCAAAAGATCGGCGTGAACGCCTTCATCGTCACCCTCGGCAGCATGACCGCGGTACGCGGGATCGTGCTGATCGCCCTCAACGGCGAGAGCGTGACGGCAAACTCCCGAGCCCTCGTCGCGCTGGACAGCACCGTTTACAAGGTTCCCCAACTAGTGGCGGTGCTGGCCGGCGTGCTCCTTCTGGTACTCGCCGGGATCCGGCTGCGCCGCCTGAATGAGGAGAACGCTCCGCCACTGGACGGATTCTTCCTCGCGTTGATCGCCTGTGCTGCGCTGCTGGTGGTGATCGCGGTGATCTCGCCCGCGTTGCTGTCCCAGCCGCTTCCGGTCTGGTTGATGATCTGGGTAACGGTCGGCGTCGCGGCGGCACTGCGCTTCTTGGTACCGGGTCGCAACCTCTACGCGGTAGGCAGCAATGCCGAGGCGGCTCGGCTCTCGGGCATCAATGTCGATCGCTACAAGATGATGCCGTTCGTGCTGACCGGGCTGGCCTCGGCCGGCGTGGGCCTGCTGTACGCCGGGCGGTTCAACTCGGTCGACCCGAACGGGCTCACCGGAACCGAACTCACGGTGATCGCGGCGGCCATCCTTGGCGGTACGTCGCTGTTCGGCGGTGCCGGCCACGTGGCCAAGTCGGTCCTCGGTACCGTCGTCCTGTTCACGTTGTCGAACGGGTTCAACATGCTGAACCTCGGGTCGAACTACCAGTACGTGGTCCAGGGTGCGGTGCTGATCGCCGCGTCCGCTGTGTACACGATCGCGGCCAAGGCGCCGGCCAGACGGGCGGGGAACGATGGGTCCGTCGGCGGCACGGCACCGTCCGACGTGACCGCGGACGAGCGGGCCGGGACCGTGCACCCGGAGGTGAGCGGATCATGACCGGGGTCATCGTCGAGCGCGACGTCTGGATTCCCATGCGGGATGGGGTCGGCATGCAGGCCGACATCTGGCGTCCCGCTGACGATGGCCGGTACCCGGTGCTGTTGCAGCGCACCCCCTACAACAGGGCTGATTCGTTCGCGGTGATCGTCAACGCCGGCGTCGAGCCGCTACGGGCGGTGGCCGAGGGGTTCGTCGTTGCCATCTCCGACACCCGGGGCCGATTCGGCTCGCACGGCCGGTTCGACCCATTCCGCACCGAGGCGGCCGACGGCTACGACACAGTGCAGTGGCTGGCCGAACAGCCGTACAGCAGCGGCCGGATCGGTATGTACGGCGGCTCGTACTACGGTGCCACCCAGCTGCTGGCCGCCACCGCCCGGCCGCCGGCGCTCAAGGCACTGGCGCCGCAGGTCACTGCCTCGGACTTTCACGACAACTGGATCTACCACGGTGGAGCGCTGCAGCTGGGGTTCGCGCTGTATTGGGCCCTCGGGCTGGCTTCGGCCGAGCTCGTCCGGCGGCGGGAGGCCGGTGAGGCCCTCGATGCTGAGGCCAAGGAGCTCCAGCAGCTGGTGGCCGACCCGCAGCGTGCATTCCGGTCGCGGCCGCTGGCCGACATCGGCGCGTTTCGCACGCTGCTTCCGGCCTGGCAGACCTGGCTGGAGCACCCCGGCCGGGACGAGTTCTGGCGAGCGGTGAGTATCGCCGAGCACCACCCCGCCCTCGACTTGCCTGCGCTGCACGTGGGCGGCTGGTTCGACCTCTTCCTGCCGGGCACGCTCGCGAACTTCGCCGGCATGTCCGCCACCAGCGCCCAGCAGCGCCTGATCATCGGGCCCTGGGCGCACGCGGTGTACTACGACGCACTGGGCGAGGTCGACTACGGCGCTGCAGCCCCAATGGCTGCCCTCGACCTGACCCGGATCCAGCTCGACTGGTTCGCGACGCACCTGGCCGAGACGCCGTCACCGCAGCGGGCACCGACGGTCTCGATCTTCGTGATGGGCGACAACGTCTGGCGTACCGAGGACGCCTTTCCGCCCGCGCGGGCTCGGACCGAGCGCTGGTACGTGCACCCGGACCCGGACGGCTTCGGCCGGCTTGACACCGAAACACCCGGCGCGGAGGAGGGGTTCTCCGGCTTCGTCTACGACCCGGCCAATCCGGTGCCCACCGTCGGCGGGGCTACGTTCCTGCCCGGCGCCTACGTCGGTCTGAACTCCGGTCAGCGGGACCAGCGAGCGGTCGAGCGGCGGCCGGACGTCCTGAGCTTCACCAGCACTGCGCTGCACGAGCCGCTCGAACTGTGCGGTCCTGTCAGCATGGTGCTGCACGCGGCCACTGACGCCGCTGACACCGACTGGACGGCAAAGCTCGTCGATGTCCACCCGGACGGCCGGGCGCTCAACGTCTGCGACGGCATCATTCGCGCCCGCTACCGCACCGGCGCCGAGCACGCCGAGCTCGTCCCACCCGGCGCGGCCCGGGAATTCTCCATCGACCTCGGCGCCACCAGCTTGGTCCTCTCGCCCGGGCACGCGCTGCGGGTGGAGATCTCGAGCTCGAACTTCCCCCGTTTCGACGCCCACCCGAACACCGCCGACCCGATCGCCGCTGCCCGTGCCGACGAGCTCGTAGTGGCCCACCAGCAGATCTGGCACTCGGCCGAACGTCCGTCCTATCTCGAGGTCAACGTCGTGCCCCGGGCTTCATCGTCGAGGTGACGCCTCGCCCACTCGGCACCGTCCTCCGTCGACCCGCTTCCCCGTCCGGCCAGCGCCGCCCTATCCCTTCGGCCCGTCAGCTACACCTGAAAGCAGGCACCCATGGCTCGCATCGTGAAGGCCGAACTTCGGCTCGTCGACCTGAAGCCGCTCACCCAGCGCACCGACGCGATCCAGTCGTTCGTCAGCCAGGAAACGCCCATCCTGACCCTCACTGACGCCGACGGGGCAACTGGGACCGGCTACAGCTACACGATCGGCGCCGGCGGTTCAGCCATCGTGGCCCTGCTGCGCGATCACCTGCTGCCGCGGCTGATCGGCATGGAGGCCGAGCACATCGAGGGAAACTGGCGTGCCCTGCTCTACAGCATGCATGCGCTCGCGGTGGGTCCGGTCAGCTCGCTGTCGCTGGCCCTGATCGACATCGCCGCCTGGGACCTGCGCTGCCGTCGCGCGAGCTTGCCGCTGCACCAGGCCGTCGGCGGCGCCCACGACCGGTTGCCGGTGTATACGACCGAAGGAGGTTGGCTGAACCTCGACGCGGAGCAGCTCGTCGAGGACGCAGTCCGGATGCAGCGCAAGGGTTTCAAGGGAGCCAAAATCAAGATCGGCAAGCCGCGCAAATCCGAGGACGTTGAACGGCTGGCGGCCGTCCGTGCGGCCGTAGGAACCGGGTTCGAGCTGATGGTCGACGCGAACCAGGGCCTGCGCCTCGACGACGCCCAGCGCCGTGCGCACCTGCTGGCCGAACTCGACCTGGCCTGGATCGAGGAGCCTCTGCCAGCCGACGACATCTCGGCCCACAGCCGGTTGGTGGCCTCCTCGCCCATCCCGATCGCGGTCGGGGAGTCCCTGTACAGCGTGAGTCAATTCAAGGACTACATGCATGCCGGAGCGTGCTCGGTGGTGCAGGTCGACGTCGCCAGGATCGGCGGGATCACGCCGTGGCTGAAAGTCGCCCATCTGGCGGACGCCTACAACATGCCCGTGTCGCCCCATTTCCTGATGGAGCTGCACGCCTCGCTCGCGTGCGGGGTGCCCAACGGCCAATGGGTCGAGTACATCCCGCAACTGGAAGGCATCACCCGCTCCGGCCTCACTGTCCGGGACGGCTACGCCTATCCGTCCCAGAGTCCCGGCATCGGGATCGACTGGGACTGGGACGCAGTGGCCGACCAGCAGGTGCCGCAACACTGGTCCATCGTCACCTGACCCCAAGGGCACCGAGCCGAGCCCCAATTCGGACTGGCCGAGGATCGCCGTGGCGCCGGCACAGCGGATCTCCGTCGCCGACACGAAATCGCCGCCAGCTCCGCACACGCGACCCCTCAGCGGCGCCGGCATCAGATGCCGATCACCGGCCAACCGTTGCGCCGGCTGGGGCGACGCGGGCTCTCCATAGCCGCTGTCGCGGCGAGTGCGTGACTGTGCCGCTGCGCTGTCCGCAAAGTCCGGTCAGCGGCTGCGTGCAACGACCTCTCGCTCGCCTGCCGAGCCGCGGACCACGCGAAGCGCTTTGTCCTGCCGGCCGGCACGTTTCGAACGGTGCCACAACGTCCGAATGCACCGGTGCGTCGACGCCGGGTCGTTCGCCCTATGAGCCCCGGTTGGCGGCGTGCCGAATCGGGCGAGACGCGACGTTGGACCCCAGAGCTTGAGTCAAGGTCTCGTTAGCTTCGGGAGCGGTCCAGACCGCCGGCGAGAAGCCGCGGTCCAGACCACGGATGCCGCGGGACCCAACATGGGTTAGGCGGGCCGCCGCGAGAGAAGGCAAACCATGGGTTGCTCGGTGAAAGTCGTGTCGTGTCGGACGTCGTGGTATCGGGCCTCTTGCTCGACGGGCTGGGCGGCATGAATCGGACCAGGACGGCCGCTGCGGTGCTTGCCACTTTGCTTGCCCTGACGGCGTGCAGCAGCTCGTCTTCGAATGGCGCCCCCGACGCTCCTGCCGCCCCGACCCCGCACCGCTTGTCTGCGATCGTGTTGCGCGGGGGAGATCTCCCGAATACCTTCCATCGGTCGGCACCATCCCGGGGGCATGCTGGGGATGCGGCCAAGGACGCGGCGCTGGTGCACTGTGCCGGGGGCAGGAACACGAAAAAGGGCCAGCTCAGTACCGCAAAGGCCGACTTCCATCGAGGCGCCAACCAGATCACCTCGAGCACGACGCGTTATCGGTCGCAGCGCAACGTCGCCGCGGATACCGCGCTGCTTCGCAAACCACGCTTCAATACGTGTCTCCGGAACGCGGTACGCAAGGAGCTCTCAACCGGGTTACCGGCCGGCGCTTCGCTTGAGAGCCTCTCGTTCCGGTTCAAGCCCGGCTCGAAGAGCGGCCCGCGCAATGTCGCCGGCACCGTTATAGGCAAGGTGACCCTGACAGCCAACGGTCAGACGATCAAGATCTACATGAACTGGTACCTCATCACTGGCCCGCGCATTGAGGTTGAGCTGGACTTCACCGGGCTCGGTGCACCGATCGCCCACCGCGTCCAGCAAAGGGCAGTCGCACGGGTTGCTCGCCGCGCGGCGCGCGGTTGACGCGACTGCCTGCTGCCCGTCCGCTGACAAGTACCCGAAGGAGTGCGCCGTGAGCCCGACGCCGCTTTGAACGGCGCCGCGCGGTCGGTGACCGATT
>JAVHVH010000103.1:0-2884 GCA_032160665.1 Pseudonocardiales bacterium
AGGGCGTGGATCATCACCGGCCCACTGCCATCCGCCGAAGACAGCTGCGGCGCGGGGAACTCCAGCTCATACATCCCGGTCTGCTCGGGTTGATAGCGCTGGTCTGGGTTATCGGCGTTTTCAGCCAATGCCTCGCCTCCTGGCACCTAGTGTCGCGCATCTCGCGATAGATGCGGTTGCCGCCACTCAATTGTGCGAACAAAACGGCGCCCATGGCTCATTCCACCAGGGCCGCCAGCGACCAGGAGCAGAGGCGCGGGCAGCGGCGTTGGGGCAAGATCGGTGATCATGCGCTTCTCGGGCCCGACCGTCCTGGCAACCGGCTTGTTCGTCGCGCTGGCATCATCGGCCACGGCATGCGCGAACCACCCGCCGGTGGAGCAAGCTGCGACCGCCGCACCCACGACCGCCGCACCCAAAGTGCAGGCCACCGCGCGGCCGGTTCCGGCCGATCCGAGGGTGGGCGCGGTGTTCCTCGGTGCAGGCACGCTGCACACATGCACCGGCGCGGTGCTCCACTCCGCCGGCGGTGATCTGATCCTCACCGCCGCGCACTGTGTGGCGGAGGGTGTGGACGCCACCTTCGTTGCTGGCCTGACCGACACCACCGCCCCGGAGGACGTCTGGCACATCGACGCGGTCTACCTCGACCCGCGCTGGGTGCAGAACCAGGATCCACTGGTCGACTTCGCCATCGCGCGGGTGACCCGCGACACCGGCGGAACGGTGGAGGAGCACGCAGGCGGTGGTCTGACGCTCGGACCCGCCCCGAAACAGGGCACGGTCGTCGCCGTCACCGGCTACGGGATGGGCGTCGGCGGCGGCCCGATCGGCTGCCGGACCGCCACGTCGGCGCCGACGAAAGGCTTTCCGGCGCTGGACTGCGCAGAGTTGGTCGACGGCCTGTCGGGGGCGCCGTGGATCGACGGGTCGACGGTCACGGGGCTGATCGGCGGGCTGAACGGCGGCGGCTGCGACAACGAAAGTATCTCCTACTCACCGCCTTTCGATGATGCGATCACGCGGTTGCTTGCCCGTGCCGAGGCCGGTGGCCCGGCCGACCAGGCGCCGACGGCGTTCGACGACGAATGCGACTGACTGATATGGGGAGGGTTCTGTCAAGTGGGCAGGGGTAAGCGGCGGCCGCAACCGTCGTCGTGGCCGCCGCTTGGTTGACCGGGTGAGTTGCTCGGAGGTGTCGAGCGTGTCGTGTCGACGCGTGTCAGTCTGATATGCGCGGGTTGGTTACCGCAGGACGGGACTTTCGAGTCGGAGTGGATCGCTGATCTAGGGTCGAGCGTCATCCGTTGTGCTGCAACGTGATTGCTCATAGTCAGTTCGCGGGTCACTCCAAGACGCTTGCCGCCACCTCCGAGTTGAGTCATCCGGACAGTTGTGTGGGTGTTAGCCGTCGAGGACGGCCAACGACCAGCACCAGCCGGCGAGTTCGCGGGCGATCGCCGCGTTGGCGACCACGGAGCGTTTCTTGCGCTCATCAAAGCGCACCCACCGGTGGTGTAAACGCCGATTGGCGGCCTGACCGCGGGCGCGGGCGGCCGGGGATGCGGCATCCCAGCGGCGCCGCAACACGGTGCCCGGCCGATACGGGGCCCGGTGATGCCAGGCCGCTTCGATGAGCAGTCGGCGTGCGTGGCTGTTGCCGGTCTTGGTGACTCCACCTTGGGAGCGGGTCGCTCCTGAGGAGTTCTCGGTGGGCACCAACCCGAGGTAGGCGCCGATCGAGCGACCGGTCAGCCGGTCCCAGTCGCCGATCTCGGTGGCTAACGCGAAGGCGGTCAGCGTCGAGACTCCGCGCAGGCACCCCAGCCGCCGCACTACCGGTGTGAACGATGAATCGGCGGCCATCGCGGTGATCGCGGCATCCAGGCGGTCGCGGCGGTCGCGGGTCGCGAGCATGGTGTCGAACGCGGTGTCATAGGCCAGCTGCAACCCCGCGACCTCGAACCGGTGGCTGCGCAGCCACGTCTCGTGCCTGGTTGTCCACGCCGCCCCGCCGTAATAGACGATCCCTTGCCGCAGAAGTAGTTTCGATAGTCGATGCCGGGCCGCCATCAAGTCACCACGGCAGTCCTCCCGGGCGCGCACCAGATCTCGGGCCGCTTCCTGCTCCACGCTGGGAACCGTCACCGCCACGATCTCGCCCAGATGCAGCAGCCGGGCCAGATGGCGGGCATCACGGGCATCGGTCTTGACCCGATCCCCCACCGGGCGCTGCAACCTCGACGGCGCCGCCACCACGCAGCTGAGGCCCGCCGCGAGCAAGAACCGCGCCAACCCGAACCCGGTCGGGCCAGCCTCATAGGTCACCGCCACCGGCTGCGGCAGCCCCTGCAGCCATTCCAGGATCTCGTGGTGATCCGGGGTCAACCGACGCTCGAACACCTCACCGGTCTCACCATCCAGTCCACACGCCACCACCGAACGCGCGTGCACATCCAACCCAACACTCGTACGCTGAAACCTCACTGGGGCCTCCCACATCTTGTGGCTCTACCGGCCAGGACCACCCTGTCGGCAACCCACGTTCACATGTGAGCGAGGCCCCAGCCCACCCCATACGGTCTAGCCGCACGCCCCACGGCTCTACGGCTGCGTGTGAAAATGGAGTTGATGAGCCCTGCCGATCTGGACCCCACCTCCCTGCGGGAGGCGTTCGGGCATTTCCCGTCCGGCGTCATTGCGATTGCCGCCGAGGTGGGTGGCATCCGGGTGGGCCTCGCGGCCAGCACCTTCGTACCGGTTTCGCTCGATCCGCCGCTGGTGTCGTTCTGCGTGCAGAACTGCTCTGAGACGTGGCCGAAGCTGAGGGATCTGCCCTACCTGGGGATCAGCGTGCTCGGCGAAGCCCACGACGAGGCGGCCC
>JAVHVH010000151.1:0-3004 GCA_032160665.1 Pseudonocardiales bacterium
GTGTCCCAACAGCTGTCAGTGCTTGAGCGCGAGACCGGTGCGCGGCTGCTGGAACGCACGGGACGGCGGGTACAGCTGACAACCGCAGGCCACGTGCTCGCGAGCCGTGCCCGCGACATCCTCGACCAGATGGCCGACGCCGAGGCCGAACTGCAGGCCCTGGGCGACGACCCGTCCGGCGTCGTGCGGGTTGCCGCCTTCCAAAGCGCGATCCACTCGCTCGTCGTCCCGGCGGCCGGTGCGCTGCGTCACGTGCACCCGGGCGTCCAGGTGCTTGTCGACGAACTTGAACCGCACGAGAGCACCTCGGCGTTGCTGCGCGGCGACATCGACATCGCCCTTACGACGACGGACTTCTTGGACATGCCACGCCACCACGACGTCCACCTCGTGCCGTTGACGACGGATGCGATCGTGCTCGTCGTCCCGCCCGGCCATCGCATCGCCCGACACGATCGAGTCGAACTCGCCGCCCTCGCCGACGAGGACTGGACCTTCGACCTGCCCGGCTCCTACATGGCTGATCTCGCAACCCGGCTCTGCCGCCGAGCCAACTTCGAACCGCGCGTCGTCTGCCGCTTCAACAACTACCTAATCGCGCTGCAGCACGTGGAGTCCGCAGGTTCGGTGACCCTGCTGCCCGAACTCGCGCTCGACCCGCGCTACGACGTGATCACGCTCGGGCTCATTCCGCCGACACGCCGGCGTATCACTGCAGCGATCCGTTCCAGCTCGACGCCGCGGGCCTCGGTCACAGTCGTGCTCGACGCGCTGCGTGCGCAGTCGTCCGCGACGACGCTGCCTGGTTCCTCTTCATCCTCGGCCACCGTCACATCCGCGGGCTCAGCCGGCAGCAGGACACGAACGTAGTCGTCGATCACCGCTCCGTAGCCGGTGTCGGCATTCGACGGCCCGCGACGACCAACCGCACTCATCGCCGGATGTGCCCGCTAACCGTTATCGAGCCGCGCACACGGCTGGTTCGACGGCGCAGATGAGGCACTCTGCGGGGTTCGAGGCTGATGACCGCGTTCCCGTTCCCACTCGGGACAGCCCAGTTGATCCGGGATCCGTTTCGAACTTGATCGGCTTGCCATCGCCGCAGCTGATACAGGTCTGCACACCGGTCGCGTCGATCTGGGTCGGTGTCAGCCGCTGGCGGTCGTCGCCGAGCTGACTGCACCGTTGGCGGTGAACCGTGCCGGTCCAACGAACCCTTCGGGACGGAAGGCGTTGCCCCACTTGTCGACTTGACCGGTGTTAATCCAGCAGAAGTCGTCGCGCGACGAACCCGATCCGGCGGTGACTCGTGAATGTGGCGGCTGTTGTCGATGTCCGAGGCTGGCCTACATTGAGCCAGCCGGGGAGGCAGACATGGCGGGTGCGAGATGACGACGCCGCGGCGGTATGAGGTGCTCGGGCGCGTCGCGACGACGCGCACCGGTGCGGTGTGGAAGGCGCGCGACGTCGCGCTGGATCGGGTCGTGGCGCTCAAGGAGATCTCGGTAGCCGATCGCGATGCGCTCTACCGCGAAGCGTCTGCGATCGCGGGGCTTGCGAGTGAGCACATCGTCGCGGTGTACGGAGTCGAGGAGGACGGCACGTCCGCGTACCTGGTCGAGGAATGGGTCGAGGGTGCGACGGTCGCGGCCGTCGTGCGCGCGAACGGCCGGATGCCGGCTGCGCAGGCGTTGTCGGTGATGCGTGGTGCGCTGCTCGGGCTGGCCGCCGCGCATCGCGCGGGTCTCGTGCACGGCGACATCTCGACGTCGAACATCCTCGTCGACGCCAGCGGCAGGGCGCGGTTGATCGACTTCGGCTCGGTCACGGTCACCGGCACCGCCGCCCGGCCGGCGACCGGCGCCTTCGCCGCACCGGAGGTCCTCGCGGGTCGCCCGGCGACGCCGGCGGCCGACGTGTACGCCTCGGCCGGTGTCCTGGCCGCGCTGCTGCACGGGCGGATCGAGCGCACCGCGTCGACGAGCGGCGTGGGCGGCCCGGTGAAGACCGTCCTGGATCGAGCACTCAACCCGACACCTGAGTTGCGCTACCCGGACGCGGGCGCTCTTCTCACCGCGCTCGACGCGGAGGCGTCTCGGGCGTACGGCGTGTCGTGGTGGTCGCAGGCCGGGCTGGGTGCCGCGGCCACGGCGAGTATCGCCGCGCTGGTCCCGCTCGGTGCCGCTGCCGCGGGCGCCGCGATCGTTGCAGGTGCGGGCGCCTCGTCGGCCGCCACCTCGACGGCAGCGAGCGCGGGCGGTGCGTCGACCGGGGCAGGCATCGCGGCACCCGGCGCTCACCTCGCGTCCGTCACCTCCTCGCAGATCGCCAAGAGTGTCGGCAAGGGCGCGTGGCACAGCCGTCGCCTGTGGATCGGCCTCGGCGCAACCGCCGCCGTGGCGACCGCAGGCATCGCGATCGCGGTCACCGCAGCGTCGAACAACTCGCCTCAGCGGCCGCTCGCCGGAGGGTCGTTCACGAGCACGAGCACGCATACCCCGGCCAGCAGCACGGCCACGCCCGGCACGTCGTCACCCATCCAGACGACGCCCCCGTCGCCACCGGGCAGCTATTCGGGGCTGACCTCGCAAGGCCGCCCCCTCGGTTTCTACGTGTCGTCCGACCGGTCGAACGTGCAGAACATCTCCATCCTGACTGTCGGGCTGTCGTGCACCCCAGGCGGCTCGAACCCGTTCGACCAGCTCGCGATCGCTTCGGCGGCCGTGCTCGCCGATGGCTCGTTCAGTGCGACGAAGAATCAGACCGCAGTGTTCGCCGGCTTCCCGGCCAAGTTCACCTACTCTTTCCGGGGCAACTTCCGTCCCGCGGGTTCGAGCGGTGCGCCGCAGGCCGCCGGCTCGTTCCGGGAAACGATCGCCTACACCGACACCGCCACCCACACGTGCACCTCGGACGACCAGACCTGGTCGGTGACCTTGGATGCGCAGCCGGCCCAGACGACGTCCCCGCCGCGGCCGGGCAGCTATTCGGGGCTGACTTCGCA
>JAVHVH010000155.1:0-15145 GCA_032160665.1 Pseudonocardiales bacterium
CGGGTGGCGTGCGAGCGATAGCAGCTGACGGATGCTGCCGGACTCGATCACCCGGCCGGCGTACATCACGTAGATCCGCGAGCAGGTCTGGCTGATCACGGCCAGGTCATGGCTGACCAGCACCACCCCGAGCCGGCGGTCGCGGCGCAGCCGGTCGATGACCTCGAGCACCTGCGCCTGGATCGTGACGTCCAGGGCCGTGGTCGGCTCGTCGGCCAGGATCAGTCGCGGTTCGGCCGACAGGGCGATCGCGATGCAGACCCGCTGCCGCATGCCGCCGGAGAGCTGGTGCGGATAGGCCCGGAACCGACGCTCCGGCTCGGGGATGCCCACCTGGTCCATGAGTTCCACTGCGCGGGCGTGGGCGGCCGACTTCGACATGCCCAACCGACGGCGCGGCACCTCGGCGATCTGGTCACCCACCCGCATGACCGGGTTGAGCGCGGTCAGCGAGTCCTGGAAGATCATGCTCATCGCGTCGGTGAGCACCTTGGTGCGCCGCCGTTCCGGCAGGCCCGTGACATCGACGCCGTCCAAGACGATCGAACCCCTGGTGACCTGCGCCGGCTGGGGTAACAGACCCAGCAACGCGCGCAACGTGATGCTCTTGCCCGAGCCGGATTCACCGACCACGCCGATCGATTCGCCGGCGTCGACCGTCAGTGACACGCCGCGCACGGCGTGCAGGTGCCCGTGCGGTACCGGAATCTCCACGTGCAGGTCATGCACTTCGAGTAGCGGGCTCATCGTGCCCCCTCACTGCGCTCGCTCATCGGCGATCGAACCTGTCCACGAGTCCGTCCGCGATCAAGGCCAGCGCCAGGCCGGTGATGACGACCGCGATGCCAGGGATGGTGGCGAGATACCACTGGGTGAGCAGGAACTGTTGCCCGTCCTGGATCATCGAACCCCAGTCCGGCGTCGGTGGCGGCACTCCGAGTCCGAGGTAACCGAGCGTCACGATTGCCAGGATGGTCAGCACGATGTCGCTCATCGAGTAGATGACCGCCTGCAGCACCACGTTCGGCAGGAGATGTCGGAACAGGATGCGCCAGGTCGGCAGCCCGCTTGCCCTGGCCGCCAACGCATACTCCTGTTCCTTGGCCACCAGCACTTCACCGCGGACGATGCGGCAGTACGCCACCCAGCCGACCATCGTGATCGCCACATAGATGCTGCCGGTGCCGGCGCCGAGCGCGAACACGAGCGCGATGACCAGCACGAAGAACGGGAACGCGACGACCACGTCGACGATCCGCATGATCACGGTGTCGAGCCAGCCGCCGAACCAACCCGACACCAGGCCCAGAACGGTGCCGATGATGAACGGGCTGACGACGGCGAGCACGCCGACGCGGAGGTCGATCCGGGCGCCGTACAGCAGCCGAGAATAGATGTCGCGACCGAGCTCGTCAGTGCCGAGCAGGTGCCCCGGTGAACCCGGGGCCAGCCGGGCGTTCGCGAGGTCCTGCTGGATCGGGTCGTGGCTGGCCAGCACCGGGGCAAGGATCGCCGCGAGCACCAGCAACCCGAACAGCGTCAGCCCGACGATGAGCAGGACGTTGTGCTTGCGCCGCCGGCGGGTCGTCGGGACGACCGTGTCGGTGGCACTGCCGGGAACGGAGATGACGGTCATGAGAGTCGCACCCTCGGGTCGAGCGCCGCATGCGAGATGTCGGTGAGCAGATTGACGGCCACCACCATGATCGCGAAGAGCAGGGTGACTCCTTGGACGATCGGGAAGTCCCGGTTGAAGATCGCTGTGATCATCAGGAAGCCGACGCCGTTCAGCGCGAACACCTTCTCGACGACGAGCGTCGATCCGATGAGGTAGGCGATGTTGACTCCGAGCACGGTCACCGATGAGATGGCGGCGTTCCGCAGCGCATGCCCCAGCACCACCCGCGGGACGCCGAGGCCCTTGGACCGCGCCGTGACGATGTAGTCGCTCTGCAGGACGTTGATGAGGCTGGCCCGCAGGCTACGGACCAGGATCGGAACCAGAGCAAGGGCGACGGTCAACCCGGGCAGGATGATCGACCGGACGTGGTTGAGCGTCCCGGTGCCGAAGCCCGACGCCGGGAATGCGCCTGCCTTAAGGGACAACAGCAAGATGAGCATGATGCCAAGCCAGAAGGCGGGCATGCCCAGCCCGACCAGCGGAATGGTGCGGATCGCGCTGTCCGCCAGCCGGTTCCGTCGACTGGCGGCCCACACCGCGAGCGGCACGCTGATCAGGACGGCGAGGATCACGCCGGCCACGATCAGCCACACCGTGGGCAACAGGTTCTGTGAGATCAGCGAGGTGACGCTGCTCTTGTACTGGTACGACTCGCCGAGGTTGCCGTGCAGCAGGTGGTTCAGGAACGTCAGGTACTGCCGCCAGATCGGGTGGTCGAGGCCGAGCTGCTTGTGCAGCTCAGCCACCGCACTCGTCGTGGCGTGGGAACCGAGCAAGGTGACCGCCGGGTCCCCCGGGACGAGGTGGATCATGAAGAACACCAGCAGGCTGATCCCGAAAAGCACCGGAATTAGACTGATCAGCCGCCGGACAACGAAAGCCAAGTAGTTCATAGTTCTCCTGGGCGGTCAGGCCATCGACACGACGCCCATGTCGTAGAGGCCCGTCGGCGCGACGAAGAACCCCTTCACGTTCGAGCGCATCGCGTACGGCAGGGGCTGGTAGAACAGCGCCGGCAGGAAGGCGCTCTCCGCGAGCATGGTCTGCAGCTGGGTGTAGAGCTTCTGCCGCTGCACCGGATCGAATGTCTGCTCGGCCTGCTTGGCCACCGCCTGCGCTTGCGGGTCGTTGTAGTTGGTCTCGAACGAGTGACCGCCGCCCTCCGGCAGCACCGCGAACTGCACCAGTTCGTCCGGGTCGGCGATGTCCATCGTCCAGTACGAGTGGCTGATCTCGTACTGCAGCTTGTTCTGCAGGTCGTGCACGGCGCTCGGGTCGCTGTTGGTGATCTTCATGTTGATGCCGAGCTGCTTGAGCGATGCCTGCAGGACCTGGGCAATCGCCGAGTCGGTGCTGTCACCGGACGACGCCAGGTACGTGCAGCTGAAGCCCTGCTGGTACTTGGACTGCGCCAGCTCGGCCTTGGCCTTGGACATGTCGAATGTCTGCCCCGGCGTGTTCTTGTCGTAGTACGGCACGGTCGGCATGAACAGCGAGTTGGCGACCGTGCTGTGGCCGAATAGGACCGTCTTGACGAGCGACTCGCGGTCGATCGCGTACGAGATTGCGCGGCGCACGTGGACGTCGGCGAACGGCGCGAACTTCTCGTTCATCAGGATGTAGTCGGTGCGGGTGGACGGGAACAAGGTCACCGTGACGCCGCTGGCACTCTCCAGCTGGGCCACGGTCGCCAGCGGGGGGTTCTCGTTGATCTGCGCGGTGTTGCCCTGAATCATCACGTTGCGCGTGTTGTCGTCAGGAACCACCTGCCACGCCACCGAGTCCAGGTAGGGCAGGCCAGCGCGCCAGTAGTTGGTGTTCTTGGTGAGGGTCAGCTTGCTGCCCTTCTGCCAGCTGCTCCACTTGAAGGGGCCGGTGCCCACTGGGGCGTTGTAGAACTGGGTCTTCGACTTGCCACCGTAGTTGTTCGGGATGATCCCGTTGCTCGGGCACGCGAGGTCGGCAAGCAATGGGGCCCACGGGTACTTGGTCTTGACGACCACCGTCTGGGGGTCCGGCGCGGTCACGCTGGCGATCGCGCTGTTGATGAACTCCCAACCGCCCTTCGTGCTGCTCGCCTGGTCGAGCGAGAACTTCACGTCGGCGGACGTCATCGGCGTGCCGTCACTGAACTTGATGTCCGGCCGGAGCTTGAACGTCCAGGACAGCTTGTCGGCCGACTGCGTCCAGCTGGTGGCCAGCCACGGCTCGACGCTGCGGCCGTCCTTGCTGCCGGTGGTCAGGGTCTCGTAGATCTGGACGTACACCCAGATCGACGCGTTGCTAAAGACCATGGTCTTGTCCATGTCAACGGCGTCCTGCGCTCGGGCAAGGATGAGATTGCCGCCGTGCTTCGCCTTGCCCGTGCTCGTGCTCGCACTGGACTTCGAGGTGCTGGATCCGTTGTTGGTACCGCACGCCGCGAGCAGAGCGCTCAGCCCGAGGCCGCCGGCGCCGAGCACTCCCGCGCGGAGCATGGTGCGTCGAGACACCTCGTATTCGGCCATGACCGCCAGCCGATCGATCGAGCCGTCGTCGTTGTTGTTGTCCGCCATGGTGACATCTCCCGAGGGTTTCGACGACAAGGGTGAGGTGGATAGTGTGCTGTATACAGAGCACAAGCAACAGTCCGGAACGCTAAGAGCGACGTTCGCGCGCATCGATTCCAATGGTGTTACGTCAGGGTTTCGCTGGCCGGGACTCGGCCGTTCCTCAGATGACCGGAGTGACAATGCCCCAAGGCGCTGCGTCTCTCCTGCAGCAACTCCTCGCCCGCCCCAGTCGGATGGGACAACAGTGAAATTCACAGTAATGGGCGCGGGCGCCATCGGCGGAACCGTCGCGGCGCATCTCGCCCGAGCCGGCCACGACGTGCTGCTCTGCGACGCCGACTCGGCTCACGTTGCCGCGGTCCGCGAACGCGGATTGCAGATCATCGGGCCGGTCGAGCAATTCACCGTGCATGCGCCCGCCGTGACGCCGGACGACCTGCCGCAGCACCTGAGTGGCGTCGTGCTGGTTGCCGTCAAGACGCAGCACACCGCTGCGGTGGCGGAACTGCTGCGCGGCCGGCTGGCCGACGACGCCGTCGTAGTGTCGCTGCAGAACGGGCTCACCGCCGACGTGCTCGGTGCTGCCGTGGGCCGGGACCGGCTCATCCCCTGCTTCGTCAACTTCGGGGCGGACTACATGGAGCCCGGGGTCGTCATGCAGGGCAACATCGGCACGTTCCGCATCGGTGAACTCGACGGCGGGATCACCGAGCGCGTGCGGGTAATCGCCGACGCGTTGCCCTACGCCGAGGCTACGGAGAGCATCCTCGGCTACCTGTGGGGCAAGGAGGCGTACGGCGCGATGCTGTTCGCCGGCGCGGTGTCCGATCTGTCGATCGCCGACCATCTCGAGGATCCGCGGTGGCGCCCGCTGATGCTGGCGGTGGCCCGCGAGGTGCTCAGGCAAGCACCGGTTCCGCCGCTGCCTTTCGACGGCTTCGACCCGGCTGATCTTGACGGGTCCCTCGACCGACTCGTCGCGTTCAACCGATCCAGCGCCAAATCGCACAGCGGGATCTATCGCGACCTCATGGTGCGGCACCGCACGACCGAGGTCGCCGAACAGATCGAAGTGCTCGCCGGGCCGCTGACACACTACGTCGGAGCGCTGATCCACGCGATCGAGCGCGGCGAGCGCACCTGTGAGGTCGAGAACCTCGAACTGCTGGCCGCGTATGAGCGGGTGGAGCGCCGTGGTCGGCCGCTACACGCCGTGTCGCGGGTGCTCCCCGCACCGTTGCGGGCACCGACCGGCCCGCTGCACGGCATGCCGGTCGCGGTGAAGGACATGATCGACGTGGCCGGGCAGCCCCGTGGCAACGGAAACCCCAACGACATGGCTGGCCCGCCGGCGACCCAGGACGCCCCGGTCGTCCAGCGGCTGCGCGAGGCGGCGGCCGACGTGTTCGCCCTGACGTCGTTGCTCGAGTACGCGGCCGGCGCGCCGCACCCCGACATCCCGGACGCGCGCAATCCGCTCCGGCCGGACCGCACCGCGGGCGGGTCCAGCGGCGGATCGGCCGCCCTCGTCGGCGCCGGTGTCTGCCCGGCCGCCCTCGGCACCGACACCGGGGGTTCGATCCGCATTCCGGCCGCCTACTGCGGGATCGTGGGTGTCAAGCCGAGCTTCGGCCTCGTGCCCGTCGAGGGCGTCACGGCGCTGTCGCCGTCGCTGGACCATGTCGGCGTGCTGGCCGTCGACGTCGCCACCGCAGCCGCAGTTCTCGGGGTGCTGGCCGGTCGCGACTACCCGTTGCCCGATCAGCCGGACACCGGGACCGTCTCGCCGCCGTTGCGGCTTGGGCTACTCGCCGCCCAGCTCGACGACCCCCGCGTCGAGCCGGAGGTCGTGGCCGTGGTCCGGCGCGCGCTCGAGGTGCTGCAGAAGGCCGGGATGGTGCTCAGCGACCGGGACGCCACACCGCTGAACGAGTTGAACGACTGTCTGATCGACATCCTGCTGGTCGAGGCGTGGCAGGTGCACGGCGAGCGCGTGCAGGCCAAGCCGGAGCACTTCGGAGCCACGACCCTCCGGCTCTTGCAAGAGGGCGCGGAGACTCCGCCCGAGCGCGCGGACGCCGCCCGGGCGCGCCGCGCCGAGTTGCTTCCCGCGGCAACCGCCCTGCTCGACGGCGTCGACGTCCTCGTCGGTCCGGCCGTCGCCTACCCCGCCCCCGAGCAGAACCCGCCGGTGGATACGCCGGAAGGCGAGATCGAGGGGCTGTTCACCGGTGCGTACAACGTGAGTGGGCAGCCGGCGCTGGTGTTGCCCTGCGGGCGGACCTCCGATGGCCTCCCGGTGGGGCTCCAACTCGCGGCGGGCGTCGGCGACGACGCCGGACTGCTCCGGGCCGCGGCCGCCATCGAAGCCGTTCTCGCGGCGTCCTGACCACTGAAATCTCGAAGGGACCTTTATGCGCGCCGCGCTCTACCTCGCCGCCGGCTCGGTCATCGTCGACGCGGTCGCCGACCCGAAGATCGTCGAACCGACCGATGCACTCGTACGGGTCGTGCGCTCGTGCGTCTGCGGCTCGGACCTGTGGGCCTACCGGGGAACGTTCGACCGCCCGAAGCGTTCGCGCCTGGGCCACGAGTTCATCGGCATCGTCGAGGAGATCGGCGCCGACGTCCGTGACCTTCGCGCTGGCCAGTTGGTGATCGCGCCGTTCAGCTACGCCGACGGCAACTGCCCCGCCTGCGACGACGGCTTGCCGACGTCCTGCCCGCGCTCGGGCACGTGGGGCGCGGCCGAGAACGACGGCGCGCAAGGCGAGGCGCTGCGGGTCCCGTTCGCCGACGCCAACCTGGTGGTCGTGCCGGATGGGTCGGCGGACCTCCCGGAGGCCACCCTGCTGTCGATGCTCGCGCTGTCCGACGTGATGGCGACCGGGCTGCACGGCGCCGAGATGGCCGGTGTCGTCAAGGGCTCGACGGTCGCCGTGGTCGGCGACGGCGCGGTCGGCCTGTGCTCGGTACTGGCGGCGCGGTCGGTGATCGGCGCCGACCGGGTCATCCTGCTCAGCTCGCACCCCCCGCGGCAGGACATCGGCCGCCGGTTCGGAGCCACTGACATCGTTGACGTTCGTGGCGAAGCGGCGATCGAGGCGATCCGCGAGCTCACCGGAGGCCGCGGCGCGCCGCACGTGATCGAGGCGGTCGGGACGCCGTCGGCCTGGGACACCGCGCTGGGCGCCGTCCGCGACGGTGGCCAGGTCGGCGCGGTGGGCGTGCCGCACACGACGCCGACCATCGAACTGAAGCCGCTGCTGATCCGCAACCTCGGCGTCCGGGTGGGCATCGCGCCGGTGCGCAAGTACCTGCCCGACCTGGTGCAACGGGTGAGCCGCGGCGAGATCGATCCGGGCCCGGTGTTCGACCTCACCCTGCCGCTGGACCGCACCGCGGACGCCTACGCCGCGATGGACAACCGGCAGGCGATCAAGGTCGCGTTGGTGCCGTAACGGTCAATGCGCTCACGGTCGGTCATCCGGCCGGCCGTCAGTGCGGTTCGGGCCAGATCTCGCGCAACGCGCGCAGGATATTGCCGCCGAGCACGGCGGCGATCTCGTCGTCGCGGTAGCCGTGCTTGACCAGCCAGCCGGTGATGTTGGGGAAGTTCTCGACCGGGCTCTCGAGGCCGGCCACGTACGGCACTCTGGGGTGCTCGGGGGCGGCCGCCGTCGCGCCGGACAGCATGTGCGCGAACGTCGTATGCAAAGCGACGTGGTCGCCGAACAGCGTGTCCGGGCCGAAGGCGACGTGCTCGAGCCCGACCAGGTCGGCGATATAGGTGAAGTGGTCCATCACCGACTCGATGCTGTGCCGGCGGTGGTCGTAGGAGATCGTGGTGTGCGGCGCGGCCGACATGCCGATGACGCCACCGGTCTCGGCGACCGCGCGCAGCACGGCGTCGCCCTTCAGCCGCGGGATGTCCCACAGCGCGCGGGCGCCGGCGTGCGTCATCAACACCGGGGCCTCGCTGCGCTCGCAGACGTCCAGGCCAGTGCGGTCGGAGGAATGCGAGATGTCGATCGCCAGGCCGACCGCGTTCATCCGGGCGACCGCCTGGCGGCCGAACAACGTCAGCCCGCCGTCCAGCGGCTCCGACAAGCCACTGCCGAGTGCGTTGGAATCGCTATAGGCGATCCCGATCTGGCGCAAGCCGAGGCCGAACAGCACGTCGAGCCGGTCGAGCTCGTTCTCGATCGGCGTCGCCGCCTCAAGCCCGAGAACCAGGACGACCCGGCCGTTGGCCTTCGCCTGCAGGATGTCATCGACGGTGCGGGCAACGTCGACGTTGGACTGGTGGGCGAGGTCGGCTTGGCGCATCCCGAGATCGGTCACCACGTCGTCCCACCGCCAGGGCGCGGTGCCGGTGACGCAGGCGGTGCCGTCCATCATGTTGTCGAAGACCGCGGTCATGCCGGACCGGGCGAGGCCTTCGAATGCGGTGTGCTGCCGGCCGGTCCGGTTGTACGCCGGCGTCAGCGACATGTCGCGCGGGAACCGGACGGGGTGATCGTGCAGGCTGATCACCACGTGGTCGGCCAGCAGCCGGGCGACCCGCCCGACCTGCTCGGCGTCCAGGCCGAGGTCGTACGGCGGGACGCGGTCGTACTCCAGGTCGAGGTCGAAGCGCTCGAGGCGGGCGCCGTCCTCGAGATAGGAGTACGACGTGTACGGCCCGGTCATCGGTTCACCGGGGCCAGTCGATGCTCCCCGTCGGCCAGCAGCCGCAGCAGTTGCTCCCAGGCCCGCATGCCCTCCCGCAGCCGCGGGATACGCAGGAACTCGTTGGGCGCGTGCAGCAACTCGTCCGCGGTAGAGAAGGAGAAGAACAGCGTCTTGGCGCCGATCGTCTCCTCGAACAGGACGGTGGCGGGCAGCGTGCCGGCGATCCGCGCCAGCAGCACGTCCTGCCCCGGATATACCTCGGCCAGCGCCTGCCGACCGGCCCGGATCGCCGGGTGGTCAGGGTCGATTGTGTACGCCGGGACGCCGCCCGGCTCGACCCGCACCTCGACCCGCACGCCCGGGACGGCCTGGGCGAGCACGTGCTTCTCGACCGCCGCGGCGACCGCCTGCGGATCCTGACCCGGCACGAGCCGGCAGGTGATGTGGGCCGACGCCTCGTGCGGGATGACGGTGTACCAGCCGCCGCCGGTGATCCCGTTGACCTCCAACGTCGGCCGGGTCCACAACCGCTCCAGCGTGGAGAGGCCGGGCTGGCCGTGCAGCGCCGGGACCCCGAGGTCGGCGCGGTAGTCGGCGTCGTCGAACGGCACCGCCGCGATCTCGGCGCGTTCGGCCTCCGACAGCGGCGCGACGCCGTCATCGAACCCAGCGACGGTGATCCGCCCGTCCGGGTCGTGCAGGCTGTCCAGGATCCGCACCAGCGCATGCACCGGGTTGGCGACGGTGCCGCCATACCGGCCGGAGTGCAGGTCCCGGTTCGCGCCGGTCACCACGACGTCGAGGGCGAGCAGCCCCTTGGAGGCGATCGACAGCGACGGCTCGCTCGGCCGCCACATGGCGCCGTCAGCCGAGATGACCAGGTCGGCGGTGAGTTCGGCCGCGCGCGCCCGGACGTAGTCGGGCAGGTGCGGGCTGCCGATCTCCTCCTCCCCCTCGAACAGGAAGCGGACGTTCAGCGGCAACCGTCCCTCCTGCGCCATGAACTGCCGGACGACCTCGAGGACGATGTACACCGGCCCCTTGTCGTCGGTCACGCCGCGCCCGCGAAGCCGCCCGTCCTCGACTGCGAGCTCGAACGGCGGGGTGATCCACTCCTCCAGCGAGCCGGTGGGTTGGACGTCATAGTGGCCGTACACCAGCACGGTCGGGGCGCCCGGCACGCCGAGCCACTCGCCGACGACTGCCGGATGGCCGCCGGTCTCGACGATGCGGGCGTCGGCGAAGTCGAGCTTGGCTACCAGCCAGCGGGCAGCCGCGAGCATCGTCTCGCGGTCCGCGTCCCGGCTGACGCTGGGGATCGCGACGTACTCGGCCAGTTCGGCGATGTACCGTGCGTCGTCGGAATCAAAAGAGAGCATGTCCACCGTCGATCGAGAGAATCTGCCCGGTCACCCAGGCGGCCAGTTCCGATGTGAAGTACCGGACACCGTTCGCGATGTCCTCCGCGTGACCGAGCCGGCGCAGCGCGATGCCTTCGACGAGCTTGGCCTGCCCCTCCTCGCCGTAGCTCTGCCACTGCTTCTCGGTGCTCGGGTTCGAGCGGACGAAGCCGGGAGCGATGCAGTTCACCGTGATCCCGTACGGGCCGAGCTCGTGGGCCATCTGCCGGGTGAACCCGATCTGGCCGGCCTTCGCCGCGACATAGGCCTGGATGCCGGTGAGGCTGACGCTGCGTCCTGCGCCGGAGGAGATATTGACGATCCGTCCCCATCCGGCGGCCTTCATCTGCGAGGCGACCGCTCGAGTGCACACGAACGTCGACGTCAGGTTGGCCGCGATGACGGCCTGCCACGCCTCGTCGGTCACTTCGTCGATCGGTTGGTGCGTCTGCCCCACGACCCCGCCGGCGTTGTTCACCAGCACGTCGACCGGAGGCAAGCCCGCGACGTACTCGCGGACGGCCGCCGGGTTCGAAACGTCGACGTCGTCGCGGTCGACGCCGAAGACGGTGGCGCCCTCCTCGGCCAGGACGGCCGCGATGGCCGCGCCGATGCCGTGCGCGGTGCCGGTGACCAGCGCGGTCTTGCCGACGAGGCCCGCCCCGATCATGTGAAGGCCCAACCGTTCTCGATCAGATCGCGGACCTCGGCGACCCCGGTCTCCCAGATGGCCGTCATGACGTCGTCCGGCAACGCGTACGAACCGCCGAAGCTGCCGTCCACCGTCAGCTCGCGGATGTCGGCGGCGCTCGCCTGGGCCACGACGTCCCGCGAGATGGTCGGCTTTCCGCCTTCGGGTAGCTCGACTCCGGGCACCCTCGTCCAGGGGAAGTTCTCGAACCAGCCGCCGTGCGTGGGATCGGTCTCGTACGACTCAGCCAGCGCAGCGACCTTGGGCGCGGCGTACCAGCTCGTGAAGACCACCTGCACGCGCTGCTCGCGCGGTGCCGCCACCCATTCACGCACCAGCCCCAGGACGGGCGCGTTGCCGCCGTGACCGTTGACGATCGCGATACGGCGGAAGCCCTGGTCGGCCAGCGTGTCGAGCAGATCGCGCA
This sequence comes from Pseudonocardiales bacterium, assembly GCA_032160665.1. Classification (GTDB taxonomy): domain Bacteria; phylum Actinomycetota; class Actinomycetes; order Mycobacteriales; family Jatrophihabitantaceae; genus Jatrophihabitans. The sequence continues at coordinate 11,426 of JAVHVH010000155.1, forward strand.
TCACAGCCACGTAGGTCGACATGCGCAGTGTGAGGCTGCCCGGGAAGGCGCTGAAATACGGTGCCATGCCTACCGGCAGCACGGGCAGCACCGGAACGCCGAGCGGCTCAGCGGCTTCGACGGCCACCCGCTCGGCCAGGATCGCGTCGGTTCCGAGTGAGAGGTAGCCGTGCTGCTCGGTGGACCCGATCGGCACTACCACCCGGTCGTCGGTATCGAGATACTCCTCGATCTGTCGCCAATTGGTGTCCCACAACCGCACGCGCTGCCTCCTTCTCGGGCGATGCCGACGACTCGCGATGAAAGCGGACTACGACTTTTGTATACAGTGTTTCACCCGGCTCCTTAGAGCCCGCGGGCGATCCCCATGAGCAATCCGTCGGCCACGACCGCGGGGCTGGTCGTGACGAACAGCGGCACCCCCGCCTCGGGCGAGCGCACCTCGTGCCGTCCCTCTCCGAGGACGTCGCCGACCACACCGATCAGCTCCCCCGCGGCGATTGGCTGCCCGACCGACACCGTGGGCTCCCACCAGCCGGCCACGGGCGTGCGCAGCCAGTGCCAGCCCTCGTGCTCCCGCGGCTGGATGGAGTTCGTGGGCGCACCGGGGAGCAGCCCGAGGCCGGCGCACACGCCGGCCAGCCCGGCGAGGTGCCGGTCGACGGCCGCCCGGTCGAGGATGCCGTTCTGGCCGGACTCGGCGGTGATCGCCGGCTTGCCGAGATCTGCGGCGACGCCCGAGGTGCTGCCGCCCACGGTGCGGGCCGCCCGGGTCTGCCGCACGACGTGGCCGAGCCCGTAGGCGATGGCCATCTCGCGGGCCTGCGCTTCGACGGGCGACTCGTCGTAGAGGGCGAACGGTTCCAGCGCCTCGGGCAGGTCGCCGGCGTGCAGGTCGAGGAGATAGTCGGTCGGCTCGATGAACGTCGTGGTCAGGTGGTGCGCCAGCACCTCGGCGGCGGAACCGTCCGGCTTCCCCGGGAAGCTGCGGTTGAGATTCTTGCCGTCCATCGGCACGACGAATGGCGAGCGCGCCCAGAAGGCGGCTGGATTGACCAACGGCGCCACCGTGATCGTGCCCGTCAAGGTCGCAGCGTCCAGCGACCGCGCGAACTCCCGCGCGGCGGCGATCGAGGTGTACTCCGTGCCATGCACGCCCGCGATGACGGTGAGGTTCGGGCCGGGCCGGTCACCCTTGACCGTCACGTACTGAACGGACAGGGTCGTCTCGGACAGCTCGATGTCCAGGTTTTCGATGTTGATGTCAGCTCCTTGGGAAGGATTTCTTCACCGCCCGGCCAGCCGGCCGAGGACCTTCAGCAGTTCGTCGCGGCCCAACTCGAGAACGGCCGTCGCCACCTCGGCCGCCGCCTCGCCATCGCGCGCCAGCACGGCGTCCTGCATCCCGCGGTTGCGCCGCAACGACTTGCGCAGGTAGTTCTGCGAGCTCCGCACGGTGAGATCCCAGTAACGAAGCGACGCGCGCCACGAGGACTCGGCGAAGCCAAACAGCAAGCGGTTGGGACACCCGTCCAGGATCGTCCAGTTGTATTGCTTGAGCGCGGCGACGTAGGACGACGGGTCGTCTGCAGCGACCGCAGCCCGCATCTCGGTGAAGATGCCGGTCAGCGTCGCCGCCCGCTGGTGATCCATCGCTTCCACGGAACTGCGGGCGCATTGCGGCTCGAGCAGCAAGCGGCAGGCATACAGGTCGGCGGCATCGGAACGGTCGAGTTCGGCCACGAACGCACCGCGGCGCGGCTCGATCTTGATCAGCCCCTCGCGCGCCAGTGCGCGCAGCGCCTCCCGCACCGGTGACCGGCTCACTCCCATTCGTTGGGCCAGCCCGACCTCGGTCAGCTTCTCGCCCGGTTCGATGTGGCCCTCGATGATCCGGTTCGTTATCCAATCCGCCGCCGACACGGCCAACGACGCGTGACTCAGCGGAGGCGGAAGGTGGGGCTCGGCATCGACAACTGGGTTCATCGGTGACTCCCACCCGACCTACGTACGCGGACCAACATGTCTATTGCGTACTGTCTACCAGCGATCTTCATCCCGTAGAGAGCCAGCGGGCACAACTTCCAATTGTCGATTACACGAGGCCGACATGACTTCAGATGACACCGCGAAGACGCTCGCGGAACTCGGTGCGCGGTACTTCGTGGCACAGCACACGGCTGATCCGCTCAACGCAACACTGCTCGGCGTCACCGGGTTCGACGACCAACTCGGCGATCCGAGTCGCACCGGCTCGGCTCGCGTGGTGGCGGAGATCGGAGCCATTCATGACGAGCTGCTCCAGCTGCCGGACACGACCCTGGACACCGACGGCCGGGTCGAACGCGATGTGTTGCAGTGGCTCGTCGAAGGGACGCTCGCCGACTTCGAACACTCATTGTGGGAGTCGAACGCCTCGGCCGCCGGCTACGTCTCGCCACAGTCGCTGATCTTCCAGGCCATCCCCACCGCGCCACTGCCCGACGAGCAGGCGGTCACGGGCTGGTTGACCCGGCTGCGCGGGTTGCCGGCGTACGTCGACGCGATTGCCGCCCGGTACCAGCAGGCCGCCGCCGACGGACGTACGCCGACCCGCGTCGGTGTCCGGCAGGCGCTGGCCCAGCTCGAAGGGCACCTCGCGCGCGACCTCGCCGACGACGTGCTGCTGAGCGTTTCGTTGCCTGAGGGGTCGACGTCGGTTCGCGACAAGGCAGCCGGGATCGTTGCCGATCAAGTCCGCCCGGCGCTGCGCCGGTTGGCTGGCGTACTCAGCGACTCGTTGCTGCCGATCGCCCGCGACGACGAACACGTCGGCCTGAGCTGGGTTCCGGGCGGCGACGAGGGCTACCGCGCCGCCGTGCGACGGCACACTACGACCGACCTTTCGCCCGAGCAGATCCACGAGATCGGGCTGGACACGGTCGCAGGCCTGCGCGAGGAGTGGGCGGAGCTGGGCGGCCGGGCACTCGGGATCACTGACGTTCCGGAGATTCTGGCGACCCTTCGCCACGATCCGGACCTGCGCTTCGAGACGTCGGCCGAGATCGTGCAGGTCGTCTCGGACGCGCTTGCCCGCGCCGAGGCCGTGCGCGGGAAATGGTTCCCGCCGTTCGACATCACCGACTGTGTCGTCGAGGAGATCGATCCGGTCGAGGCCGACAATGCGGCGCTGGCGTACTACCGCCCGCCGTCGGCCGACGGAACGCGGCCGGGCGCCCACTGCGTCCTCACGACGGACCCGACGAGCCGGTTTGCCTACGAATACGAAGCGCTGGCCTTCCACGAGTCGGTGCCGGGCCACCACCTGCAGATCGCTTCGGCGCAGGCGCTCGCCTGGCTGCCTCCGCACCGGCGCTATATCGACGCCCAGCTGTGCGCATACGTCGAGGGTTGGGGCCTCTACAGCGAACGCCTGGCCGACGACATGGGGCTCTACTCCTCCGACCGGGCGCGGCTCGGCATGCTGTCGTTCGACGCGCTCCGCGCCTGCCGACTGGTAGTCGACACCGGCATGCACGCTCTGGGCTGGACCCGCGAGCGGGCCGCGCAATTCATGTGGGACAACACCGCCACGACTCGGGCCAATGTGAACAACGAGATCGACCGGTACATCGCGTGGCCCGGGCAGGCGCTGTCGTACATGATCGGCCGGCGGGAGATCGTGCGGTTGCGCGACCGGGCCCGCGCTGCGCTCGGTTCCCGGTACGACGCCCGGGACTT
>JAVHVH010000181.1:0-61770 GCA_032160665.1 Pseudonocardiales bacterium
CAGTCGGACGTCCGCGTCCACGAAGACCAGGACCTCGCTCATGGGATCGGCGGCGGCCACGAGCTGGGCGCACGCCCACGGCTTGCCGAGCCACCCGGCGGGAGGCGGGGTGCCGTCGATGACGCGGCCGCCGGCCGCTCGTGCCCGCTCGCCGGTTCCGTCGCTGGACTCGTCGTCCAGGACCAGTACCTCGCCGCCGCCGACGATCGGGCGCAGGCAGGCGACGATCTTTCCCGCCTCGTCGCGGGCCGGTACAAGGACCGACACGGGTGGCAGGGTCACCCGCGCGCCCGATGGCCGGCGCAACAGCCGCGCGTTGATCACGGCGTGCACCGCGCCGGCCGCGGCCAGCGCGGACCCCATGCGTACCAACCGGTCAGTCATCGTCGGCGGCCCGTGATCGCCAGCGGCACCGCCACCACGCCCATGCCCAACCCGCCCCAGGCGGCCGCCGCGCCGAGATCGAGGAACGCCGCCAACGCCACGATCCAGCCCGCGTACAGCCACAGGTACAGCGCGATCGGCACGGTGTCGTCCGCGTCGGGCGCCCGGTTGAGCAGCGCCTGCACCGCGACCGAGAGGATGAGGGCAACGGCGAACCAGCCCGCGTAGTCGGTGAGAGGTACGTCCGGAACACCGGGCAGATGTGGCGCCGGGGCGTGCCAGGTCCAGCGGTCGGCCGCGACCATCTGCGGGTCGAGGAACAGGTCAGCGCTGGCCAGGGCCCACGCCCCGACGACGACGCGGGCCACTGGCCCCCGCACGAGCCGCCGCGCGGCAATCGCGGCTGGCCAGGCCAGCATCGTCCAGGCCAGCGCAATCACCGGCGGAACGCCGAGTACTCGGTCGCCGAGCGACGAGCCGTAGTTGTAGGACCCGAACGGGATGCCGGTGTGTACGCCCAACACCTCGACGGCGAAGCCGGGAACGGCGGTCACCGCAAGCAGGCCCACCGCGATGGCCGGCCCCCGGCTGGTCGCCGCCTGCAACACGCAGGCCGCGGCGAACACCACAACGATCCAGACCGTGAGCCGGTCCCGAGCCACGCCGTGGGTGAGCGGGTACGCGATCTGAAGGACGACGGCGCTGGCCGCGAGCAGCGCCGGCAGGATCTGCAGCCGCCGCCGGATCAGCAGGTCATCGGCCATCGCGCAGCGGCAACCGGCGGCCGAGCACGGCGAAGGGCCGGGCGTCGCCCGGGAACAGGTAGTTGCGGGCGAGGTCGACGAAGCCCGTGGCGCGATAGAGCCGGAACGCGCGGGTGTCGCTGTCGGGAGTCGACAGCAACATCGAGGTGTGGGGGATGCCCTTGGCGAGCGAGGTGAGTAGCCGACGGCCGATGCCGATGCCGTGGTACTCCGGCAGCACATGCAACTCGGAGAGCTCGAACGCGTCGACCAGCCAGTGCTCACGGGACTCGCGGGCCAGGGCGCGCTGCACGAGGTCGTGCCACCACTGGCCAGGCTTGGTGGTGTAGCCGTAACCGAAGCCAACGAGGGTGTTGTCCTCCGTCAGCGCGGCCCGGCAGGCGAAACCCTCGAGGGTGATGTGCTTACGCGCGCTCAGCGCCCGCTGGGCCCCGGTGTGGTCGGGGTACTTCATGGCCCGGACGTAGATCTGCATTGCGTCGTCGATCCGGGCGCCGAACTGTGAGCCGGTCCAGGCTTCGATACGCGCGCCCGCCGTCATCGACGGGTGCTCGGCAGATCGCATACCTCGATCGTGCCCCACCGGCGGTACGGACGTCACGCAACCTCCGCGGACTCGCCCCCGGTGAGGGCGAGGAGTTCGTCGAAAGTGGTCGGGAAGACGGCGTGCGGGATCCCGCCGGCCGCCCATACCGCAGGGTAATCGGCGAGGGCGATGTCAACCAGCGTGCGCAGGGGCGCCGGGTGTCCGACCGGGGCGACGCCACCGATGCGCTGCCCGGTGGCCGCGTAGACGAACTCCGCGGCCGCCCGCTTGAGTTCCGCAGTCCCCACCAGGGCGGCGACCTTGGCGGTGTCGACGCGATGCGCGCCGCTGGTCATGACGAGCAGCGGCTCCTCCTCGGCGGTGGCGAACACGAGGGAGTTGGCGATCGCGCCCACCTCGACTCCGACCAGGGCGGCGGCGGCGGCGGCCGTCGGGGCGGCTTCGGGAAGGATGCGGACGCGCCCGGTCACGCCGGCCTGCTCCAGGATCGCGTCGACCGCCAAACAGTTGGGATGCACGGTATGCAACCTAACCGCCGCGGTGAACCCGGTAAGAAAGGTGCGTCACGCCGGGAGCCGCCCGGGCGTGTCGCCGTCCGAGTACCACTCGAACAACCGCATGCCGCCGATGCCCAACGGATACTCTTGGCCGTCGTCGGGCCCGGCGACGTATCCGTCTACGGACACGGTCATCGCGGTGCGCACGGCGGTCACGGCAGCAACTCCTCGGTGGCGGGATCCAGCACTCCGGCGAAGAACCGGTCCAGCACGTGGGTGAACACCGGTTGGCTCGGGTCAGCTCGCGCATACAGCGTCATCGACGAACGCAGCTTCTGGGCATCGACCCCGCCGAAGATCGCTTCGGCGTCGTTGGACGGTCCGGTCGCGACGATGCCGGCACACTCGATCAGCCGAGGCCCGAGCACCGGATGCTGCAGATAGGCCGCCGCCTCGCCGAGGGACGTGATCGCGAATCGGCGCGCCATCGAGCTGCGCCCCAGGCCGTCGATCTGCGGGAAGACGAACCACATCCAGTGACTGGTCTTGCGGCCTCGTCGCAACTCCTCGACCGCGTGGTGATAGCTGGCGTCCCGATCCTGCGCGGTGACGAACCGCGCCAGGTCGTACGGATCGGCGGTCAATGCAGGCCGCACTCCACCTTGTTCGTGCCCGACCACCGGCCGGCGCGGGCGTCCTCACCCGCGGAGACCCGGCGGGTGCAGGGCCAGCAGCCGATCGAGCCGTAGCCGTCGGACAGCAGGGGATTGACCAGGATGCCGTTGTCGGCGATGTAGCGGTCGACGTCATCCTGGTTCCAAGCCGCGATCGGGTTGAGCTTCACCATGCCGCGCTGCTCGTCCCACTCGACCACCCGCACCCCGGACCGCGTGGTTGCCTCATCGCGGCGCAGCCCGGACGCCCAGGCGGTGTAGTCCTTGAGCGCCTTGCGCAGCGGCATCACCTTGCGCAGCGCGCAGCACTGGTCGGGGTTGCGCTCGTAGAGCCGTGCGCCGAACGAGGCGTCCTGCTGCTCGACCGTCTGCCGTGGGCTGATCGTGCGGATCGTCACCGGCAGGGTCGCACCGACGGCGTCGCGGGTGCCGATCGTCTCGGCGAAGTGGTAGCCGGTGTCCAGGAAAAGGATGTCGACGCCGGGACGGACTTTGGCGGCCAGACTCGGCACGACCCCGTCCGCCATCGACGAGGCGACCGCCCACGCCGGGCCGAACTGCTCGTCGGCCCAGCCGAGGATCTCGAGAGCGGAAGCACCCTCGAGTTCGTCGCCGGCCTTCTCGGAGAGGGCCTTGAGTTCGTCTCGACTTGTCAGAGCAACCATGCCTCTTCGGCTCGCGACACGTAGGCCGCGAATGCCTCTCCTCCTTGTCGGCGCTCGAGGTAACCGCGAAGCACTCGCTCGATGTACTCGGGCGCTTCGTCCACTGTCACCTTCAAACCCCGGAACTTGCGGCCGAATTCCGCCTCGTTGCCGAATTGCCCGCCGAGGTGCACCTGGAACGCCTCGACGTCACCGTCGACCCCCTTCTGCACCATCCCCTTGAAGCCGATATCAGCAACCTGGAACCGGGCGCAGGAATTCGGGCAGCCGTTGACGTTGATCGTGATCGGCGTGTCGAACTCGGGCAGGCGCTTCTCGAGCTCCTCGCGGATCGTCTCCGCGCGGCCCTTGGTCTCGATGAGCGCGAGCTTGCAGAACTCGATGCCGGTGCAGGCGATCATGCCGCGGCGGAAGGCGGACGGACGGACGGTGAATCCGAGCGCCTGCATCTCGTCGATGACGGTTTCCTGCGTCGCGGGCGGAACGTCGAGCACGACGACGCCCTGCTGGGCGGTGAGCCGAACCCGCCCCTTCGCGTGCCGATCGGCGATCTCGGCCAGCTCGTGCAGCGCCGGGCCGGACGTCCGACCCGAACGCGTGGCGGCGCCGATGGCCAGCAGACCATCGGTCTGCTCCTCGACGCCGATGTGGTCGCGGTGGGTGGGCGACGCGGCCGGGGCGGGGCCGTCGGGCAGCGCGCGGCCCAGGTACTCGGTCTCGAGCACCTCGCGGAACTTCTGCGGTCCCCAGTCGGCCATCAGGAACTTCAGTCGTGCGTGGTTGCGCTGCCGGCGGTAGCCGTAGTCGCGGAAGGTCGACGTGACGCCGACCCACACATCGCTGACCTCTTCCGGACGGACGAACACGCCGAGGCGTTCGGCGAAGCGCGGGTTCGTCGAGAGCCCGCCGCCGACCCACAGGTCGAAGCCGGGGGTTCCGTCCGGGCCGATGACCCCGACGAATGCACAGTCGTTGATCTCGTGGTTGACACAATGCCGCGAACATCCCGAGATCGACGTCTTGTACTTGCGCGGCAGATTGGAGAAGGACGGGTCCCCCAGGTACTTCTGAACCGTCTCGCGCAGCGCCGGGCCGGCGTCGAGCACGGAGTCGTGGGCCACGCCCTCGAGGGGGCACCCGAGCATGACGCGAGGGCAGTCGCCGCACGCCTCGGTGGTCGACAACCCGACCGCTTCCAGCTTGGCCCAGATCGCCGGCATGTCCTCGATGCGGATCCAGTGCAGCTGAACGTTCTGCCGGTCACTGACGTCTGCGACGCCGCGGCCATAGTTCGTCGAGATGTCGGCGACGACCCGCAACTGCTCGCTGGTGAGTGCGCCGCCGTCGATGCGGATGCGCAGCATGAAGAACTCGTCCTCGAGCTCCTCGGGTTCGAGGGTCGCCGTCTGGCCGCCGGGAATGCCCGGGCGGCGCTGGGTGTAGAGCCCGTACCACCGCATCCGGCCGCGCAGATCGGCCGGGTCGATGCCGGCGAAGCCGGTGTATTGGTAGATGTCGATGATGCGCTGACGCACGTTGAGCGGATCGTTGTCGCGCTTACTGCGCTCGTTCGGATTCAGTGGCTCGCGGTATCCGAGAGCCCACTGGCCCTGTCCTTTACGCGCTGGCATCGCGCGCGTCCCTTCGGTGGTGGGTGGCGGTGAGACGGTGAGGGTGACGGGCAGTGCGCCGTCGACCGACTCAACAAGCCGCCGTAGCCACCCGCAGGAGGTCGATGTGGCGGCGCGAGGTGAGCATCGTCGCTACGGGCGCCATGCGTCGATGGTCCCACACGCGGGCGAACAGGCTAAATCACGGGACCCATCTCACGTCGGCCCCGGCGCCGGACCGGTCGAGGGCGACAATGGCCCGATGACGGGGTTTCCGATGCTGCTCGACCTGCAGGGCCGACGCGTCGTGGTCGTGGGGGGCGGACGGGTGGCCGGCCGGCGGGCGAATCGTCTGAACGAGGCGGGCGCCGACGTCCTGGTGGTGGCGCCTGCTGTCACCGACGAGATCGTGGCTCTCGACGTCGCCGTGCACCGTCGCCCCTTCGAACCAGCCGATCTGGACGGTGCCTGGCTGGCGATGGCCTGCACCGACGACCCCGACGTGAACGCCGCTGTCGCCGCGGCCGCAGCGGAGCGGCAGGTGTTCTGCGTCCGCGCCGACGCCGCCGCGGGCGGGAGCGCACGCACGTCGGCCGTCGTCCAACATGACGGGATCACGGTGGCCGTCAACGGTGGCGACGACCCATCCCGGGCCGTTGCGCTGCGCGACGCGATTGCCGTGGCCCTCGAGGTGGGCGACCTGCCGAACCGCCGGATGCGCCCGCCGGGGCGCGGAGAGGTTGCCCTCGTCGGTGGGGGACCGGGCGACCCGGAGTTGATCACCGTCCGCGGCCGTCGCCTGGTCGCTGCGGCCGACGTCGTGGTCGTCGACCGGCTGGCCCCGCGCGCGCTACTCGCCGGCCTGCCCGACGACGTCGAGGTCATCGACTGCGGCAAGTCAAGTCACCGGCACAACCTCACCCAGGACGAGATCAACGACGTCCTCGTGCAACGGGCCCGCGCCGGCAAGCGCGTGGTGCGACTCAAGGGCGGCGACCCGTTCATCTTCGGCCGCGGGGGTGAGGAGTGGCTCGCCTGTGTGGCGGCCGGCGTGCCGGTGACGGTCGTGCCCGGGCTGAGCTCGGCCACCGCGGGCCCGGCGATGGCCGGCATCCCGCTAACGCATCGCGGGGTGGCCGCCGACTTCACCGTGGTGTCCGGTCATCTGGATCCCGGCCGCCCCGCCGACCAGGGCGTCGATTGGCCCGGCCTCGCCGCCCATGCCGGGACGCTCGTGATCCTGATGGCGATGGAGCGGTTGGAGTTCATCGCGCGTGAACTGATCACGCACGGCCTGCCTGCGGACACGCCCTCGGCCGTCGTGCACCGGGCCACCACCGACGCCCAGCGGATCGTGCGCGCCCCGCTCGGCAAGCTCGCCGAGGCGACCGAGCGCGAGGGCGTCGGGGCCCCCGCGGTGGTCGTCATCGGCGACGTCGTGGACGTCCTCGGCTAGTCGCGACTCTCACCCGCCGGAAATTGTCGGTGCCCCGTGTTAGAGTATAGAACAACAGTTCGAACAGGAGGGGATGGATGATGGCGACGACCCTGATGTCACCGGCAAGCGCGCACGCATCGGCGCTCGGCCTGCTCGCGCACGCTCGCATGGTTCTCGACGAAGCCGCGCGGGCCGGCGATCCCGGTGAGCGATTCCGTCTCGCGCACCTGTCGGCGCTGCGTACGGCCGCCGCGGTCACCGCCGAACGGGGCCGTCCGGCGGGCAGCCGTCGCCGGCTGATGAGCGTGTGGGTGCTGCTCGACCGGGTGGCGCCCGAATACTCCGGTTGGGCCGCGTACTTCGCCGCGGGTGCCACGGTCCGGTCGGCGATCGAGGCCGGGTCGATGTCGGCCGCCACCCCGCGGGCGGCCGACGACCAGGTTCGCGCCGCCACGGACTTTCTCGCGCTCGTCGAATCTTCGCTCGGCTTGCTGGCGGCCTGACCGGTCGGAGCCACCTTCGCGCCGTTCCGAAACCGGCCGGGGTGTCGCCCGTGCGGGCTAGGGTGACGTTCGTGCAGATCGACGCCGGGCGCGACCGTTCCGCGACGGGTCGCCTCGCGTTGATCTCCGGGCTGCTGACCGATGCGCTCCGTTCGGTCACCGAACCCGGCCGCCGCGCGGCGCTGCTCGACTGCGGGGGCGGCAGCGGCACCTACGCCGTCCCGCTCGCCGTCGCCGGCGCCGACGTCACGGTCGTCGACATCAGTGCCGACGCGCTCGCGACGCTCAGCCGCCGGGCCGACGAGGCCGCGGTCGGCGCGCTCGTGCATCCGATCCAAGGCGACGTCGAAGCGCTGGGCGAGCTCGTTGAGCCCGGCCGGTTCGACCTCGTCCTCGCGCACGGCATCCTCGAGTCCGTCGACCGCGTCGAGGCGACGTTCGCCGGCGTCGTCGCGGCCGTTCGCCCGGGCGGGCTGCTCAGCGTGCTGGTCAGCAATCCGGCCGCTTCGGTGGTCGCCCGCGCGCTGGCCGGCGAGCCGGCGCTCGCGCTGCAGGAACTGCGCGATCTCGACGCCGCCAACGCCCGTGTCGGGCCGGACGCGATCGAGCACCTGTGCCTCGCGGCCGGTCTGTTGATCGAGGACCGGCACGGCATCGGGGTGTTCTCCGACCTCGTGCCGGGGTCCTCGCTCGACGCGCCCGGAGCCCGCGAGGCGCTCGCCCAGTTGGACGCCGACGCCTCGTCCCGCTCGCCGTTCGCCGAGATCGCCGCCCGGGTCCACCTGCTCGTGCGCCGTCCGACCGGCTGACGCCGGGCCGATGGGACGCAGCGCCGACCTGCCCCGGACCGCCGGACGCTTCGACGGAGACGACACCGGCTGCCCGATGCTGCACGTCGACATGGACGCCTTCTACGCCAGCGTCGAGATCAAGAAGGAGCCCGACCTGCGGGGCAAGCCGGTCGTCGTGGGAGGCGGGGTACGCGGCGTCGTGGCCGCCGCGTCCTACGAGGCCCGCCGCTACGGCGTGCACAGCGCGATGTCGATGAGCCAGGCGCTGCGGCTGTGCCCGCGCGCGGTGGTGCTCCCGCCCGACCGGGCTGCCTATTCCGAGACGTCCCGGCGGGTCATGCAGATCCTGCGCGACATCACACCCCTGGTCGAGCCGCTCTCGCTTGACGAGGCGTTTCTGGACGTCGGTCCGGCGCAGCGGCTCTTCGGGCGCCCGGGCGCAATCGCGGCCGAGATCCGGCGCCGCGTCACCGCCGACCTCGACCTCACCTGCTCGGTGGGCGTCGCCCCGACGAAGTTCGTGGCGAAGCTGGCCTCGGCGCGGTGCAAGCCGGATGGCCTGCTCGTCGTGCCGGCCGACCGGGTGCTCGACTTCCTGCACCCGCTGCCGGTCACGGCACTCTGGGGCGTGGGCGCGCGCACCGCTGAACCGCTGCACCGGCTCGGTATCCGCTCGGTGGGCGACCTGGCCGGCACCCCAGTCGACACGCTGCGCCGCGCGGTCGGCTCAGCCGCGGCCGACCACCTGTCCGCGTTGGCGCACGGCATCGATCCGCGGGCGGTCCAGCCGCACGAGGTCGAGAAGTCGATCAGCGCCGATCGCACCCTCGACGTCGACCTGACCGACGAGGCCCAGGTGCGCCGCGAGTTGCTCAAGCTGGCCGAAGACGTCGGCCGCCGCGTGCGCAGCCGCGGGTTCGCTACTCGAACGGTCGGGATCAAGATCCGGTACGCCGATTTCCGCACAGTCACCCGGGTCCGGACGCTGCCCTCGTGGACTGCCTCGACGGGCGACATTTTCGCGACGGCCGTCGATCTCTACCGCGGCCTGCGGCTGGACCAGCCCCGCATCCGCTTGGTGGGAGTGAAGGCTGAGAACCTGCGCGACGCCGGGGACATCCCCGAGCAGCTGACTCTCGACCTCGCCGATGGCGGCGGCGGGCCGGATCGAAACCGGGCCGATCAGGCCATCGACGCCGCCCGTGCGCGGTTCGGTTCCGCGGCAGTCCGACCGGGGACGTTGCTCGGCTCGCCCGGCGAGGGCAGCCGGGAAGGCCCGCGGACGGCCGACGCCGATGGCGATTCTGAGCCCGGCTGAGCGAAGTTCTTACCTCCTGCGCAGCATTGGGGCACGCGGTAACTTTCGATCCGGCGAATCGGCTCGTATGCTCGATGGTGCGGACGTCCCTCGTTGGGCGGCCACACCCGTCATGAACACCACGAGTTCCGCCGACAACAAACTGGTTGTGGCGACGAAGGAGGGCCCGGTGCCGCTCTCCGAGCACGAGCAGAGGCTGCTCGACCAGATCGAGCAGGCGCTGTACGCGGAGGACCCGAAATTCGCGGCGTCCGTCCGCTCGGCGCGAACGCGGTCCCGAACCCGGCGTTCGGCGGCCCTGTGCGTGCTCGGCGTGCTTGTCGGGTTGAGCCTCGTCCTGGTCGGCCTGATCACCAACATCATCGCGCTCAGCGTGGGCGGCTTCGTCCTGGTCGTCGGCGCCTGCGGGTATGCCGCACAGGTGCTGCGCGGACGCGATCGCGGAACCGCCACCCCGTCTGGCACCGCCAGCGCGCGGGTGCCGAAGCAGACCGGACTGCGCGGCCGGATGGAAGACCGGCTCAAGCGCCGCTTCGACGAGAACTGACCGAGAACTGACCCGGGGCCTTACCCGCGTCGGCGGGCGCGCCGGCCGATCCAGCCCAGCCGCCGGTCCCAGCCGAGCGAACTCGGCCACAACACCGCGCGCACGCGCGCCCGGGTACTCCGCCTGGCTCGCAGCTCACCGGTGATCTCCTGCAGTCCGCGGGTGAGCCCCGCTGAGTCCTCGCGGCGCTGATCCGACGCGTACCGGCGATGCTCGACCGCGACGGCGAGTGCGTCGAGGGACCCGGCTGCTCCGGCGGCATCGCGCGAGAGCCATTCCGCGACCTGGCGCGGGGAGCGAGCGGGAGACCACACGTAGCCGAGGTCCTGCGCCGTGTCGGACAGCTCGACCCACAACGCGTCGGCGTCTCCGCGGCGCGCGGCGGCGTAGCGGCGCCGTCGCCGCCCGGCTCGGACCGCAGCCGGGATCAGCGCGAGGACGACAAGAACGAGCAGCCCGATCCCGCCCCACGCGAGCGGCGCGTTGGAGGCGGCCGGCGATTGCGAGTTCCCCTTGTTGCTCGGCGCGGGCGCCGTGGACGTGTGGGACGGCCCGCCCGAGACCTGGTTGGTGGGACGCCCGGGGAAGTTTTCGCCGGCGTTGCCATAGACGTGCGGAGCCCAGGAGAGGTCGCCCGGCTTGCCGCCGGCCAGCCCGCCGGTCGGCGTCGGGTCGAAGGGGATCCAACCGACTCCGGCGAAGTACGCCTCCACCCAGGCGTGCGCGTCGAACGTCGTGACCATGAAATTGCCGTTCCGGTCCGGCGGCGAGTGCATATAGCCGAGCACCACGCGGCTGGGCACTCCGGCCTGGCGGAGCATGACGGCCATTGCGGCGGCGTACTGCTGGCAGAACCCCTCGCGGTTCTTCAAGAAGTCGACGAGCGCGCTGCCGGAGTCGCCGGTCTTGGTCCGCAGGCTGTAGGTAAAGCCGTTGGCCGGATCGGCAAAGTAGTCGCTCACCGCTCGCGCCTTCGCGTACGGCGTGCTCTCAGATCCGGTGAGCGACGCGACAAGGTCCGTGACGTACGGGGGCAGGGTCGGCAGCTCGAGCCAGCGGGCCAGCGCCGGGTCATTGTCGGCGGGAGCGTTCTGCAGGTCGCGGATCGTCGGGGCCGGTTGCGACACGTTCTCGATGATCTCCTGCTGCGGGCGCACGTTCGGGCCGAGCAGCAGCTGGTCCTCGGTGCTCCACGTCGTTCCGGAGTCGATGCCGCCGACAGCGGTCGGCGAGGAGAACAACGGCGGGTTCCCGGTCAGGCCGCTGATCGTGACGCTCGCGCGGTAGTCGATCGTCTGCGGCGGGGTCACGGGCGGGTCGATGCCGAACGCGGTGTTGGTGAGGTCTTCAGTGCGGCCGTGACTGGTGACTGTCCAGCCCTTGTCCGTGTAACGGTCGAGGATGTTCGAGCGCAGGTAGAAGGGCTGCACCGTAGGCGAAGGCACATCCACGTGCACCGTCATGAGCGGCAACGCCTTGTCACGTACCAGCTGACCCTTCATCGCGACGAAGGGGTTGATCGAGCTGCCCGTGCCACCACCTGCGCCGAACCCGCCGAGCGCGTTGCCGCTTGCGTTGTGGAACAGGTCGGCGAGGAAGTTACTCGGCTTATCGGGCACGATCAGCGGCACCGCCATGGCCGCGATGACGGCGACCACGCCGATTCGTTGCGCCGAGACGGGAAGCGTCTGCCGCCCTCGGCTGCCACCCGGGTGGGTGATGCGGCGGCCCCAGCTGTGCAACTCGTCGTTGGCGTCGACGGCCAGCAGGATCAGATAGCCCACCGACGCGACGCCGAACCAGAACCAGGGGACCGGGTCGCGCGGGACGGCGCCGGACACCGTGAAGACGGCCAACAGCGGCACCCCGGCGAGAGCGCCGCGGCGTCCGACGACCGCGATCAGGTCGATCAGGGCCGCGAGGAGCCCGAGCAGCGCACAGAGCACGAGCCGGACCGCAAGAGTGCTGTGGATCGGCGCGACCTGGCTGCTGGTCGTGTGATGCAGACTGTCCATGAGCAGCGAGACGTCGTGCACCGTCCGCCCGGTCGGGATGAACCCACCCCAGGCGTGGTCCGGTACGAATCGCAGCGTGAGCCAGGGGACGAGCAGGACGATTCCCGGCCAGATGTCTAGTGCGCTCGGCGAGCGCCGGTAGCGCAGCAGGATGGCCGGCGCGATGACGATGACCATCGTGAGCCACACGTCGATCAGCCAGCCGCTGTCGACGAGCAGGCCCTTGAGCGGAGTCGCGCCGAGCATGCTGGCCACCAGCGTCAGCCCGGTGCGCCGGACCGCGGAGTTGCCCACGCCAACGGCCTCGTCCGCTGCGACCGGATGGGCCGACGCGGGCGTGCGGACGGGTGCCGTGGTCGTCATCGCAGCACCGTCGTCGCTCGGCCCGAGGAAGCGAAGCCGGCCAGCAACACCTGCCAGGCCTGCGCGGTGGTCTCGCCGTGTCGCACGATTCGCACACGCCACCCGGCGTTGCGCAGGACGGCGGCCGTGGCCTCGACGGGGGACAGGGTCGAGTGATCAGCCGGAGCCGCGTCGGGGTCGGCCCAGGTGCCCACGTCCATCAGCATCGCGAGCGCCGGCGTGGATCGACCGCGCGGGTGGGCGTCGGCGAGCAGTCGCAGCGAAGCCGGCTCGACCCGCCCGAGGATCGCGACGAGCGCGGAGTCGCGGGCGGCGGAGCGAACCAGGCCCGCAAGCGGGGTGAGGTCGGCGTGGTGGGTGTCGCGGGCCAGCGCCAGCTGGGTGAGGAACCGAGTCGGCTCGCTGAACCGCATCCGGTCAGCCGCCGTCGGGTCCGAAATGAGGGAGAGGTGACGTCCGGACAGCATGACGTGGCTGCCGATGCTGGCCGCCGCACTGACGGCCCATTCCAGGCTGCTGATCATTCGCGGGTCGGGCCGGTCGTACCCGGCGGGCACCTCGCCGGTCGCGTGCGCCGACGCCCGCAGGTCCAGCAGCACGGTGTTCTGACCCTGCCACGGGCGCTCCTCCTGGCGGACCATCAGCAGCCCGGTCCGCGCCGACGAACGCCAGTGGATCTTGCGGAGATCGTCGCCCATCCGGTACTCGCGGGTGGACTGGTCGTCGGCGCCGTACATGCCGATCGAGTGGCTGCCGGCGTTGTCGCCGAGGTCGTCCGACCGCGGCGGTTCGACGACCGGCAGCGGATCCACGACCGGAGCGACCACGAACTCGCTCGTCGCCGTGAAAGATCGGGTGAGGTCGATCATCCGGAACGGGTCACTGAGCCGGATCTGCAAGGGACCGGCGCGATAGCGTCCGCGTCCGAGATTCGGCATGCGGTAGGAGACGGTGCGAGTTTCGTGGCTGCCGAGCGGATCGAGGACGAAGCGGGCCCGTCCGATCAGCCGCTCCGGCAGCCGGTCCTCAAGCATGAGCACGCCGGTGCGCAGCGAGGAGCGATTGGTGATGGTGAGGTGGATCGTGACCGCCTCACCGGCACTGGCCCGAACCGGTTCGACACTGCGCCGGTTCGCGATGCGTACCCGGGAACGGTGCACGGACAGCGCGGCGACCAGCGGCACCGCAGCGGCGAGAACCCCGGCTCGCACCAGGTCGACGGCGCCCAGCAGCAGCCCGCACGCCACCGCCGTGAGCCCGGCCGCAAGCAGGCAGCTGGCCCGGGTCGTGAAACCGCTGCGCCCGCGACTCACGGTCAGCGGTTTCCGTGTCCAGCGGCGGCCGGGATGGGGGTGCCCTGCGCGATGCGTTGCAGGATGTCGCTGGTCGTGCGCCCGGCCACATGCGCCTCGGCGGTGAGGAGCAGCCGGTGGCCGAACACCGGCGACAGCAGGTACTGCAGGTCGTCCGGGATCACGTATTCGCGCCCGATCAGCGCCGCCCGCGCCTTGCTGGCGCGCAGCAGTTGCAACGTGGCGCGCGGCGATGCGCCGAGCCGGATCTCGCCGGCCCGGCGCGTGGCCTCGGCCAGGTCGACGGCGTAGGCCTTGATGGCTTCGGACACGTACACCGAGCGCACTCCGCCGATGAGGGTCCGGATCTCGGTGGCGTCCGAGACCGGTCGCAGATGTTCCAGCGGGTCGAGCGCCGCGTGCTCGCTGAGCATCGAGATCTCGGAGTTGCGGTCCGGGTAGCCCATCGAGATCCGGGCGGTGAACCGGTCGCGCTGCGCCTCGGGCAGCGGGTAGGTGCCCTCCATGTCGATGGGATTCTGCGTCGCGAGCACCATGAACGGCGCTTCCAGCCCGTAGGTCACGCCGTCGACGGTGACCTGACGCTCCTCCATGCACTCGAGGAGTGCCGCCTGGGTTTTGGGGGAGGCGCGGTTGATCTCGTCGCCGACGACGATGTTGGCGAACACCGGGCCGGGCTTGAACTCGAAGTCGCGGTCCTCGGCGTTGTACACGCTGACCCCGGTGATGTCGCTCGGAAGCAGGTCCGGGGTGAACTGCACGCGTCGTACTGAACAGTCGATCGAGCGGGCCAGCGCCTTGGCGAACTTCGTCTTGCCCACGCCCGGGACGTCCTCGATGAGCAGGTGTCCCTCGGCGAGCAGGACCGCGAGGCCCAGCGTCACAGCGGCGTGCTTGCCCTCGATGACTCGCTCGATGTTCGCGCCGATGCGCACGCCGGCGTCGTGGACCAGTTGGAGGGGCGCAGCCGGTGCCGGCACGGGGTCGTGCCCCGCATGGCGAGCCGCAGATTGAAGATCGTCCACGTAAACGTCCTTTTGAGTTCTGGCAGACGGGCGAGGCGCGCGGGGTGTGCGCGCGTCAGCGTCGAGTATGCCTAGCGTCCCGCCCGGCGGCACCCCCGCCCGGATCACCGTCTGGTCACTTCGGGCCGCTGTGAACTCGACGAGTTCGGTTGGCGTGTCGATTGACGGTGGCATGATGTGGGTTACAGTGGGGCCCAGTGGGGAGAGATGGCGTCGAGCGGCAGGCCCGGCCCTAGGCGTCGCGGAGGTGAGGGCCGGTGTTTCTCGGTACTCACACGCCGCGGCTCGACGACAAAGGACGACTCGCTCTCCCGGCGCGTTTCCGACCGGAGCTGGAAGGAGGACTGGTGATCTGCAAGGGACAGGACCGCTGCCTCTACGTCTTCCCGGTCACCGAGTTCGGGCGGGTCACTGACGCGCTGCGCAATGCTCCCGTCACCGACCGCCGGGTGCGCGACTACAGCCGGGTGCTGTTCGCCAGCGCGTCCAACGAAACCCCGGACGGGCAGGGCCGGATCACCGTTCCGCCGCCGCTGCGCCAGTACGCCGGGCTGAGCAAGGACTGCGTCGTCATCGGCGCGAACACCCGGATCGAAGTGTGGGACTCCGCTGCGTGGCGGGAGTACCTCGACGCCGCCGAGCCCGGTTTCTCCGACATTGCGGAGGAGGTGCTGCCCGGAGTCCTCTGAGGCCCGACGTTGGGTTCGGCCTCCTCCCGTGGCCACCTGGCATCACTTCCCCGATGCCAGGCGGGACGGGCGGGGACCCGATCGAACGTCATTCCCCACCTCTCCCCACCGCCTGGTGGCCACGAAGTCCAGGCGCCCTGACCCACCGACCGATTCCGCGAGAGGGCACCGCCGATGGACGACCGGGACGACCCGCCGCGCACCGCCGCGGACGCGTCGCACGTCCCTGTCCTGCTCGACCGGGTGTTGGCCCTCCTCGCGCCCGCACTGGCTGATCGCCCGGCCGTCGCCGTCGACGCCACTCTGGGTCTGGGCGGGCATGCCGAGGCGCTGCTCGCCGCGCATCCGCAACTGACGCTCGTGGGGCTGGATCGCGACCCCACTGCGCTGGCCCGCAGCCGGGATCGCCTGGCCCCCTACGCCGGCCGCACCCATCTCGTCCACGCCGTCTACGACCGGATGCCGGAGGTGCTCGACGAACTCGGCTTCGACGGGGTCGACGGTGTGCTCTTCGACCTCGGCGTGTCGTCCATGCAGCTGGACGTCGCCGAGCGCGGTTTCGCCTATGCGCACGACGCGCCGCTCGACATGCGCATGGACCAGGGCTCGGGGACGACCGCCGAGGACGTCGTGAACACCTACCCGGTGCCGGCGTTGGCCCGCGTCCTGCGCGAATACGGGGAGGAACGGTTCGCGCTGCGGATCGCACAAGCTATCGACCGTGCGCGCCGGGTGGCCCCGCTGCGGTCAACAGCCGAGCTGGCCGAGCTGGTACGTCAGGCGATCCCCGCCGCGACGCGCCGGACCGGGGGCCACCCAGCCAAGCGCACCTTTCAAGCCCTGCGGATCGAGGTCAACGGCGAGCTGGACGCGGTACGGGCCGCGGTTCCGGCCGCGCTGGGGGGCCTGACGGTCGGTGGCCGGATCGTCGTCCTGGCCTACCACTCGCTGGAGGACCGGATCGTCAAGCAGGCCCTTGCCGCCCTTGCCACAGACACGACGCCACCCGACCTGCCGGTCGCCCTGCCCGACCGCGGCCCGCAGTTGCGGCTGCTCACGCGCGGCGCAGAGTCGGCGGACGAGTCAGAAGTCGCGCTGAACCCCCGCGCCGCGTCAGTGCGACTGCGTGCCGCCGAGCGGATCAGGCAGTCGGCGTGAACGAACTCCTGCGCCGGGCCCGGGCGATCGCCGGCCTCGACCAGCTCCGCTCCGCCCGCGCCGCGACGGCTCCGAAGCACGCGTCGCGGACGCCATTCGCCGTGCTGGTGGTCGGGTTGATCGTCGGTGGGATGGCGTTGCTTCTCGCCCTCAACACGGCTTCGGCCGCCAACGAGTTGCGGCGTAACGACCTGGCGGGACGGGACGCCGGGGTGGGCGCGCAGGTCCAGCAATTGGAGATCGACGTTGCGGCCAGCGCCGCGCCCGGCAACCTAGCTCAGGCCGCCGCGGCGCTCGGCATGGTGCCGGCCGAAAACCCGGCATTCCTGGTGATCGGGAGCGACGGCTCCGTCCGCGTGCTCGGCAGCCCGGCCCCGGTGTCGGCCCAGCCGGTGGTGCAGCAGTCCGCTCACCGGAAGCAGAAGCGCAAGCGTGTGACCACGGCGGCCGCGACCCAGTCGGCCACGTCCACGAAGACCACCGCGCACGCGTCGACCTCGACCTCGCCGGCGAAGCCCACCCCGACCCCGGCGAAGCCCACCCCGACCCCCACTCCGACGCTGACCCTGCCCGGAGGCAACCGATGACCCAGCGTCGACGGCCGCCCGCACCACCACGCCGCGCACCGGCGCGCCGAGCGGTGCCGGTCACCCGCCGGTTCGGTCCGCCGCCACCTCCGCCGTCGCGCCGCCCGACTCGGCAGTCACCTCCGGCGCCGACGCGTCGGCCGATCCGCCGGCGGCGGCACCTGCGGCTTGGTCGGCTGGACGGCCGGCTGCGCTACGGCTTCGCCGCGGTGTGCGTACTACTGCTGGTGATCGGTGGCCGGCTCGTGCAGTTACAGGGCATCGACCACACGAACTACGCCGGCGCGGCTGCGGCGCAACGGGTCGACCACATCACCGTGCACGCACTGCGCGGCTCGATCCTCGACCGGTTCGGCACGCCGCTCGCGTACACCTCGAACGCCCAGGACATCACCGCCGACCCGAAGCAGGTGACGCCCGCCGACCGGGAGCGCTACGCCCGGACGCTCGCCCCGTTGTTGGGCGTGTCCGAGGCGTCGATCCTGCGCGGTCTCTCGCGGCCCGGGCAGTACGCGCTGCTCGCGACCGCACTGTCCCCGGTCACGGCCCAGAAGGTCGTCGCTCTGGGCCTGGGCGGCATCTATACCCAGGCCACGACGCAGCGGCAGTACCCGGGTCACACGACGGGTGCCAACGTCATCGGCACGGTCCACTCCGACGGCACCGGAGCGGCGGGCATCGAGGCGGCCCTGAACGACGTGCTGGCCGGCAAGGACGGCAGCCAGACCTACTCGGTCGACAACGTCGGCAACGTCAACCCGAACAGCCGAACGGTCACGACCCCGGCACGCAACGGTGCCACGGTCCGGCTCACGCTCGATCAGAACCTGCAGTTCGTGGCCCAGCAGTACCTTGACACCGCGGTGCCCGAGTCAGGTGCGCGCGGCGCCGAGATGGCGATCCTCGACGTGCATACCGGTCAGGTGCTCGCCCTGGCCTCGTCTGGCACCTTCGACGCCGCCGACCCGAACACGATCAACCCCGACGTCCCGATCAACCCGCCGGTCATGTCGGCCTTCGAACCCGGGTCGGTGCAGAAGGCGATCACGTTCGCCGCCGCCCTGCAGGAGGGGGTGATCACCCCCAAGACCGTGCTCACCGTCCCGGACTCGATCCAGATGGGCGGCGTCACGGTTAGCGACGCCTGGTCGCACGCGACGCAGAAGTTCACCGCGACTGGAGTACTCGCCGAATCGTCGAACGTCGGCACCCTGAAGATCGCGAAGAAGCTCGGACCCACCGCGTGGTACCGCTACGAGAAGAAGTTCGGCGTGGGCATCAAGACCGGTATCGAGCTGCCGGCCGAGAGCAGTGGCTATGTGCCGCCCTTGTCGCAGTGGTCGGCATCGACGTTCGCGAACCTGCCCTTCGGGCAGGGCGAAAGCATGACCGTGCTGCAGCTCGGGTCGATCTACCAGACGATCGCCAACGGGGGCGTGCGGATCCCGCCGCGGATCGTCCAGTCCGTCACGAAGTCCGACGGGTCGGTGACGACGACCGCCCAACCCCAGGGCATTCGGGTCATCACGGCCGCCACGGCCAAGACGGTCCGGACCATGCTCGAGTCGGTGACGATGCCCGGCGGGACCGGCTTCAAGGCGGCCATCCCCGGCTACCGCATCGCCGGCAAGACCGGCACCGCGCAGCAGCCGGACCCGGCCCACGGCGGGGCGTACTCGAGCTGGATGAACTGGGACACGTTCGCTGGGATGATGCCTGCCGACGACCCCCAGTTCGTCGTCGCGATCATGGTCGACAATCCTGCGCACGGGCTCGAGGGCGGCGATGTCGCCGCCCCGCTGTTCCACGAAATCGCGAGCTACGAGGTGCAGCACGCGCACGTCGCGCCGACCGGCTCGCTTTCGAGGCACGTGCCACTGCAGGACTGCGCGGGGATGGACCGGCGGTACCTGCCCGCTAACGTCTGCTGACGTGCCCGGAGCCGTCACGACCGGAGTTCCCCGGCCGCAGCGGGTCGCGCCGGTGGGGCTGTCCACCCTTGCCTCGGCCTTCGGTGGGCGGCTGCGAGGTGCCGACTTGACGGTCACCGGCGTCACGGGCAGCAGCGGATTCGTGCGGCCCGGCGACCTGTTCGCGGCGTTGCCCGGCCGTTCCGCGCATGGGGCGCGCTTCGCCGCCGACGCTGTGGCGGCCGGCGCGGCCGCGGTGCTCACCGATCCCGCCGGCGTGGATCTGGCGGCTGTCGACGTGCCGGCGCTCGTCGTCGAGGACGTGCGCGCCGTGCTCGGCCGGCTGAGCGCGCAGGTGTACGGCGAACCCTCGAGGCAGCTGCGGGTGCTGGGCGTCACCGGCACGAGCGGCAAGACGACCACCACGTTTCTCATGCGCGCCGGGATGCGGGCCGCGGGCCGGGTGCCCGGCCTTATCGGCACCGTGGCGACCCTGATCGGGGACGAGGAGATCGCGACCGGCTTCACCACCCCCGAAGCGCCCGAGGTCCAAGCGCTGCTGGCGACGATGATCGAGCGGGGTGGGACCGATGTCGCGATGGAGGTGTCGAGTCACGCGCTGGCCCTCGGGCGGGTGGACGGCATCGAGTTCGCCGTCGGCGCCTTCACCAATCTGTCCGAGGACCATCTCGACTTCCACGCGGACATGACGGACTACTTCCGCGCCAAGGCGGCCCTGTTCGAGCAGACCGAGAACGCGGTGATCGTCGTCGACGACATCTGGGGACAGCAGCTCGTCGACGACGTTGGGACAGCCACGACGGTCAGCACGACGGGCCAGCGCGGAACGTGGCAGGCGAGCGACATCGTGGCGCACGCCGACGGAAGCACGTCGTTCCGGGCGACTGGCCCCGGCGTGGACCTGGCCATGGGGTGCGCGATCCCCGGACGCTACAACGTCGCCAACGCACTGCTGGCCCTGGCGGTGCTGGACGAGGCCGGCGTGCCCGCGGAGGTGGCCGCGCCGGCGATCTCGACCGCGTCCGTGCCGGGGCGGATGGAGCGCGTCGATGCCGGCCAGCCGTTCCTCGCCGTCGTCGACTACAGCCACAAACCGGCCGCGGTGGACGGGGCGCTGATGGCCTTGCGCCCGCTCACCGCGGGCAGCTTGATCATCGTGCTGGGCTGCGGGGGTGATCGGGACCGCGGCAAGCGTCCGCACATGGGCGAGATCGCCGCGCGCGGCGCCGACCTGCTGATCGTCACCGACGACAACCCCCGGTCCGAGGATCCCGCCGCGATCCGCAAGGCGATGCTCGACGGCGCGCTGGCCGTGCCGGAGTCCGCGCGCGGACAGGTCATCGAGGTGGGTGACCGGGCCGAGGCGATCGGCGCTGCGGTCGCCGCGGCGAACTTCGGGGACACGGTCCTGATCGCGGGCAAGGGGCACGAGACCGGCCAGGAGGTCGCCGGGGTCGTGCATCCCTTCGACGACCGGATCGTCCTGCGCAATGCCCTGGAGCGGCCGTGATCGAGCTGACGCTGGGGGATGTCGCGCAGATCGTCGGCGGGACGCTGCACGAGGCCGACCCGGCCACGGTGGTGACCGGCACGGTGGAGTTCGACTCGCGCGAGGTCAGGCCCGGCGGACTGTTTCTCGCCCTTCCGGGCGAACGGGTCGACGGCCACGATTACGTCGCGAAAGCCCTCGATGCCGGCGCGGTCGCCGCCATCGTCACCCGTCCGGTAGCCGGGCCGGCGATCCAGGTGGCCGATGGGTTCGCCGCGCTGGCCGCCCTGGCGGCTGCGGTGATCCGGCGCCTCCCCGGGGTGACGGTGATCGGGGTGACCGGGTCCTCCGGCAAGACGTCGACGAAGGACGTTCTGGCGCAACTGCTGGCCCGGCTCGGCCCCACGGTGGCACCGCCCGGCTCGTTCAACAACGAACTCGGCCACCCGTACACCGTGCTGCGGGCGACGCGCGAGACCCGCTATCTGATCCTCGAGACGAGCGCCCGCGGGATCGGGCACATCCGCTTCCTGACCGAGATCGCGCCACCGCAGATCGGCGTCGTCCTCAACGTGGGCAGCGCACACCTCGGCGCGTTCGGGTCACGGGACGCGATCGCCCAGGCGAAGGGCGAACTCATCGAGGCCCTGCCGGCGGGCGGCGTGGCGATTCTCAACGTCGACGATCCGCTGGTGACGGCGATGGCGGCGCGCACGAGCGCGCGAATCGTGACGTTCGGTACCACGAAGGACGCCGACGTCCGGGCCGAGAACGTGACGCTCGACGAACTCGGGAGGCCGACGTTCGTGCTGGCCCGCAACGGTGCCCGCGCAGCGGTCACCCTGCGCCTGGTGGGCGGCCATCAGGTGAGCAACGCCCTCGCCGCCGGGGCGGTGGCGCTCGAGTGCGGTATGCCGCTCAGCGACGTGGCGGCGGCCCTCGCGGCGGCGACGCCGGTCAGTCGATGGCGGATGGAGATCACCGAACGCGCGGACCGGGTGCTGGTCATCAACGACGCCTACAACGCCAACCCCGAGTCGATGCGGGCGGCCCTGACCGCCCTCGCTGCGGTCGCACGGTCCCGCCGGGCCGCGGGTGGACGTTCGTTCGCGGTGCTCGGCCCGATGGCTGAATTGGGTCCGAACGAGGGCGCTGCGCACGAGGAGGTTGGCCGGCTGGCGGCGCGACTCGAGGTATCACGGGTCGTCGCGGTCGGCGAGCAGGCCCGGCCGATCGACCACAGCGCGGCTCTGGAAGGCTCGTGGAACGGCGAATCGAGCTGGGTACCCGACGTCGACGCCGCTGTCGCGCTGTTGCGCGCGGAGTTGCGCGCCGGCGATGTGGTGCTCGTCAAGGCATCCCGGGCGGCGAGCCTCGAACGGGTCGCGCTGCGCATCGCCGACGATTCGGTGTTGGCCGACGGTGACGCGGGCGCGACGAGTGGGAATGGAGGCGCGGGGTGAAGACGATTCTGATCGCCGCCGTCTTCTCGCTGCTGACCTCGATCCTGATGACTCCGCTGGTCGTTGTGTACTTCCGCCGCCGCGGCTTCGGACAGGAGATCCGCTCCGACGGCCCGCAGACCCACCTCGTCAAGCGCGGCACGCCGACCATGGGCGGCGTCGCGATCATCGGGTCGACCGTCGTGGGCTACGTGCTGGCGCACGTGATCATCGCCATCCGCGGCGGCGGTGGCCCGAACGCGTCCGGGCTGCTGGCGCTGTTCCTGATGGTCGGGCTCGGGTTCGTCGGCTTCATCGACGACCTCATCAAGATCCGCCGGCAGCGCAGTCTGGGGCTGCGGGCGCGGGCCAAGTTCGGCGGTCAGCTCATCGTCGGCGTCGCGTTCGCGATGATGGCCCTGCAATGGCACAACAAGTTCGGGCTCACGCCGGCGTCGACGCATCTGTCCTTCGTCCGAGACATCAAGACCATCACGCTCGGCTCGGTGGGCTTCGTCATCCTGGCCTACTTGATCATCTCAGCGACGTCCAACGCGGTGAACCTCACCGACGGCCTGGACGGGCTCGCGGCCGGCGCCGCGGCGATGGTCTTCGGCGCGTTCACACTCATCTCGTTCCTGCAGTTCCGGAATCCGTGTGGCTCGAATCCGGTCGGCGGGTGCTATCAGGTCCGCGACTCCCTCGACCTCGCCCTGGTGTCGGCGTCGGCGATGAGTGCGTGCTTCGGGTTCCTGTGGTGGAACGCCCCGCCCGCGCAGATCTTCATGGGGGACACCGGCTCGCTCGCGCTCGGCGGGTTGATGGCCGGGCTGGCGATCCTGACCCGGACCGAACTCCTGCTCGTCGCACTCGGAGGACTGTTCGCGGTGATCACGCTTTCGTCGATCTTGCAGACCGGCTGGTTCAAGCTCACCCGAAGACGCACCGGCACAGGTAGACGAATATTCCGGATGGCCCCGCTGCATCATCACTTCGAGCTCGCGGGCTGGGAACAGGTCACGATCATCGTCCGCTTCTGGATCATGGGCGGAATGGCGGTCGCCTTCGGCATGGGCATCTTCTATGCCGACTTCGTCGCCAATGGCTGACGGGCGGCCCGAGCTGGCGGGTCGGACCGTGCTCGTCTGTGGCGCCCGGTTCGCCGGCCAGGCCGCGGCCCGGGCCCTGCTGGCGCGGGGAGCGCGGGTGGTGCTCGCCGACCGGGAGCGGCCCGCTGGCACCGACGACCTCGTCACGGCGGGCGCGACCTTCGCCGGCGTGATCGAGGCGCTGCCCCGGGACACCGACCTGGTGGTGACGTCTCCGGGCTTCGCGCCGAGCCACCCGCTGTTCGCCAACGCCGCCGCGCGTGGCGTCGAGGTGATCGGCGAGCTGGAGTTCGCCTGGCGGTTGCGGGCGGCGGACGCGGCGCCGTGGCTCGTGGTGACGGGTACGAACGGTAAGACGACGACGGTCCGGATGCTCGAGGCGATGTTGCGAGCGGCCGGACTGCGGGCGCTCGCCGCCGGCAACGTGGGCGTGTCGATCATCGACGCGGTGACCGATCCGCAGCCCTACGATGTGCTGGCCATCGAGGCGTCGAGCTATCAGCTGCACTGGTCGTCGACGATCCGACCCGCCGCGGGTGCGCTGCTCAACCTGGCGCCCGATCACCTGGACTGGCACGGATCGATGGCCGCGTACGAGATCGCGAAGGCCGCGGTGTGGAACGGCGCGATCGCGATCGGCAATGCCGACGATCCGCGGGTCGCCGAACTGCTGCCGGCCGGCGGGATCGGGTTCACGCTCGGCGGCCCGGCCGATGGCCAGCTCGGAGTCGTCGACGGGCAGCTCGTGTCTCGGGCGTTCGGGGACGACGGCCTGGTGCTCGTCAGTGGGGACGAGGTCCGCCCGCCCGGTCGGCACAACGTGGCGAATGCGCTCGCCGCGGCGGCGCTCGCCCGCGCGTACGGCGTCGCGGCGGAGCCGATCGCGGACGGGCTGCGCAGCTTCGTCCCGGACCCGCATCGCAACCAGGTCGTGCTCGCCCGTCATGGCGTCACCTGGGTGGATGACAGCAAGGCGACGAACCCGCACGCCGCCCAGGCATCGCTGTCGGCGTACTCGCGGGTGGTGTGGATCGCGGGTGGGCAGCTCAAGGGCGTCGACATCGGCGATCTGGTTGCCGAGATCGCGCCGCGCCTGGCCGGAGCCGTGCTGCTCGGCGAAGACCGCGCCCTCGTCGCCGCCGCCCTAGCGCGACACGCGCCCGAGATCCCCGTAATCACGGTCGACAGCACCGACGATGGTGCGATGACCGAGGTGGTGCACGCCGCGGCCGGACTCGCATGTCCGGGTGACACCGTGCTGCTCGCACCCGCGGCCGCTTCCTACGACATGTTCGCCAGTTATTCCGCCCGGGGCGACGCGTTCGCCGCCGCGGCCCGGGAGCTCTAAGGATGAGTGAGCGTCAGCGAGCGAATTGGAAGCACAGCGTCTACGAAGCCCCATTCCGAGCGGAGCGAGGCACTCGATGAGTGCTGCTCTCGACGACGTGCGCGGCCGCCTGCGTCCGGAATCCGCCGTCCAGCGCTTCCTGGACCGGCCCTACGCGTCGGTCCAGCTGCTGCTCCTGAGCGCGGTGGGCCTGCTCGGCTTCGGCGTGCTGATGGCGGTGTCCACGACCATCGCCGCGGCGCACGACAACAACGGCACCGGCTCGATCTGGGGACAGTCGATCAAGGAAGGCGAGTTCATCGCGATCGGACTCGTCCTGTTCTGGTTCGCGATGCGGCTGTCGCCGCGCGCGTTCCGGATGCTGGCCTATCCGATCCTGGGGCTGGCGCTGATCACGCTCGTAGCGGTGCTCGTTCCCGGCATCGGCGTCGGCGTCTACGGTGCGCGCCGGTGGATCGACATCGGACCATTGCAGTTGCAGCCGTCCGAGATCGCCAAGGTCGCGATGCTGCTGTGGGGTGCGGACCTACTCGCGCGCAAACAGCAGTTCGGCACCCTGCGCCGCGCCCGGCACCTGTTCGTGCCGCTGCTGCCCGGTTTCATGATCGTCAGCCTGCTCGTGATGCTCGAGCCGGATCTCGGCACCACCTGCTGCTTCATGCTGATCCTGCTCGGGCTGCTGTGGATGGTCGGCATGCCGCTGCGTTACTTCGGGCTCGTGCTCGGCATGGTGGCCGGCGCGATCACCCTGCTCGCCTTCGCTGCGCCCTACCGGCTCGTCCGGCTCACGAGCTTCGTGGATCCGTTCAAGGACCCCCAAGGCAGTGGATACCACACCGTCGAGGGGCTGTACGCGCTCGCGTCGGGCGGGGTGTTCGGGGTCGGTCTCGGTCAGGGCACGTCCAAGTACGGGTGGGTGCCCAACGCCAACTCCGACTACGTCTTCGCGATCATCGGCGAGGAGCTCGGACTGATCGGGTGCCTGGCCGTACTCGCGCTGTTCGGGCTGTTCGCCTACACCGGTCTGCGCATCGTTCGCCGCAACGCCGATCCGTTCGTGCGGCTCGCCGCCGGCGGCGCGACGATCTGGTTGTGCGGGCAAGCCGTGATCAACATCGGTTACGTCAGCGGCCTCCTGCCGGTCACCGGCATCCCGCTGCCGCTGATCTCGGCCGGCGGCACGTCCTTGCTCGTCACCTTCTTCGTGCTCGGCATGCTCGTCTCCTTCGCTCGCCACGAGGCGGCGGCGGTCAGTACCGCCCGCCGGGCCGAACGTCGGGGCTGCCGCAGCCGTCTCGAGCGGTGGTGCCGCATCCCGGTGCCTCGGGCGTACGCGCCGCCCAAGCGCCGCAAGTCCTCGGCACCTGCCGGCAGGCGGCGATGAGCGCTTCGCGCATCGTCGTGGCGGGCGGGCACTCGGCCGGTCACATCGAACCGGCGATGAACTTCGCGGACGCCCTGCGCCGGCTCGAGCCCGCCGCCGAGATCACGGCGCTCGGTACGGTTCGAGGTCTGGACACCACGCTGATACCGGCTCGCGGCTATTCACTCCAGCTGATCCCCCCGGTGCCCCTCCAACGCAAGATCAACGGCGCCCTGTTCGCGACGCCCCGCAAGCTGCGCGAGTCAGTGCGGGCCACCCGCGCGATTCTCGAACGGGTGCAGGCCGAGGTCGTGGTCGGATTCGGGGGGTACGTGGCGATGCCCGCCTACGTGGCCGCCCGGCGCCTCGACATTCCGATCGTCGTGCACGAGGCCAACGCCCGACCCGGTGTCGCGAACCGGGTCGCCGCCCGCATGACCACCCACGTGTTCACGGCATCGTCCGGCGTGCGACTGGCCCACGCCACTGCGGTGGGCATTCCGCTGCGTCCGGCCATCGCCGGCCTGGATCGCGCCGCGCTGCGCGCTGAGGCGCGCGCCCGCTTCGGACTCGAACCGGACCGCCCCGTGCTGATGGTTACCGGCGGCTCGCAGGGCGCCCGAGCAATCAACGCAGCGGTCTCCGGCGCGGCCGGGTCGTTGCGGGCCGCGGGCGTCCAGGTGCTGCACATCTCCGGGCCGGAGAACGTGGTCGAGGTGCCGGCCGGCTCGCCGCCGTACGTCGTCGTCCCCTACGTCGACGAGATGCAATACGCGTACGCCGCCGCCGACCTCGTCGTCTGTCGCTCGGGGGCGATGACCTGCGCGGAGCTCACCGCCGTCGGTCTTCCCGCGGTGTACGTTCCGCTGCCCCTGCGCGGCGGCGAGCAGCGGTACAACGCCGAACCGATCGCGCGAGCCGGTGGCGCACTCATCGTCGCCAACGACGAATTCACCTCGTCGTGGATCGACGCGAAGCTGCTTGCGTTGATCACCGACCCCGCTCGGTTGACCGCGATGTCAAGGGCCGCGTCATCGATGGGATCGCGCAACGCCGATGTCGTGCTCGCGCAACACGTGCTCAGCGTCGTCCGCGAGCGTCGTAGGTTCGCATTGTGATCGACGATCAGTCCGGTGCCGCCAGCCCCATCAGGGATCACGACGGCGACCGCCCGGAGGATTGGCAGGCGCCCGGTGCGGCCCTAGTGCGCAGTGCGGCCACGGACGTCATCCCGCCGCTGGCCGAGCTCGGCCGCGTCCACATCATGGGCATCGCCGGGGCCGGGATGAGTGCGCTCGCCCGCATCCTGCTCGAGCGCGGGCTCGAAGTGAGTGGCTGCGAGGCTCGCGACTCGATCACCGTGGCCGGCCTGCGGGCCCTCGGCGCCACCGTGTTCATCGGCCACTCGCCGACGCATCTCGACGATGCCGACACGTTCGTCTACACGACCGCGATCAATCCCAAGCACGAGGAGTTCGCTGCCGCCCGGGCGAGCGGCAAGCGCGTGCTGCGGCGCGCCGCCGCCCTCGCCTCGGCGCTCGAGGACCGGCGCTGTATCGCGGTCGCCGGGACGCACGGCAAGACGTCCACCACTTCGCTGCTCGTCGTCGCCGCCCAGGCCTGCGGTGCCGACCCGTCCTTCGCGATCGGCGGGAACCTCTACGAAACCGGCAAGAACGCGCACCTGGGCAGCGGCGAGTTCGCGGTGGTGGAGGCCGACGAGAGCGACGGATCCTTCCTGCTCACCCGCCCCTCCGCGGCCGTCATCACGAACGTCGAGGCCGACCATCTCGAGAACCACGGCGATCTCGCGGGCATCTACCGCGCGTTCGAGATGTTCGTCGATCGCATCGACGCCGACGGCCTGCTGCTCACCTGCGCCGACGACGCCGGCGCACGCCGTATCGCCGACCACGCCCGGGCCGCCGGGCGGACGGTCCGCACCTACGGAACGAGTACAGACGCCGACGTCCGGGTGTCGGACATCGTCACCCGGGCCGACGCCGTCGAATTCACCGTGGACGGCCCAGGGCTGGGCCGGCGACACGTCCGGGTGGCCGCCCTGATCGGCGCGCACATGGCGCTCAACGCGACGGCCGCCCTCGTCCTCGCCGCCCACCTCGGTCTGGACGTCGACACCGCGGCCAATTCGTGGGCGCAGTTCTCCGGCGTACACCGGCGGTTCGAGTCGCACGGCGAGGGCGGCGGCGTGCGGATCTTCGACGACTACGCGCACCACCCGACCGAGATCGCGGCATCCCTGCTGGCGGCCCGCGAAGCCCTGGCCGGGTCCGGCCGGCTGATCGCGGTGTTCCAGCCCGGGACGTTCAGCCGCACCCAGACGTTCGCGGCGGAGTTCGCGCGCGCGTTGCAACTTGCCGACGTTGCCGTGGTCATGGACATCTTCCCGGCCCGCGAGGAACCCATCCCGGGTATCACGGGCGCGACCATCAGCGACCTCATCGACCTTCCGCCGGGACAGGTCGTCTACGAGCCGCGTTACGACGCCGTGCCCGAGCGGGTCGCGACGCTGGCGCAGCCGGGCGATCTCGTCGTCACCATGGGCATCGGCAACGTCTACCTCTTGTGCGGCGAGATCCGCGATGCGTGTGCGCAACAGCGTGGAGAATCGACATGAGCGCCACGACAAGCTATCTGCGTCCCGGCATGGACGAGGACGACGAGGACGCGGCACCGCCGGACCGGCGGCGTCGTGCGCTGCTGATCGTGGCCGCCGTCGTGGTGGCGGCCGTCTTGATCACCTGGCTGGTGGCGTTCAGTCCGGTGCTGGGAGTGAGCACCGTCCAGGTCCGCGGCATGCACGTGCTCACCGCCGCGCAGGTTCGCGCGGCGGCGGACATCACCGACGGCACGCCGCTCGTCCGCATCGACACCACGGCGATCACGCGGCGTATCGAGCGCCTCGCCGAGGTCGAGTCCGCGCAGGTGCGCACATCGTTCCCGTCGACGGTGGTGATCACCGTCGACGAACGCACGCCCGTGGGCTACGTCCGCCGGGGTGGGCGCGACGTGCTCGTCGACCGCACCGGTGACCAGTACCGCACGGTGCCGAGCGCGCCGGTCGGGCTGCCCAGGTTCGTCGTCCCGGACGGCACCGACTCGCGCACGACCGGTGGAGCGGTGGCCACCGTCGCCGCGGCACTCCCGGCGGCGCTGCTCAAGAAGGTCGCGTCGATCGAGGCGCTCGACCCTCGGGCGATCAGCCTCGTCCTGCGCCACGGCCGCGTCGTGGCCTGGGGGAGCGCCGAGCGCAGCGCCGACAAGGCCCGGATCCTGCCGGCGCTGCTCGCGCAGCCCGGCACGCAGTTCGACGTCTCCGACCCGGACCAGCCGTTCAGCCGCGGGGCACCCTGATCAACAGTGGATCCCGGACGCATCGGCGTGTCGTTCGGCGCGCCTGACACCGATTGCGGGCTCCACGTTCTAACTTCGGCTCCAACATCCCAGGTTGACATAACATTAAACGTCTACTTGAGGATGAGGGTTCCGGGCCACCGGCGGCCACCAACCGACAGCTATCCGCCCACAGCAGCACAGGAGCTACAGCCATGACAGCACCGCACAACTATCTGGCGGTCATCAAGGTCGTCGGCGTCGGTGGCGGCGGCGTGAACGCCGTCAACCGGATGATCGAGCACGGCCTCAAGGGCGTCGAGTTCATCGCCGTCAACACCGACGCCCAGGCCCTGCTGATGAGCGACGCCGACGTCAAGCTCGACGTCGGTCGTGAGCTCACCCGCGGTCTCGGCGCCGGCGCCCAACCCGACGTGGGCCGCAAGGCCGCCGAGGACAACCGCGACGAGATCGAAGAGGTGCTCAAGGGCGCCGACATGGTCTTCGTCACCGCTGGCGAGGGCGGCGGCACCGGCACAGGTGGCGCCCCGGTCGTTGCCAGCGTCGCGCGCAAGCTTGGCGCGCTGACCATCGGCGTCGTCACCAGGCCGTTCAGCTTCGAGGGCAAGAAGCGCGCGTCCCAGGCCGACGACGGGATCGACGCCCTGCGGGCCGAGTGCGACACCCTGATCGTCATTCCCAACGACCGGCTGCTGCAGATCTCCGAGCACAACGTGTCGGTCATGGACGCGTTCCGCAGCGCCGACCAGGTCCTGCTCTCCGGTGTCCAGGGCATCACCGACCTCATCACCACGCCGGGCCTGATCAACCTCGACTTCGCCGACGTCAAGAGCGTGATGAGCGGCGCCGGCTCGGCCCTGATGGGCATCGGCGCGGCCCGCGGCGACAACCGGGCCCGGCAGGCGGCCGAGATCGCGATCGCCAGCCCGTTGCTCGAGGCGAGCATGGAAGGCGCGCACGGCGTGCTGCTGTCGATCTACGGCGGGTCCGACCTCGGCCTGTTCGAGATCAACGAAGCAGCCTCCCTCGTCGCCGAAGCCGCGCACCCGGACGCCAACATCATCTTCGGCGCCGTCATCGACGACACTCTGGGCGACGAGGTGAAGGTGACCGTCATCGCGGCGGGCTTCGACAGCGGGCAGCTGCCATACAAGAAGGTCGACATCCGCCGCGAGCCGGCCGCGCAGACCCGCGTCCCGCAGCCGGTCGCCGCCGCGTACGCCGCGCCGCAGTCGCCGCCTGAGCCGGCGAGCCAGTACTCGGCGCCGGTGACCAACGGCGCCCGCTCGGTGCTCAATCTCGACGACGAGCTCGACGTACCCGACTTCCTCAAGTAGCGCTGCCGGTGACCGGTGGGCTCGATGAACACCGGCGGGCCGAACTCGTGGCCGGACTCGGCGCGGTGCGGTCGCGGATCGCCGCGGCCTGCGCCGACGCCGGACGCGATCCGCGCTCGGTCACGTTGATCGCGGTCACCAAGACGCACCCGGCCTCTGACGTGGCCACGCTGGTCCGCATCGGCGTGCGCGACGTCGGGGAAAGTCGTGATCAAGAGGCGAGCGCGAAGATCGCGGAGACGGCGGCGCTGCTCGGCGGTACCGCCCCGCCGACGTGGCACTTCGTCGGCCGCTTGCAATCGCGCAAGGCCAAGTCGGTGGCGTCCTACGCCGACGTCGTCCATTCCGTGGACCGGGTCGAACTCGTCGATCGCCTCGCCGACGGCGTGAGCCGGGCCGGACGGGACCGGCTGGACGCCTTCGCGCAGGTCAGCCTCGACGGCGACCCCGATCGCGGCGGCGTGGTGGAGTCCGGGCTGGCCGCACTCGCCGACGCCGTCGTCGCCCGGGCCGAGTTGCGGCTGCGCGGCGTGATGGCGGTGGCGCCGCTAGGCGCGGACCCGGACCGGGCGTTCGCGCAACTGGCCGAGGTGTCCGCGCGATTGCGCGAGAGGCATCCGGAGGCGGACTCGATCTCGGCCGGGATGAGCGAGGATCTCGAATCGGCGATCATGCATGGCTCGACACACGTGCGTGTCGGATCGGCGTTGCTCGGCCGTCGCGAGGAAGTTTTCGGCTAGCGTCCGGAATCAGGTTCAGTCACCGAAGCTTTCTGGAGGAGCAATGCCCGGAGCGATGCACCGCATGGGCGTCTATCTCGGTCTCGTCGAGGACGACGAGTACGCCGACGCCGACGCATACGGGCACCAGGCCGAGCGCGCGCCGGCCCGCCGCGAGGATTACGCAGAGGCTCGCTACCCGCGCGAGCCGAGCCGCAGCGAGGTGGCGGCCTACGGCCGCGAGTACGACGACGCGTCCCCCGCTGGCTACTCCGATGACGTGCGCGAGCCGACGTATCAGATCACTGCCCTGCACCCGCGCACCTACAACGAGGCGCGCACGCTCGGCGAGCACTTCCGCAAGAGCACGCCGGTGATCATGAACCTGTCGGAGATGGACGACGCGGACGCCAAGCGCCTGGTCGACTTCGCCGCCGGGCTGACCTTCGGCCTGCACGGCCGGATCGAGCGAGTCACGGCGAAGGTG
The DNA here is from genome assembly GCA_032160665.1 of Pseudonocardiales bacterium. Classification (GTDB taxonomy): domain Bacteria; phylum Actinomycetota; class Actinomycetes; order Mycobacteriales; family Jatrophihabitantaceae; genus Jatrophihabitans. Next base: position 31,489 of record JAVHVH010000181.1, read on the forward strand.
TTCCTGCTCAGCCCGCACAACGTCAGCGTCACCGCGCAGGACAAGGCGAAGATCGAAAACGGGTTCTTCAACCAGTCGTGACAAGGGCGCTCGGACGGCCTGGCACCATTGAGGGTGCCAGGCCGTTGTGTTCGGTGAGGGAACCCGCTGCAGATTCTGTGCTGCACCAACCAGGAGGGATCGTCGATGGCGCTGCTCTGGGGCGTCGTCGGATACGCGATCTACGTCTACATCCTGCTGATCTTGGCCCGGATCGTCGTCGACTACACCCGACAATTCGCCCGGTCGTGGCGACCGGCCGGCGTCGCGGCCGTCGGGGTCGAGCTGGTGTACATGACGACCGATCCGCCGATCCGGCTGCTGCGCCGATTGGTGCCGCCGCTTCAGCTCGGTACTGTAAGCCTCGACCTGAGCGTCATCATCCTGCTGCTCGTGCTCATCGTGCTGCGGGAGGTTGCTCTGACGGTCGGGTAGTGCGTTCCCTAGGATCGAGCCGCAGACCGAACCAGTTCTTCACGAGCACGACAGCACCACGACCCGCCGGCGTAACCGGCCCGCGACGAGCACCCGAGGTGACCGAATGCCGTTGACCCCAGCTGAAGTCCACAACGTCGCGTTCAAGAAGCCACCTATCGGCAAGCGTGGGTACGACGAGGAAGAGGTGGACGCGTTCCTCGACATTGTCGAGGTGGAGCTGTCACGCCTCATCGAAGAGAACAACGACCTGCGGTCGCGGTTGAGCTCGGGTCAGCCCGCCCCCGCCCCCGCAGCAGCTGCTGCGCCCGCGCCCAGCGGCGTCGATCCGGCCGAGCTGGCCGCGGCTCGTCAGGAGAACTCCCGCCTGCAGGCCCGCATCGGCGAGCTCGAGCGCACCCTCAACCAGGGCAAGAACGGGGCGCAGCAGCAGGTGGTGCAGCTGCAGCAGCAGCTGGCCCAGACCGAGCAGCAGCTCAACGAGAACCGTAGGCAGCTCGAAGCCGCTCAGCAGCGCCTGGCCGAGGCGCAGAAGGCCCCCGCTCCGAACCTGTCCAAGGACGCGGCCTCGCCCGGTGCGGCCGTGCACCACCAGCAGGCCGTCCAGATGCTGGCGCTCGCGCAACAGACCGCCGACCAACACCTTAGCCAGTCCAAGGCCGAGGCCGACCGTTTGGTCACCGAGGCCAAGGCCAACGCCGAGTCCGCCGTCGCCGATGCCAACGAGCGCTCCACCCGCACCGTCGCGGATGCCGAGGGCCGGGCCAAGCAGCTCGACGAGGAGAGCGCCGCCCGCGCCGCCCAGGTACTGCACGACGCCGAGCAGCGCGCGGCAACGATCACCGCCCAGTTCGAGCAGCGCAAGGCCGCTCTCGAGCGTCGGGTGGAGGAGTTGCGGACCTTCGAGCGGGAGTACCGCACTCGACTCAAGAGCTACCTCGAGTCGCAGCTGCGCGATCTCGACGCGAGCGGAAAGGCAGAACCGGCCAACCCGAGTGGCGAATTCGCCGACGCGCAGCAAGGCTGAGTCGGCGCCACCTAATCAACGCATCAACTGGCAACGACGAGGTGGGCGGCCGGTCGCGGCTTGAGTGCGCCGGCGTCCCGCGACGCCATCCAGCAGGTTCTACTGGGAGTGACGCACGATGCTGCTAATTGGACTGCTGCTCATCGCACTGGTCAGTGTGGTCTTGGGTCTTGCCCTGGCGAACACGGTCTGGTTGATCGTGTCGCTGGTGGCCAGCGTCCTGGCCGCGCTGGTGCTGATCAGCCTCGTCCGCACGCAGCGCGCCGATCGTCCGAGCTCGCGTAAGGGCCGGGGCGCGAAGTCCGCCAAGTCGACTCCGGCGTCCGGGGCCGCGACGTCCGGCGCCGCCGCACCGTCACGAGTTGGCACCAGCGGGCGCGGAGCGGTCGAGGTGGTCGTGGTCGACGGCGAGCCCGATTACCACGTCGCCGGATGCGCGGCGGTGTCGGAGTCCGACGCGACTCCGGTGCCGCTCAGCCAGGCGCTGGAGGACGGCTTCAGCCCGTGTCGGATGTGCCGGCCACCGGCCGAGGCGCCGGCCGCGGTGTCCGGCGGTGATGTCTGGGTCGTGGACGGCTCCCCGGAATATCACGAGGCGGGCTGCGTCGAGTTGGTCGGCCGCGAGGGCGAACCGATTCCCCTGGGCCAGGCGCTCGAGGACGGGTTCGTTGCCTGCTCGGTGTGCGCTCCGGCCGCGGCCGGTGCCGCTCCCGTGGCGGCCATCGCCACCCCGGCCCGGGCCCTCGCGGGCGCGGCGGATGACCGGCCGGTATGGGTCGCAGACGGCTACCCCGAGTACCACGTCGAGGACTGCGCAGAGCTGGACGGCCTCGAATCCGAGCCGGTCGGGTACGCCCAAGCGCTCGAGGACGGCTTCCAGCCGTGCGTCGTCTGCAATCCCGACGCGGTGTTCGCCGCCGAGGACGCCGGCCTGCCGCCGGAGCCGACTGCCGGTGCGGAGCCAGTCCCCGGAGCCGACGCCGCTGGCGCGGACGAGAGTCGGCCCGTGTGGGTCGTGGACGGTCGCCCCGAGTATCACCGCCAGGAATGCCGGCAGGTGGCCGGACTGGACGCCGAGCCGATCCCGCTCGATCAGGCGCTCGAGGACGGCTTCGAGCCCTGCGCGGTGTGCACACCGCAGACGGCCGGCATCCCGGTGAGCACCGTGCCGGCACCGGCGGTGCCGACCGTCGGACTGACCAAGGCATCGGCCGCTCCCGCCGTGGCCGCTGTGATCGGCGAGGTCTGGGTGGCTGACGGCTACCCCGACTTCCACCGCGCGGGGTGCCACGAGTTGAACGGTCTGGAGTCCGAGCCGGTCCCGTACGAGCAGGCGGTCGAGGACGGCTTCGAGCCCTGCGCGGTCTGCGCGCCGGAGTCGTTGGAGCCGGTTCCGGGCACGGCCCCGTCGCCCGCCGCGGCCGAACCCGAGACCGCAGCCGACGTGTGGGTAGTGGACGGGTTCCCGGACTACCACCGTGCGGGGTGCAAGGAGCTCGCCGGTCTGGACGCCCAGCCCGTCCCGCACGACCAGGCGGTCGAGGACGGTTTCACACCCTGTGTGGTCTGCACGCCGGAGGCCGCCGAAGACGCGTCGGCCCCCGGGCCGGAGCCGGAGGCTGCGCTGGAGCCAGCCGTCGACGTCGAGCCGGAGGTCGCACTCGAACTCGATTTGATCGCGGCCGAAGTCTCGGGTGTCCGCGACGTGTGGGTAGTCGACGGCTTCCCGGACTACCACCGCGAGGGCTGTTCGGAGCTCGTTGGGCTGGATGCCGAGCCGGTCCCGCACGACCAGGCGGTCGAGGACGGGTTCAGTGCCTGCCCGGTGTGCATGCCCGAGGCCGCCGAGCTCGCGCCTACTCCGGAACCGGAACCGGAACCGGTTGATGCCGACGAGTCCGGTGCCGGCGAGGTGTGGGTGGTCGACGGCTTCCCGGACTACCACCGGGAGGGCTGCTCCGAGCTCATCGGGCTCGATGCCGAGCCGGTCCCGCACGGCCTGGCCGTCGAGGACGGCTTTGCGCCCTGTGCGGTCTGCACGCCGGAGTCCGCGGACGTCGAACCGGAGCCCGAGCCCGACACCGAGCTTGCGCCGGAGCTGGAGCCCGAGCTCGAGCTGGAGCCGGCCTTGGCCGGTGCCGCATCGTCCACGTCCGAGCCCGTCGCACCCGGCGCGCGCGAAGTCTGGGTGGCGGACGGCCATCCGGACTTCCATCGCGCGGGGTGCATCCAGCTCGAGGGGCTGCAGGCCCGCCCGATCGCGCTCGATCAGGCGGTCGAGGAGGACTACCAGCCGTGCGAGATCTGCGAGCCGCACCTGGACGTGGTCAGCGCAGTCCCCACCCTCCCGGCGCCCGAGGTGTCGATGGCGCCCGCACTCGCATCGATCGGGATGGGTGCGGCTCCGACGGTCGGCGCCAATGTCTGGGTCGTCGACGGATACCCGGATTACCACCGGTCCGGCTGCAGCGAGATCGCCGACCTCGACAGCGAGCCGGTGCCCTACGAGCAGGCGGCCGAGGACGGCTTCGAGCGGTGCGCGGTCTGCCAGCCCGATGGCGTGCTCAGTGCAGCGGAGCCCGAGCCGGAACCCGAGCCCGAGCCGGAACCCGAGCCCGAGCCCGAGCCCGAGCCCGAGCCGGAACCCGAGCCGGAACCGGAGCCGGAACCGGAGCCGGTGCCGGAGCCGGAGCCGGAACCCGAGCCGGTGCCGGAGCCCGAGCCAGAACCGGTGCCCGAGCCTGCCCCTGTGCCTGTGCCCGAGCGGGTGCCGGCCATGGCCGGGGCCCCTGCGTCAGCGGCGTCTGAAGCGGAGCCGGCGTTGGTGGGTGCAACCTCGTCCGCGGCGTCCGCGGGCGTTCGCCAGGTGTGGGTGGTCGATGGCCGGCCGCGCTACCACACGAGGGACTGCCTGATCATCAAGGGCCAGAAGGCGACCGGCGTGACCTACGACCAGGCGATCGAGGACGGCTTCCTAGCGTGCTCGCTGTGCCAGCGCAAGTAGTCCGCTCCGGGGCGTCGGCCGGCGTGAACCGGCTCAGGCCTTGCGCAGCCACGCGTGCAGGCCGAGTTCCTCGTCCTCGACGCTGAACAGCCCGGCCGTGTCGGCCTCGTCCGGGGCACCCTCGGTCACGGCCGACGCCAGCACCTCCCCGGCCAACAGCTCGCCGTGCGTCCTGATCGCCTCGGCCGGTTCCGGGGACCCGCCCACTCGCCACCACAGCTCGATCCGGTCGGTCACGTCGAGGCCGGCGTTCTTACGGGCCTCCTGGACCATCCGGATGATCTCGCGGACGAGGCCGGCCAGGCGAAGCTCATGCGTCAGTTCCAGATCCAAAGCGACGGTGTCCGATCCGGCCGACGCCACCGCCCAGCCCGATCGCGGCGTCTCGGCGACCACGACCTCGTCGCCGCTGATGTCAAACCATTCGCCGTCGACCTCGACCCGCGCTGTACCAGCCCGGTAGGCGTCGACGAACGTTTCGGCGTCCACGGCGGAGATCGCGGTCGCGACGGACTGGGTCCGCTTGCCGAACCGGCGGCCCAATTCGCGGAAGTTCGGCTTCACCGCGAGCTCGACGAGTTCACCGGCATCGCTGAGATTCGCCAGCTGCACCACGTTGAGCTCCTCGCGCACCTGGGACTTCAGACCCTCGGGCAGCGCGATCCATCCCGGTGCTGAGATCAATGCCTGGGACAGCGGCTGCCGCGTCTTCATCTTCGAGTCCGCGCGCGCCGAGCGGCCGAGTTCGACGAGCCGGCGCACAATGCCGACCTGGTCGGAGAGGTCGGCGTCGATGAGCGAGGGGTCGGCGTCAGGCCATCGGGCGAGGTGTACCGAGTCGACGTCCCCCGTCGGTACGAACAGCGCACCCCAGACCCGCTCGGTGACGAACGGGATGAACGGCGCGAGCAGCCGGGTGAGCACGTCCAGGCATTCGTGCAGCGTCGACAGAGCAGCTGGGTCACCGTCCCAGAACCGTCGGCGTGACCGGCGCACGTACCAGTTGGACAGGTCGTCGATGTAGGCCGCCAACGCCTTGCCGGCGCGCGCGGTGTCGAAGTTCTCCAGCGCGTCCTCGACCTCCGCGGCGACCCGGTGCAGCTCGGACAGCGCCCACCGGTCCAGCACGGTGAGCTCGCCGGATGCCGCCGCGGGCGTCCACCCGTTCGCCCGGGCGTACAGCGACTGGAACGACGCGACCGACCAGTAGGTCCGGATGACCTTGGACGCGATCTCGTCGAGCACCTTGTGCCCTACCCGCCGCGACGACCACGGCGAGCCGCTGCAGAGCATGAACCAGCGCAGCGCATCGGCGCCGTGTCGGTCCATCAACGGGATGGGCTCGAGGACGTTGCCCAGATGCTTGCTCATCTTGCGGCCGTCCTCGGCCAGAATGTGTCCCAGGCAGACCACGTTGCGGTAGGACGACCGGTCGAACACCAACGTCCCGACCGCCATCAACGAGTAGAACCAGCCGCGGGTCTGGTCGATCGCCTCGCAGATGAAGTCCGCCGGGTACGCAGCGGAGGCCGCATCGGCATTGCGGTACGGCGCGCCGAACTGCGCGAACGGCATCGAGCCGGAGTCGAACCAGGCGTCGATCACCTGCGGCACACGGCGGTAGGTGCCCTCCTCGTCGGGCAGCGTGAACGTCACGTCGTCGACGTATGGACGGTGCGGGTCGGCAAGATCGATCCCGGACAGCTCGCGCAGCTCGGCCAGCGAGCCCACGCACACCATGCGCGACGGATCCGCGTCGTTACGCCACACCGGGAGGGGAGTACCCCAATAGCGATCGCGCGAGAGCGCCCAGTCGATGTTGTTGTTCAGCCAGTCGCCGTAGCGGCCATGCTTGATCGTCGACGGATACCAATTGGTCCCCTCGTTCTCAGCGAGCAGCCGATCCTTGATCGCGGTCGTCCGCACATACCAGGACGGCAACGCGTAGTACATGAGCGGCGTGTGGCACCGCCAACAGTGCGGATAGCTGTGCGTGTAAGGGACGTGGCGGAACAGCAGGCCGCGCGCCTTGAGGTCGGCGACCAGGGTCTCGTCGGCGTCCTTGAAGAACTGGCCACCGATCTGAGGCAGCTCGGCGAGGAACTGCCCGTCCCGTCCGACCGGGTTCACGACCGGCAGGTCGTAGGCCTTGCTCACCGCGAGGTCGTCGGCGCCGAAGGCGGGCGCCTGATGCACGAGCCCGGTGCCGTCCTGGGTGGTGACATAGTCGGCGAGGACAACAAAGTTGGCGCCCTCCATCTCGACGAAGTCGAACGGGCGCCGATAGGTCCAGCGCTCGAGGTCGCGACCGGAGAACGTCTGACGGACGACGGCGTCCTCGCCCAGCACCTGGCGCAACAGCGGTTCGGCAATCACGAAGGCGCCCGCATCAGTGCCGGCGACGACGTAGCTGACGTCCGGGTGTACTGCGACCGCCGTGTTCGACACCAGCGTCCACGGAGTGGTCGTCCAGACGAGCAGGTCCGCCTTGCCCGCCCAGGGGCCCGAGGTCAGCGGGAACCGGACGTAGACCGATGGATCGGTGACGTCCTCGTAGCCCTGGGCGACCTCGTGATCGGACAGCGTGGTGCCACAGCGCGGGCAGTAGGGGGCGACTCGATAGTCCTCGACCAGCAGGCCTTTGGCGAAGATCGTCTTCAGCGCCCACCAGACCGACTCCACGTAATCCGGCGTCATCGTCCAGTAGGCGTGCTCGTAGTCGGCCCAATAGCCCATCCGCTCGCTCATCGCCTCGAAGGCGTCGACGTGGCGCTGGACGTTCTCGCGGCACTCGGCGTTGAACTTCGCGATGCCGTACGCCTCGATGTCCGGCTTGCCGGTGAAGCCGAGCTCCTTCTCCACCGCCAGCTCCACGGGCAGGCCGTGGCAGTCCCAACCGGCGATGCGCGGGACGTGGTAACCCTTCATGGTCCGGTAGCGCGGGAACACGTCCTTGAACGCTCGGGCCTCCACGTGGTGGGTGCCCGGCATGCCGTTCGCGGTCGGCGGGCCTTCGTAGAAGATCCAGGCCGGTCCGTGCGCCGTGGCGTCGATGCTGCGCTGGAACACCTTCGTGCTCCGCCAACCCTCGATGACCGCGCGTTCGAGCGCCGGCAGGTCGACGTGCGACGGCAACGGTTCGTAGCCGCTGGGCGGGACGGTCATGTGCGGTGGTGCTCCTTCGAGTCGTCCAGTCCTGACTCGAGGGACGACGCCCGCCGACCCGGCTCTCGCCGGTGCGACCAGAGCACCGCGGTACCACCCTCGTTGACGAGCCGCGCGGCTCGTCCGCTTCATTCGGGTCCGGTTCTACTGGGGCTCGTGCCCGTTCTTCCGGTGCTCGGAGGTGATTTCGCCGGCGGGCCGTACCCCCGGGCTCACACCGTCCCCGGGTCGCTTCGGCCGTAACCCACTGCTACTCGTCCTCGTCCACGCGGCTTCCATCCTAGCCATCGGGCGGAATGAGCGCCCGGGAAACACCGGTGTCGACTTTCGACCCGGGACCGTCACGGAGGACGAACCGTCCCGATCGGCGGGGATTCCACGGGCCTGAAGCGCCGGAAAGCCGACCTTCTGGGCACGTGATGGACCGGCCCGACGGCGTGGGCAGTGGCGGTGCGGTTCTCGGACTCATATATTGACCGCCTTTGCGGACGCGAGTTCCAGACGTCGTCAGGACGGCCGACCGCTAACGAAAGGGGTGCCGATGGCTGCCGTAGGACGTATTGGACGCGCATTGCGTCGCGTCAGTCCTGGTGGCCGCGCTGCGGCCCGGTCGGTTCCGGCCGGCGCCGCGGCCGCCAAGAAGGTCGTGGCTGCGAAAGCCGCCGCGCCGGCCAAGAAGTCGGCACCGGTCACCAAGAAGGCGGCACCGGTCACCAAGAAGGCGGCACCGGTCACCAAGAAGGCGGCGCCCGCGAAGAAGGCGGCGCCCGCGAAGCAGGCACCCCCACCCAAGGCGCCTGCAGCGAAGAAGGCCGCGCCGGTGAACAACGCCGCACGGGCACGGAAGGCCAGCGCGAGCGGCGAGGTCGCGGTCCCGGCCGGCTCGGAATGGACGAAGGCCGAGCTCGCCGCCGTCAAGAAGCAGATCGTCGACGAACTGACCGAGATGCGTGCGGCCTACGACATCTCGATGCGCGATCTCGACGATCTGCAGCGCTCCAGCACCGACGGCGCCGGCGACGACCAGGCCGATGCGGGCAGCAAGACCTTCGAACGCGAGCAGGAACAGTCGATCGCCGCCAACCGGCTCGACCTGATGACCCAGTTCGAGCGGGCGGTCGAGCGGATCGAGGCGGGGACCTACGGTTTCTGTGAGAGCTGCGGCCGGCCGATACCCAAGGCGCGGCTCAAGGCCTTCCCGGCCGCGACCCTCGACGTCGCGTGCAAGCAGCGTGAGGAGCGCCGCTGAGTCGCTGCGTCGGACGGCGGTGCCGGCCGGGTCGGCCGGTACGGAACAATGATCTGGTGATCCCCCAGTGACGCCCGAGGACACGGACGCCCCGGAGGCTCCCAAGGCCGTGGTCCCGCGCAGCCGCGTCGCCCTGTTCGTGGCGACGGCGCTCGTCGCCCTCGTCCTCGACGTCGTCTCGAAGATCGTGGTCGTCGACCAGCTGAAAGTGACCGACCGCCCACTCCGGGTCCTTGGTGGGTTGTTCTACCTGCAACAGACCCGCAACGCCGGTGCGGCCTTCTCGCTCGGCACCGGCTTCACGATCGTGCTCACGGTGGTCGCGCTCGCCGTCGTCGTGATCATCGCGCGCACCGCTGGCCGGTTACGGTCGGCGGCATGGGCGCTCGCGCTGGGCCTCATCCTCGGCGGCGCGCTGGGCAATCTGTCCGACCGGATCTTCCGCAGCCCCGGGATCGGGCGGGGTCAGGTTGTCGATTGGATCAGCGCGTTCGGCCCGGATGCCGTGCACTGGCCGATTTTCAACATCGCCGACTCCGCGATCGTCTGCGGCGCGATTCTGGCCGGGATCCTCGCGGTGCTCGGTGTCGACTTCGACGGCCGCCAACCGCGGCACCGACGCCATGAGTGACACCCGGCTGCTCCCGGTACCGGACGGGCTGGACGGGCTGCGGCTGGACGTCGCGATCGCTCGACTGTTCGGGTTCTCGCGCACGGCCGCGGCCGACCTCATCGACACCGGTCAGGTGACGGTGGACGGTGCCGCCACTGCGCGCAGCGCCAAGGTGCACGGCGGTTCCTGGCTGGAGGTCAGCCTGCCTGAGCTTGCGAGCGGCCCGCCCGCACCCCCTGAGCCCGTCGCCGGGCTGATCGTGCTGCACGACGACGAGGACATCGTGGCGGTCGACAAGCCGGTCGGCGTCGCGGCGCATCCGAGCCCCGGCTGGACCGGTCCGACGGTGGTACAGGGCCTCGCCGCGATGGGGTACCGCATCGCCACGTCGGGCGGGGCGGAACGGCAGGGGATCGTGCACCGCCTCGACGCCGGCACCACCGGCGTCATGGTTGTGGCGAAGAGCGAACGCGCCTATTCCCAGCTCAAGCGGGCGTTCAAGGCCCGCACCGTGGACAAGCGGTACAGCGCCCTGGTCCAAGGACACCCGGACCCGACCAGGGGAACCATCGACGCCCCGATCGCCCGTCATCCCGGCGCCGACTACAAGTTCGCCGTCGTCGCCGGGGGGCGGCCCAGCGTCACGCACTACGAGACCGTGGAGGCGTTCCGCGCGGCGACGCTGCTGGACATCCACCTCGAGACCGGTCGCACGCATCAGATCCGCGTCCACATGGCCGCGGTGCGGCATCCGTGTGTCGGTGATCTGACCTACGGTGCGGACCCGGTGCTCGCGAAGCGGCTCGGGCTCACCCGGCAATGGCTGCACGCGCGCGAGCTGGCCTTCGAGCATCCGGGAACCGGCACCGAACTGCGGATCACCTCGCCGTTCCCGGCCGATCTCCAGCATGCGCTGGATGTCCTGCACGACGAGGCATGAGAACGTTCACAAATACGGCCCGAGGGTCGTGGGTAGGAAGGTCGGCGTGACAACTCAAGGTCGTGCTCCGCTACTGGTCGCATCGAACCGTGGCCCGCTGACCGTGGTGGCCGTCGACGACGACGACGACGAGGTGCGGCGCGGGAGCGGCGGCCTGGTCTCGGGCATGCAGGCGGCGATATCGACCACCCCGAACGCGTTGTGGGTGTGCGCCGCGCTCAACGACCGCGAGCGCTCACTGGCTCGGCAGGCGCCCGGCGGGCGCGTGTCGGACCTGCCGCTCGTCGCCGACGCCCTGCGCGGCGACTTCGACGTCAGCATGCTGCCCATCGACGCGCAGATCTTCCGCAACGCCTACAACGGCATCGCGAACTCGACGCTGTGGTTCATCCTGCACCAGCTGTACGACCTGCCGACCCAGCCGTCCTTCGACGCGAACTTCCGCCGCCAGTGGGCCGGCTACGTCCGCTACAACGAGGCCTTCGCGCAGGCCCTGGCCGAATCCGCCGCGCCCGGCGCCAAGGTGCTCGTCCAGGACTACCACCTGTTCCTGGTGCCGCGGATGCTGCGCACGCTTCGCCCGGACGCGCACATCGGGCTGTTCACCCACACGCCGTGGGTCTCGCCCGACTACTTCATGACCCTGCCGGACGACGTTGCCCACGCGCTCATCGACGGCATGCTCGGCGCTGACGTGCTCGGCTTCCACACCGAGCGGTGGGCGGACCTGTTCCACCAGACCGCGCGGGCCGTCACCGGCGCCAACCCGCAGGGCGTGCGGGTGTTTCCACTAGGCACCGATCCCGACGAGATGCACAAGCTCGGCGGACGGCGCAGCGTCGACAGCGCGCTACGGGTGCTCAACGGCGTCATCGGCGATCGACTGCTCATCGGACGGGTCGACCGCACGGAGCTGTCGAAGAACGTGTGGCGCGGGCTGTTGGCATATCGGGAGTTGCTGCGCTCGCGACCCGAATGGCGCGGTCGGGTCGTACACGCCGTCTATAACAACCCATCGAGAGAGGACCTGCCCGCATATCGCGAGTACACCGCCCGCACCGAGAGGCTGGCCGAAGACATCGACACCGAGTTCAGCACCGATGACTGGACACCGCTGATCTTCGAGGTGAGCGACGACTATCCGGCCGCGCTCGCGGTGCTGCGACGCAGCGACGTCGTGTTCGTCAACTCGGTGCGGGACGGGATGAATCTGGTCGTTCTCGAGGGTCTTGTGCTGTCCGAGCGGTCGCCGGCAGTCGTGCTGTCGCGCGAAACCGGTGCGGCCGAGGTGCTCGGCGACGACGCGTTGACGGTCAATCCCTTCGACGTCACCGCCACGGCCGACGCCCTCCACGAGGCGCTGCTCATGCCGGAGCCCGAGCGGGCCGCGCGGGCCCAACGAATGCGCGCCAGCGCGGTGCGCCTGCCTCCCACGCAGTGGTTCCAGGCCCAGTTGGACGCGCTCGACTGAGGTCACCCGGCGAGCTTGACGAGCAGTTCCACCACGGCCGTCGGGTCGGCCACGACGACGTCGGCCGCGTCCGCAAGCCCAGCAACGTCCGACGACAGCACGCCCACGGACCAGGCCGCCGCGCCCGCGTCGCGCAGCCGCCGGACTTCGACGAACGCCGGCAGGTCGCCGAGATCATCGCCCAGGTAGAGGACGGCGTCGCGGCCCTCGGCCAGCCGCGCCAGGGCCCCGGCCTTGTCGAAACCCGGCAGGCGTAGTTCGAGCACGTTGCTGCCGGGGTGGGCCTCGAAGCCGAGCTCGCGGCCGAGGGCGGTGACCGGCTCGGCGACACCGGCCAGCGCGGCCGAGGGATCGGCGGCGCGCCGCGCGTGGACGACGAGCGAGAGTCGCTTGTCCTCGATCCACAGATCCGGGTCGCCGTCGCGGAGCGCGGCCGGCAGCCGCTCGCGCAGCACGTGAACGGCCTCGGGCGTCTCCGGCGTGCTCAGCTCGCCCTTCGTCCACGTCTCGACCCCGTAGAGCCCGGCCACGACGATTCCCGGGATCGCCTCCAGGCCGCCGAGGCCGACGACCGTCCGCGCGTCCCGTCCGGTGATCACCGCGATCTGGGCGCCGCGATGGGCCAGCGCCGCCAACGCCTCGACCGTCCCCGGCGCTGGGCGCGAATCGGCGGGGTCCGGGACGAGCGGCGCGAGGGTGCCGTCGAAGTCGGTTGCGATCAGCGCGCCGCGCAGCCGCGGACGTAATGCGGCGATGATCTGGTCTGCGTCCATCGCACCATCCTGGCCGACCTCCGACCCGGCATCGCAGATCTTCGGCGCGAACCGCGCCGAACGAGCCCGCGATCTGGCACGATCCGGAGCCAGATCGCGAGCAGGAGGGGCTCATGACGCAGCCACCGCAGGGCCCGTACTACCCGCCGCAAGGGCCGCCCCAGGGCCCGCCCTTCCAGGGCCCCCCGCAGGGGCCGCAGCCGGGACCGCCTCCGCAAGGATCCCCTCAGGGCCCCCCGGGCCCTCAGCAGTGGCCTCCGCCTCAGCCGGCGGGGCCGCCCCCGCAGCACGGGCAGTGGCCGCCCCCGCAGCAGGGGCAGCGGCCGCCCCCGCAGCAGTGGGAAGGCCAGCCGGCCGGACAGCAGCAGGGCTGGCCGGGCCAGTACGGACCCCAGGCCGGGCCGCCCCGGATCCCCGGACCCGGCGTCGGCACCCACCTCAAGCGCGCGATCGACTGGAACGTCGCCGAAGTCGTCGTGACCCCGCGCGAGGCGCATACCCTCACCGCCGCCGGCATCGAACAGCGCCTGCAGGGACTGTTCGCGTGGCGCCGTAGCAGTCTGCTCGTGGCCCTGCCGTTCCTCATCCTGAGCGTGATTCTGTCGTTCTGGGACGCCGGGCACACGGATACCTCCGGGCTGAGCGGCATCGGCACCCTGGTCAACTGGTTGCCGTCGATCGCGCTGGCCGTGGTTCCGATCGGTGCCTTGCGGGCCATCACGCGCTGGACCGAATTGCGCCGCACGTCGAAGGTCCTGGTCGCATGCTGGCTGGCGTCCATCGTCATCCCGCTCGTGGTCGCCCTCATCCCGTTGGACTACCTCGTCGACCTGGACGCGTTACGGGCGGGCGATCCCACCGGCGCGGAGTCGACCATCCAGGGGCTCCGGCTCATCCTGGCCATCGGCTACGCGCTCACCCTGCTGCCGGTCGTGGTGTCGGTGCCCGGCGGCGTGCTCAAGGGCGCGGCCCGGGTCAAGAGTCTGTTCCCGTCCTCATCGCTGCCCGGCTGGTTCCTGGTCGCCGTCGCGCCGTTCTACTCGATGTTCACGATCGTCATGTTCGTGCTCATCGACCAGCTCCTGGGCAACGGCCTGCTCCTGCTCGGCGTCGCGCTGCTCGCCTTCGGACCGTGGCTGTTCGTGATCTATCGCAAGGTCTACGCACGGCCCCTGTCTCTCGCCGAGGCCAAGACCGAGCTGGCGCGGGCCTCGCGCCTCGGCGGCGTGTTCTTCCTCTCGGGTCTGTTCTTCGTCGTCATATTCCTGTTCACCCAGACGGTCAGCGGGCAGGACCTCCTCGGTGCGGACGAGAACAAATCAATATTCACCTATGTGCAGATCTTGGAAACACTGGCGGAAGTGGTCAGCCGCAGCATCGTGGCGACGGTCGTGTTCTGCACGATCTTCTTGCAGATGGTCTTCGCCGACTGGCAGTCGATGTACGGGATGCGCGCGGACATCCGGCGCGAGCACGACACCGAAATGATGGCGCTCGAACGGTATGTCCGCGGCACGGGACCCATCGACCCGACCACGGGCGTTCCGAACGCCTAAAGTCGGGGTGGTGAGCCGATTCGCCGGACCGGTGCTGCGCCCCGTCCTACTCGGGATGGCGGCGTCGGCGCTGCTCACCGGCTGCGGCGCGGCGACGACCGGCGGCGCTGGGCAAGCCGGACAGCAGTCGTCGGTTCCGGCGACCAGCAGCACGGTCCCCGCCGTGCGGGTGCCGACACCGGCCATCACGACCCGGAGCCCGAAGCCGAACGCGTGCGCCCACACCACGGCCCGGCAGCTGGTCCAGGTGAGCCTGGCCAAGCAACACCTGTGGATGTGCGCCCACAAGCACCTCGTCTATAGCACCGCGATCACGAGCGGGATCGTGGGCCAGTACACATCCACACCGACTGGCACCTACGTCATCGAGGGCCGTAACCGGAACACGGTGCTGACCCTCAACACCGGGGCGACCTATGACGTGAAGTACTGGATCCCGTTCGACGCCCCGCTGTTCGGCTTTCACGACTCGTCCTGGCAGGACTTCCCATACGGCAGTCCGAAGTACAAGACCCAGGGTTCGCATGGCTGCGTGCACATGCCGCTCAAGGCCATCGCGTTCCTGTACCGGTGGGCCCATGTCGGCGCCCTGGTGAAGATCCGCGCCTAGTCGCACCCTCGACGCCAGATCGAGAGACACGCCCGACCCGACACGCCGACGGCGTCGGTGGGCAGTGTGAGAATCGGTCGTCACACCGCAGAGGGGAGTCGAGAACACCGTGGGATCAGGGGACACCGACCAGTTCGTGCATCTGCACGTCCACACCGAGTATTCGATGCTCGATGGCGCGGCCCGGCTCCCGGAATTGTTCGCCGAGACGGCGCGGATGGGAATGCCCGCGCTGGCCATGACCGACCACGGCAACGTCTTCGGCGCCTACGACTTCTACACGAGGGCCACCGCCGCGGGCGTGAAGCCGATCATCGGCATGGAGGCCTACCTCACCCCGAACACGGCTCGCTCCGACCGCACCCGGGTCCGCTGGGCCGGCGGGGGCGGCGACGACGTCTCGGGCGGCGGAGCGTTCACGCACATGACGCTGCTCGCCGAGAGCACGAAGGGCATGCACAACCTGTTCCGGCTCTCGTCCCGGTCCTCGATCGAGGGCTTCTTCTACCGGCCGCGAGCCGACCGCGAACTGCTGTCGCAGTACGCCGAGGGGCTGATCGGAACCACGGGCTGCCCGTCGGGTGAGATCCAGACGTGGCTGCGCATCGGCGACTACGACAAGGCCCTCGCCAGCGCCGCCGAGTTCCGCGACATCTTCGGCAAGGGCAACTTCTTCCTCGAGCTGATGGACCACGGTCTCGACATCGAGAAGCGGGTCCGCGATGGCCTCCTGCAGCTCGGGGCTGACCTCGAGCTCCCGATGATCGCCACCAACGACCTGCATTACACGCACGCCGAAGACGCCGACGCCCATGAGGTGCTGCTGTGCGTGGGCACAGGCAAGACGATGGCCGACCCGAACCGGTTCAAGCTCGACGGCGGCGGCTATTACGTGAAGAGCCCGGCCGAGATGCGCTCGCTGTGGGCGGACAAGTACGACCTGCCCGAAGCGTGCGACAACACGCTGCTGATCGCCGAGCGCTGTGAGGTGAGCTTCACCGAGGGCGCCGACCTCATGCCGCGATTCCCGGTACCCGCCGGCGAGGACGAGAACTCGTGGTTCGTGAAGGAGGTCGAGCGGGGCCTCGCCGGCCGCTATCCCGGCGGCGTGTCCGACCGGGTGCGGCAGCGGGCCGACTACGAGATCGCCATGATCCTGCAGATGGGCTTCCCGAGCTACTTCCTCGTGGTGGCCGACCTGATCGCGTGGGCCAGGTCACAAGGCATCCGGGTCGGCCCGGGACGTGGTTCCGCGGCCGGCTCGCTCGTCGCGTACGCGATGCGCATCACCGAGCTGGACCCGTTGCAGCACGGCCTGCTCTTCGAGCGCTTCCTCAATCCCGAGCGCGTCTCGATGCCCGACATCGACATCGATTTCGACGAGCGCCGGCGCGGCGAGGTGATGTCCTACGTCACCGAGAAGTACGGCAGCGACAAGGTGGCCCAGGTCGTCACGTACGGCACCATCAAGGCCAAGCAGGCAGTCAAGGACTCTGCCCGGGTGCTCGGGTACCCGTTCGCGATGGGGGAGCGGATCACCAAGGCCATGCCGCCCCCGGTCATGGCCAAGGACGTCCCCCTCACCAAGATCTTCGACACCAGCCACGAGCGCTACGGCGAAGGCGGCGAGTTCCGCGCGCTGTGCGAGACCGATCCGGACGTCAAGCGGGTATTCGAGACGGCGAAGGGGCTGGAGGGCCTCAAGCGGCAGTGGGGGGTGCACGCCTGCGCCGTCATCATGTCCAGCGAGCCCCTGCTCGACCACATCCCGATCATGAAGCGGGAGCTGGACGGCGCCATCATCACGCAGTTCGACTACCCGACGTGCGAGGCGCTCGGGCTGCTCAAGATGGACTTCCTGGGCCTGCGCAACCTCACCGTCATCGACGACGCGCTGCGCAACATCAAACTCAACCGCGGCGAGACCATCACGATCGAGGACCTGGACTTCGACGACGCGGCCACCTACGAACTGCTTGCCCGCGGTGACTCGCTCGGCGTGTTCCAGCTCGACGGCGGCCCCATGCGCGCGCTGCTGCGCGCACTGCGCCCGGACACGTTCGACGACATCACCGCGGTGATCGCGCTGTACCGCCCAGGGCCGATGGGGGCCAACGCGCACAACGACTACGCCGACCGGAAGAACGCCCGCAAGCCGATCGTCGCGATCCATCCCGAGCTGGACGAGCCGCTGCGCGAAATACTGGGTGAGACCTGGGGCCTGGTCGTCTACCAGGAGCAGGTGATGGCGATCGCGCGCCAGGTGGCCGGCTACTCCCTCGCCAACGCTGACCTGCTCCGGCGGGCCATGGGCAAGAAGAAGAAGAAGGAACTCGAGGAACAGTACGAGAACTTCTCCGCCGGCATGGCGCAGCGCGGGTTCTCCGCGGCTGCGGTCAAGGCTTTGTGGGACGTCCTGCTGCCGTTCTGCGACTACGGCTTCAACAAGAGCCACGGCGCCGGATACGCCGTCGTCTCGTACTGGACTGCCTACCTCAAGGCCAACTACCCGGCCGAATACATGGCCGCCCTGCTCACCTCCGTCCGCGACGACAAGGACAAGTCGGCCATCTACCTGGCCGAGTGTCGGCGAATGGGCATCAAGGTCCTGCCGCCGTGCGTCAACGAGTCCGATGCCGACTTCACCCCGACCGACAAGGACATCCGGTTCGGGCTGACCGCGATCCGCAACGTGGGCGCGAACGTGGTGTCCTCGATCGTGGCCACTCGCACCGGGAAGGGCGTATTCGCCGACGTCGGCGACTTCCTGCGCAAGGTCGATGCGGTGGTCTGCAACAAGCGCACCATCGAGGGTCTGATCAAAGGCGGCGCGTTCGACTCGCTCGGTCACACCCGCCGCGGGCTGATCAACGTGTACGAGGCCGCGGTCGATGCCGTGCTCGACACCAAGCGGGCCGAGGCCATCGGCCAGTTCGACCTCTTCGGTTCGATGGGCGACACCGACGTCGCGCCGGTCGACGACGTGTTCGCGGTTCGGGTACCCGAAGGCGAGTGGGACAAGAAGATCCTGCTGCAGTTCGAGCGCGAGATGCTCGGCCTCTACGTCTCCGACCACCCACTGTTCGGGCTCGAGCACGTGCTGTCCGCTGCCGGCGACGTGACGATCGCGGCGGCTCAGGCCGAGGGCGGTGGCGAGCCGCAGAGCCTCACCCTCAGCGGGATCCTCTCGTCCGTCAACCGCCGGGTCACCAAGGCCGGCGCGCCGTGGGCCAACGCCGTGCTCGAGGACCTCGAGGGCTCGATCGAGGTGATGTTCTTCCCGGCCACCTACGCGCAGGTGGCGCTCAGCATCGCCGAGGACGCGATCGTCGCGATCAAGGGTCGCACCGACGCGCGCGAGGACGCCGTCAAGCTGATCGCCAGCGACCTCACGATCCTCGACACCACCCAGGCGCCGCGGGGGCCGGTCGTGGTCAAGATGGCGCCGGCGCGCTGCACGCCGCCCATGGTCGACCGGCTCAAGGACGTCCTAGCCACGCACCCGGGCACCACCGACGTCCACCTGCGGCTCGTCAACGGCGACCGCGAGCACGTCCTGCGCCTCGGCGACGGGTTCCGGGTGACGCCCTCCACGGCGCTGATGGGCGATCTCAAGGCGTTGCTCGGACCCTCGGCGATCTCCGCCTGACCGGAGGGCCGGGTTCAGGGCTGGTTCACGGGCGGACCCTGAGGCTGGCCCTCGGGGTAGCCCGCGGGTGGCGGCTGCGTGACCGGGCCGGGCGCCTGCGTCACCGGGCCGCGACCGTCCTCGTAGTTGCGCTCCTCGGCGACGCGCTCCTGGGGGACGCGCTCCTGGTCGTCGTGCTCGTGGTGTCGACCGGCCCGCTCCTCGTCGGCCGTCTCGGCCGCCCGGCGCTCTTCGAAGGCGCGCTGCTGCTCGGCGGCGGCGGCCTCCTCGGCCATCGCCCGACGCTCAGCCGCGCGCACGTCGCGCACGCTGTGCACCGACAACCGGCCCAACGCCACCGATGCGAGGAAAAGGATCACCGCACCAAGCGCGTAGAAGTACAGCAGGGCCTCCAGCACTCGCACGCCGGTGGACGAAGCAGGGTCGGGACCGCCCAGGTTGACCTTCAGCACGGGGTCCAGGGCCGGGCTCACGATCAGCCACGCGCCGCCCGCCGCGGCGAGCCAGCCGCCGAAGCTGGTGACCACGCGGCTGGTGCTGAACAGCAGGAGCAGACCGCCGATGATGACGGCGACGCCGGGCAGCACCTCAAGCCAGCCGCGGGCCGACGTCCAGTGCCACGCGGTGTTCGGATCCGGCGTGAAGGCGAAGTTGAAGGACGGGCCGACGAAGGGGATGAGTGCCGCCCACACGCCGAGCAGGACCAGCAGGAACCCGCTCAGCGCCCCGCGCGTGCGAGGGACCCGCACTCGACTTGCCCGAATATTCGTCCTCAGATCTGCGGTCATCTCGACCTCCCGGTCACCGTTACGCGGTATAGCTCCCCCTAAGGGGTTCCCGAGGTGCCCTGTCCTCAATCCGAGCCGCGCTGGAGATCGCCCCACAGAGCAGGCTTCGGGAGCGCCGGTAACCTCGCTGTCATGCATCCGGCGCTGCCCGAGCCACCGTCCGAGGACGGGCCATGGCTGTCCGCGGACGAGATCGGGGACTTCGAACAGGGCTCCCCGCTCAGCAGGTGGGCGCTGTCCCGCTATCTCGTCGGCCGCGCGATCGCCGAGTCGGTCAGCCGCACCCTGCTCGTCGTCGCCCTCATCGTGCTGGCGGTGGCGGCCGCGTTCCAGTGGGGACTTCATTCCACGTTTCTGACCGTCGTCGCCGTGGTGCTGGCCGTCCTCGTGCTGTTGGTGCGGTGGGTCCTGCAGGCCGTGCTCCGGCGCCTGACCGCCGCCGACCACTACGGGCCGATCGAAGCGCGGCTGCGCAGCCTGGTCAGCGACACCCGTACCGACGTGTTGAAGGAACTGCGGCGCGCCGGGCTGCCGTCCCGCACGCTCACCCTGCCGTTGCTGGCGCTGCGGCTGCTCGGTAAGCGGCGCCGGGACACGATCGCCCGGATGCGCACCTTCGAGGTCGAGCGTGCGGTGCCCAAGGCCCGCCTGGACGAGTTGCACATGGTGCTGAAAGACGCGGTCGCCCGGCCCAAGCCACCTGGCAGGGTGGACCCGTGACCGACGAGCCCCGCGTCCGGCCCGTCGACGATCTGAAGTTCGCGGCCTACCTCACCGCCGGTCTGACGGCCCTCGGCGCCTTACTCGGGCTGGCGTGGTCGGCGTGGAGTCCTCCGGGCCCGGCCGCCACCGCCTTCGGCGGCGGCAAATTCGAGCCATCCGACACCGAGGCTTTCATCGCCAGCGACGGCCGATTCCTGGTCCTGGTCGCAGCGGTGGGGTTGCTGGCCGGCGGCCTCGCCTGGTGGCGGGCTCGCAACCGGGGACCATTCGTCGTGCTCGGGCTGGGAGTGGGCGGCTTGGTCGGTGCGCTGCTGACGGAATTGGTCGGGCATCTCACCGGCGGCGGGAGCTTCACCGGCAAGCGCTACACGTTCAGCGACGGCAGCGTCCACGAGGTCACGCTGCACATGCCGCTGTCGCTGCACGCGCAAGGCCTGCTGTTCATCGAGTCCGCGGCGGCGGCGCTGGTCTACGGGTTGTTCGTGGCGTTCGCCGTACGCGACGACCTCGGGCGTCCCGACCCGGTGCGTGACTCGCTGGTCGCCGCCGCGTCAGTTGACGCCGGAGACCATCCGCAGGACGGAGGGGGACACGGCGATGCTCCGCGTGCCCTGCAGCAGGGCTATCTCCCGCCGCAGTAGTCGGGCGACGTGCGCCAGCCGGTCGGCGGTCAGCTCGTCGGCCAGCAGGGCCTGCCGCTCGATCGGGGGCAGCGGCAGCCGGGCCGAGATCTGGTAGGACAGCTGGTTGGCGTCGGTCGGCAGCTCGGTGCCCGTCGCCCGTCCGGCCAGGCGCATCAGGATCGCGTCATAGATGTCGATCAGCTCGCGGGCCCGGCTCTCGAGGTCCGGGGTCAGGTCGCCGTCGTCCTCGGGAAGAAATTCGACCTCGGCCCGCAGATACGGCTTGCCCTCGGGTAGCAGCGACTCGATCCGGAACCGTCGGCTGCCCACGGCGAGCACGTCGGAGGTGCCGTCGTCGCGCGGCTCCATCTCGATGATCTCGGCGAGGGTGCCGATGTCCTCGACGTCCGGCCCTGCGCTGCGGGCGTGCCGCGTGACCGCCTCGGTTCCAGTGCGGAGGACGACGACGCCGAAGCAGGCACCACCCGGTGCCGCGGCGATGTCGTCGAGCAGTTCGCGGTAGCGCTGCTCGAAGATGTGCAACGGCAACGGCATGCCGGGAAGCAGCACGTGGCTCAAGGGGAACAGCGGGATCACCTCGGCCACGCCACTCACGCTAGCCCTGGGTGATCGGATTCGGGGCTCGCGTCAACACCTTGGCCTGGCGCGACGCCGTCGGTGCGGCGCCCGCCCGTAAACTGTGCCGGTGCTTCGCCGCCTCGATCTCACCGCTGCCGGGTCCGCCGACCTGCGCCGGGCACTGCCCCGCGCCAAGGTCGACGTGCATTCGGCGCTCGCGGCCGTCACCCCGCTGGTCGAGGATGTCGCCGCCCGCGGATACCCGGCGGTGCGGGAGGCAACGCTGAAGTTCGACGGCGTTGACGTGCCCGAGCCCCGTGTCCCGTCGGCCCGACTGGCCCAGGCCCTCGCCGACCTCGACGCCGCAGTCCGCGCCGCGCTCGCCGAGTCCATCCGCCGCGCCCGCGTCGTGCACGAGGCGCAGCGCCGGGAGACCGTCGACGTCCAGGTCGTGCCCGGCGCGACGGTCACCGAGCGATGGGTCCCGGTGTACCGGGTCGGCCTGTACGTGCCGGGCGGCCTCGCGGTCTACCCGTCCAGCGTCGTGATGAACGTCGTCCCGGCCCAGGTGGCGGGCGTCGAGTCGATCGCCGTGTTCTCGCCCGCGCAGAAGGAGTTCGGCGGGCAGCCCCATCCGACGATCCTGGCCGCGTGTGCACTGCTCGGAGTCGACGAGGTCTACGCCGTCGGCGGTGCCCAGGCGATCGCGCTCGCCGCCTACGGCGACGCAAGCGCCGGCATCGCACCGGTCGACGTCATCACCGGACCGGGCAACGTCTACGTCGCAGCCGCCAAGCGACTCGTCCGCGGCGTCGTCGGCATCGACGCCGAGGCCGGCCCCACCGAGATCGCTGTGCTCGCCGACGCCACCGCCGATCCCGGGCACGTGGCCGCCGATCTGATCAGCCAGGCCGAGCACGACACGCTCGCCGCCTCCGTCCTCGTCACCGACTCCGTCGAACTGGCGGACGCCGTCGACGCCGAGGTCGAGCGGCAGGTGGCTCTCACCAAGCACACCGAGCGGGTCCGGGCCGCGCTCACCGGCGAGCAGTCCGCGACGGTGCTGGTGCGCGATCTCGAACAGGGGCTGGCCGTCGTGGACGCCTATGCCGCCGAGCACCTCGAGGTCATCACCGCCGACGCGCGGTACTGGGCCGAGCGGGTCCGGAACGCGGGCTGCATCTTCATCGGCCCCCACGCCCCGGTGTCACTGGGCGACTACTGCGCCGGGTCCAATCATGTGCTGCCGACCGGCGGCACGGCGCGGCACGCGTCCGGCCTGTCCGTGCAGACCTTTCTCAAGGGTGTCCACCTCGTGGAGTACAGCGCCGACGCTCTCGCCGAGGTCGCCGGACACGTCATGGCTCTGGCCGACGCCGAGGACCTCCCGGCGCACGGTGCCGCCGTCGCCGCCCGGCTGTCATGAGCCCCGGCCTGGACGAGCTGCCGCTGCGCGAGGAGCTGCGGGGCGAGTCGCCCTACGGCGCACCCCAGCTCGACGTCCCGGTGGCGCTCAACGTCAACGAGAACCCGTACCCGCCGAGCGAGACGGTGGTCGCCGAGATGGCCGCCGCCGTCGCCACGGCCGCGCGCACCCTCAACCGCTACCCGGACCGCGACGCCGTCGCGCTGCGCGCCGATCTCGCGTCCTACCTGACTGCCGACGGCGGGGTGGGGCTCGGCGTGGACGAGGTCTGGGCGGCCAACGGCTCGAACGAGATCATGCTCCAGCTCCTGCAGGCCTTCGGCGGCCCCGGTCGCACCGCGGTGTCCTTCGCCCCGACCTACTCGATGTATCCCGAATACGCCCGGGACACCCACACGACGTGGGTCGTCGGGCGACGGGCCGAGGACTTCTCGCTCGATCTGCCGCACGCGCTCGCGGTGCTGGACGAGCACCAGCCGTCCGTCGTCCTGCTGGCGTCCCCGAACAATCCGACCGGCACGGCACTTCCGCTGTCCGACATCGAGGCGCTGCTGGCCGCCGCGCCGGGCGTGGTGATCGTCGACGAGGCATACGGCGAGTTCCGCCGGTCCGGCGTGCCAAGCGCGCTCTCCCTGCTGCCCGCGCAACCCCGGCTCATCGTCACGCGCACGATGAGCAAGGCGTTCGCGCTCGCTGGCGGCCGCCTCGGCTATCTGGCCGCGTCCTGCGCCGTGGTGGAGGCCGTGCGCATCGTGCGGCTGCCCTATCACCTGTCTGCGGTGTCGCAGGTCGTGGCCCGAGTCGCCCTGGCCCACGCGGATGAACTGCTCGCCGCCGTCGGCGAACTGCGCGCCGAACGCGACCGCACCGTGGAATGGCTGCGCGGGGTCGGCCTGCAGGCCGCGGACTCCGACGCGAACTTCGTGCTGTTCGGGACGTTCCCGGATCGGCGCGCCGTGTGGCAGGGCCTGCTCGACCGCGGCGTCCTGATCCGCGAAACTGGACCCGACGGCTGGCTGCGCGTCTCGATCGGCACAGCCCACGAGATGTCCGCATTCCGCACCGCGCTGGAAGAGGTCCGCAATGGCTAGAACTGGTCGCGTCGAGCGTCAGACGAACGAGACGAAGGTGCTCGTCGAAATCGACCTCGACGGCACCGGGCGCACCGACATCTCCACCGGCGTCGGCTTCTACGACCACATGCTCGCGTCGTTCGGCAAGCACGGGCTGTTCGACCTCACCGTCCAGGTCGAGGGCGACCTGCACATCGACGCGCACCACACCGTCGAGGACACCGCGATCGCGCTCGGCCAGGCCTTCGCCCAGGCGGCCGGCGACAAGGCCGGCACCCGCCGCTTCGGCGATGCGCTGATCCCCATGGACGAATGCCTGGTGCAGGCCGCCGTCGACCTGTCCGGGCGCCCCTACCTGGTCCACAACGAGCCCGAAGGCGCGCCGCCCACGATCGGCTCCGACTACGCCACGACGCTCACGCGGCACGTCTTCGAGTCCTTCGTCTACCACGCCGCGATCGCGCTGCACGTCAATGTCTTCGCCGGGCGCGACTGGCACCACGTCACCGAGGCGCAGTACAAGGCCGTCGCCCGCGCCCTGCGTGCCGCGGTGGAGATCGACCCGCGCGTCCGGGGCGTCCCGTCGACCAAGGGTGTGCTCTGAAGCGGGTCGTCGTCCTCGACTACGGGTCGGGCAACCTGCGCTCGGCTCAGCGTGCCCTCGAACGTGTCGGGGCCGACGTCACGGTTACGGCCGATCGCTGCGCCGCCGCCGACGCCGACGGGCTGGTGGTGCCAGGGGTCGGCGCCTTCGCCGCGTGCATGGACGGCTTGGCTCTCGTCAACGGCGAGGGCGTGGTCGCGGCCCGGGTCGCGGGCGAGCGCCCGGTGCTCGGTATCTGTGTCGGCATGCAGGTGCTGTTCGACGCCGGGGTCGAGCACGGGGTCGAGACGAAGGGCTTGGGCGTGCTGCACGGGCGGGTCGAGCGACTGCGGGCGCCGGTGCTGCCCCACATGGGTTGGAACACGGTCGAGGCGCCGGCGGGTTCGCGGCTGTTCGCCGGTCTCGATGCCGACACCCGCTTCTACTTCGTCCACTCCTACGCGGTCCATGCGACCGACGGCCAGGTGGCCCGCACGGTGCACGGCGAACCGTTCGTCGGGGCCGTCGAGCACGGAGTGGTGAGCGCGACCCAGTTCCACCCGGAGAAGTCCGGTGACGCCGGGGCCACGCTGCTCGAGAACTGGCTGGCCACCGTATGAGCCGACCATGAGCAAGGCCCGACAGGCGGCCCGCGCCGAGCGACACGCAGCCGCGGCAACCGCGGCCGAACGCGCTCGCACGGCGCGCGAGCGGTCGGTGGCCGAGCGGGCTCGCCAGGAGCGTCGAGCACTGGCCTGGCGACGGGTGCGCATCTGGCAGCATGGCCCCGGCTTCCGGCGCCGACGCGAGACCTGGGGCGCGCTGGCGACCCTGGTCCTGGTGTCGCTGGTCGTGGTGTTCGTCATCAGTCGGTCGGTGGCCGCCGTCCTCGGCGCCGCGTTGATCTTCGTCGTGGGGGCCCCGGTGCTCATCGCGCTCTTCTTCGATCGGAGCCGCAAGTGACGCTCGTACTGCTTCCCGCGGTCGACGTGGCCGACGGCGCTGCGGTGCGCCTGGTACAGGGCGCCGCGGGCACCGAGACGTCCTACGGCGAGCCGCTCGAAGCTGCTCTCACCTGGCAGCGCGACGGCGCCGAGTGGATCCATCTCGTCGACCTGGATGCGGCGTTTGGCCGCGGCGACAACCGCGAGCTACTCGCATCGGTCGTGGCCGAGCTCGACGTCGCCGTCGAGCTGTCCGGAGGCATCCGCGACGACGCCTCACTCGCGGCCGCCCTCGCGACCGGCGCCGCCCGGGTAAATCTCGGAACCGCCGCGCTCGAGTCGCCCGACTGGGTGCGCAGCGCCATCGCCGAGCACGGCGACAAGATCGCCGTCGGCCTCGACGTGCGCGGCACGACCCTCGCCGCACGCGGGTGGACCCAAGAGGGTGGCGACCTGTGGGAGACGCTGGCCCGGCTGGACGCCGACGGCTGTGCCCGTTACGTCGTCACCGACGTCCACAAGGACGGCACGCTCACCGGTCCCAACTTGCAGTTGCTGAGCGATGTCTGCGCTCGCACGTCCGCGCCCGTGGTGGCCAGCGGCGGAGTGTCGTCGCTGGCCGATCTGCGGGCGATCGCGGGACTTGTCGACATCGGGGTCGAGGGGGCGATCGTCGGCAAGGCGCTCTATGCCGGAGCGTTCACGCTGCCCGAGGCACTCGCCGCCATTCGCCCGCGCGCGGAGGACTGACGTGTCCGTGGCCGTCAGGGTGATCCCGTGCCTGGACGTCGATGCCGGGCGCGTCGTCAAGGGCGTCAACTTCGCCGGGCTACGCGACGCCGGCGATCCGGTCGAACTGGCCCGCCGCTACGACGAGCAGGGCGCCGACGAGCTGACCTTTCTCGACATCACCGCGTCGTCTGGTGGACGCGAGACCACCTACGACGTTGTGCGCCGCACCGCCGAGCAGGTGTTCATCCCGCTGACCGTCGGCGGGGGGGTGCGCAGCGTGGCCGACGTCGACGCGCTGCTGCGGGCTGGCGCGGACAAGGTCGGCGTGAATACCGCCGCGATAGCGCGCCCGGCGCTCATCGCCGAGATCGCGCAGCGCTTCGGCAACCAGGTGCTGGTGCTGTCGGCCGATGCCCGCCGGGTGCGAGCGGGAGACTCGCCCACCCCCAGCGGGTTCGAGGTGACGACGCATGGCGGCCGTCAGGGCACCGGGATCGACGCCCTCGACTGGGTTCGGCGGGCCGCCGACCTGGGCGCAGGCGAGATCCTGCTCAACTCGATGGACGCCGACGGAACGAAGGACGGCTTCGACCTGGAACTCATCCGGCTGGTCCGCGCGGCGGTGACCCTGCCAGTCATCGCCAGTGGCGGGGCGGGTGCCGTCGAGCACTTCGCGCCGGCCGTCGCGGCCGGGGCCGACGCGGTCCTCGCGGCCAGCGTGTTCCACTTCGGCGACCTGACGATCGGCGCGGTCAAGGACAGCCTGCGCACCAGTGGGGTCACCGTCCGCTGAATTCCCCGCAATTGGGTACACCCTCCGACGGGCGCAGGCCGGCCAGGGCCGGGCGCACGAGGATGGAAGGCGGGACTGCATGCGGCCTCGACATCTGGGCACGGCTGCGGGGGTGCTCTTGCTCCCCGTCCTTCTCGCCGCCTGCGACTCGACCGCCCGCCAGGACGGCGCGGCTCACGTCGCCGGACGTTTCGCGGCGGCCGTCGACGCAGGCGACGGCGCCACGGCCTGCGGGCTGCTCACCGAACGAGCCCGCGAGTCCGTCACCGGCGCGACCGATGCGACCTGCGCAGCGGCCGTCCTGAACGTTCACGAGCAACACGGTTCAGCCCGCGGCGTCTCCGTGTGGGGTGACGCGGCGGAGGTGCGCGTCGGCACCGACGTGATCTTCCTGCTCCGCGTCAACAAGCGCTGGCTGGTATCGGCGGCGGGCTGTACGCGCCAACCCTCGGCGCCGTACAAGTGCGATGTGGACGGTTGAGATGCGACTGATGTTCTGGTCAACCGCCAGCTTCGTACTCGTCGGCCTCCTTTACGTCATGGCGCTGGGTTGGGCACACCGGTGAGCGCCCCGCGACGCACACGCTTCTTGCGCGACAACGGATTGACACTCGCGTTTCTGCTGCTGCTCCTGCTGTCGCTCGTAGCGCAGGCGTTCACGGGCGTCACCGAGTTCAACCAGCAGCAGGTCGTCGACGGCGCGCAGCAGGTATCGCTGTGGCAGTACGTCGCGTCGTCGAGCTTCGGGGTCGACGTCGCCGAGAACTGGCAGTCGGAGTACCTGCAGTTCGCGTTGTACATCGTGGCGACGGTCTGGCTGGTCCAACGCGGGTCGAGCGAATCCAAGAAGCTCGACGAGATCGGCACGCAATCGGACAAGGAACAGCTGGTCGGCCGCCATGCCGAGTCGGACTCTCCGGCCTGGGCTCGCGCCGGTGGCTTGCGAACCGCGCTGTACGGCCGTTCGCTCGGCGGGGTGATGGCGTTCTACTTCCTGATGTCACTCGCCGCCCAATCCGTGGCCGGCCGGGCCGCGTACAACCTTGGCCGGCTGCACCAACACGAGGACCCGGTGACCTGGCTGGGGTACGCGACCTCAGCCGACTTCTGGAACCGGACGACCCAGAATTGGCAGTCGGAGTTCCTGGCCGTCGCGTCGATGGCTGCGTTCGCCATCTACCTGCGACAGCGCGGATCCCCGGAATCCAAACTCGTCGGGGCCTCGCACGAGGCGACAGCACAGGACGCCTGACTACCACGCGCGCCGACGCGCGATCAGATCGAGATGTCGGCGCCCTTCACTGCGGCGACATCGCCGGGCGCTCCGTCGTACTCCGTGTCGGCGACCGTGAGCCGACCGAAGACGAACATCGCCAACTCGACGGGATCGCCGGTGACCGTCACCGTGGGCGCCCCACGCCGCGCCAGTCGGGTCCGGATCTCACCGTGGGATGGCCAGACCAGCACCAGCCCGATCGAGACGTTGCGCAGGGTGATCCGTCCCGCCGTGGACAGCCGCCTCCAGACAGCCTGCTGGGTGTGAATCGGCAGCTGTCTGGGTTCCCACCCGGACGCGGCCCGGCGGACGTCCTCGTGATGCACGAGGTACTCGAGCAAGTTCGCCTGCTCGCGCACCGGCGGCAGCGACCAGATCGCCGAGGTGGGGATCGGCCACATCGCGTCGGTCCAGGAGGGCCCGGCCGCTACGGCATCGACGATTCGCTCGTATGGCTCGACGGCGACGAGATGGTCGATCTGGCGCTGCGCGAGCTGGTGGAGCCGTCGGGACGGAAGGCGGCCGAGGAGTTCGATCACCGAGCGCTCGCGCAGAACCAGGTGCGCGGCGAGCTGTGCGGCGCTCCAGTCTCCGCACAAGGTCTCGGCGTCCGGGCTGGTGCGGCGTAGGGTTTCGCTCAGCGCGAGCCGCTCATCGGCGGCGTGATGCTGCATCCTGGGAGCCTAGCCACGCCGGTGATAGGTGCCGTACGAGGGAGAGACGTGCGCAGACGAGTGCGCGAGGACGACGACGAGGTCCGCGAGACCCCGCCGGCGGTCGTGGCCGCTGTGGCGGCGGGGACCGGCGCGCTCCCGTTCCTGGCGGTCTACACCGTCATGTTCATCGTGCACGGCAGCGTGCATCCCGTCGTGCCGCCGGACGTGACGAGCACCAAGCAAGGCGAACTGGTCGTCGGCATCGTCTGCCTGGTCGCTTTCGTGGCCACGCTGGTGTCGCTGCTCTGGTTGCTGAACGGGCGGCGCCGCTGGCCGTTCGTGATCGTGCAGGCCGGACTGCTCGGGACGGCCATCGACTTCGTCCTCGACAGCACCACGGGCGGTACGTACATCTCGTTGCTGGTGTTGTTCACGTCACTGGTGGCGATCGTCACCGCGTTCCACCCGCAGGCATGGGACCACGTGGGCTTGCGGGCACCGAACGTGTTCGTGCGGTTGTTCGGAGGGCACCCGGCACCGCGGGCGGCGATGCCCGCGGGCTCGGCCCCGACCGGCGACGCCACCCCGACGTCGTCGCGCTTCGTGGGGCGTCGGCGGTCCGCCGATGCGCGTAAGGAAGACGCCTCAGCGGGGTAGTCCGCACGTGGGGCCGGGCCGCGGCACCTACCCTGTTCTCAGCTGGCACCCATGTGCGGCTTACACGCTGTGCTCAGGATGGACACAGCAGGGTCCAAGAAGACACCTTGGGGAGACAGCGTATGAGTGCAGCAACCGTGACGTCCGCGACGACGAAGCGTCGGGTTCTGGTCGTCGATGACGAGGACAACGTCACGCACCTGGTGTCTTCGGCCCTGCGCTTCGACGGCTTCGAGACGGTGACCGCCGACAGCGGCACCGCGGCGCTGGCGAAGGTGGCCGAGGTCAACCCGGACCTGATCGTGCTCGATGTGATGATGCCGGGCCTCGACGGGCTCGGGGTGCTGCAGAACCTGCGCGCGGCCGGCAGCCAGGTGCCGGTGATCTTCCTGACTGCGCGCGACGCCGCGAGCGACCGGATCGTCGGGTTGCGCGCGGGCGCCGACGACTACGTCGTCAAACCATTCAGCATCGAGGAGCTGCTCGCCCGGGTGCACGCGGTGCTGCGCCGCTCCGCCCCGGACGCCGGGCGCGACGGCGTGCTGGCCGTCGCCGATCTCGAGCTGGACGAGAACAGCCACGAAGTCACCCGGGCCGGCGTCGAGGTGCACCTGACCGCCACCGAGTTCGAACTGCTGCGCTACCTGATGCGCAACGAACGCGTCGTCCTCTCGAAAACGCAGATCCTCGACCGTGTCTGGAAGTACGACTTCCAGGGACAGTCCAACATCGTCGAGCTCTACATCGGATATCTGCGCAAGAAGATCGACAACGTCGAGCCCAAGCTCATCCACACCATCCGCGGCGCCGGCTACGTGATCAAGGCGCCGCGCACGTGATCAGAACGCCGTGAGCATCGACGAGTTCCGGTCGGACAGGGCCTACTCGTCGGACGCCG
>JAVHVH010000265.1:0-4739 GCA_032160665.1 Pseudonocardiales bacterium
CCGCCGTCACCGAGCGTGACGATTCAGAAGACCCGGCCCGCGCGGAAACCGTCTCGATACCGAGCAGTCCGGGCCGTCGGAGGCGTCGCGCAGATGGATCTCCGTATGGCTCCGAGATTTACCGCTCGTAACCGATGGTCGCGTGGGTTGAGCTCGACCGTCCTTGATCATCCGGACGTTGCGTCACAGCCGCGCGAGCATGATCCACACAGAGTTTTGGCTGTGGGGGCAGCCATAAGTCTCCGTGGATCAAGGCGCCAGCCACGATCGGCCGAACGCGATCCCGGGCGTGCCGCGCTCGACCCGAACGCACTGATCTGCCGCTGTCGCAGCACAGCGCGACCATGCCGCTGTCGGAGCTGGCGTCCGACAAGTAGCCGCTGTCGCGGCGCAGCGCGGCCATGCCGCGCAGAGCGCGGCCATGCCGATGAGTGAGCACCGGGCGTTGATCGGTGGGAGCATCGCTTGGTGTGCATGCGCCCGCTGCCTATCCCTCCCGCCTTTCCTGTCTATGGACTGCCGGACAGCTTCGACGGGTTCCGTTGGCTCGCACTCTGGCAGCGTGAGCCGAGCCTGCGGGAGGGCGAGATTAGCGACGTCATGCTCGGGCACGGCCATCCGGACCAGGGTCATTGCCTGCGCGTGACCACGGTCCTCAAAGCTCACGAACGCAACGTCGGCGACCACGGCTCGATCGGAGCGATCGGCATTGAGTACACGGCTCAGAACGCTGTGATCGGCATGGTCGAAGCAACCGAACCGTTCGACCCGAGCAGGTCCAGCAGTTCGGTTGCGCTGCTCGACTCAGAGATGGCACGGGTTGTCGAGACTGGGGCGGGGTCGAGCTTGTCGGCCGGCAGCACACGACAGTGTCGATCGACGGCATAGTCCACGCGGCTCGCGTTCGACGGCTTGAAGGAGCCTGGGCGCTGGTGGTCGATCTTCCGGACCTGGTCATCGGAGCGTGTGGACCATCGGCGATGGCCTCCGAACGATGGGAGCTGACCGACGTGACCAGACGCCTTGGTATATGCGCCACCGGCGACAGTTCCCGGTCGCGGACCGGCGCCGGGTAGGCGACGGACCGCCCGCAATTGCCGCGGATCGAGGGCTTACGGACCTGCTCGGCTGAGGTCCTTTCGCATGACTGGTCGGCTCGGGTAGGTGCGGCCGATCTCGCGGAAGCCCGCGGCCTGGAACATCGACAGGGTGCCCGTGAAGAGGGCCGAGGGCGAGGGCGAGCCTTTCAGGCCATCAGGGTCGACCGGATGCCCGTCCAGCACCGAGGCGTTGTTCTGGCGGGCATGATCGACCGATGCATTCAGCAATGCCACTCCGACCCCTCGCCCTCGGTACTCGCGGCGGATCGCGAAGCACGTGACCCACCAGGCGGCACCGTCGTCGTCGAGGATTCGCTGGAGTGCGCGGTTGCCGCTGACTCCAGCCAGGGTGTGACGCGGCACGACTCGGGTCCACCCGGCAGGTTGATCATCGACGTAGGCCAGGAGTCCGACCGGGACGCCGGCTGTATCGACTTCACACTGCAGGGCGTCGCGGTTGCTTGAAGCGTCGTGCCGGCGGAACCGTTGGCACCAGCAGGAGTCTGGATTGGAGCTGCGCTGGCCGAACGCTGCGACCACGTCGGGCCACCTGGACGTACTCGCGGCTTCGACAGTGATGCACACGAAGTCATCGTGCCTCGGGTGGCGAGCTGGCGCACCCGCCTCTGGCGATCCGCTTCCGGGACAACCTGCACGGAGGGGCCGGGATTGGCAATCGCACTGACATGCCGCCGCCAGCTCGTTCGACCTGCGCGACCCGTTCGACACTGTTGGAGGGTGACGGGGAAATGGCGGGCCGGGCGCATACGAACCTGAATGGGCGTGTACCGAATGCGGTCAGGTCTGTGCGCGTTGGCATGGCTGCTGTGATTCACGTTGGGGCGAGGAAGAGCGGCGGCAGGCGCGGCGTTTGGCCCGTCATGAAGCGCATCGGGTTCCTGTCGTTCGGTCACTGGTCGCCCTCGCCGCATTCGCAGGCCCGCTCGGCCTCTGATGTCCTGCTGCAATCAATCGATCTCGCGGTCGCCGCTGAGGAACTCGGTGCGGACGGGGCCTACTTCCGGGTGCACCACTTCGCCAGTCAGCTTTCCTCGCCGTTCCCGCTGCTCGCGGCCATCGGTGCTAGGACCAGCAGGATCGAGATCGGCACCGGCGTGATCGATATGCGCTACGAGAACCCGCTCTACATGGCCGAGGATGCCGGCGCCGCCGATCTCATCTCAGGCGGCCGGTTACAGCTCGGCATAAGCAGGGGGTCACCCGAGCAGGTCATCGACGGTTACCGCTACTTCGGCCACGTCCCGCCCGAAGGCACCGACCAGGCCGACATGGCCCGCGAACACACCCGGATCTTCCTCGACGTCCTCAAAGGCGATGGTTTCGCCGAGCCGAACCCGCGGCCGATGTTCGCCAACCCGCCTGGGCTGCTTCGCATCGAACCGCACTCCGAGGGCCTGCGCGACCGGATCTGGTGGGGCGCCGGCACCCGCAAGACCGCTGAGTGGACCGCCGAACAGGAGATGAACCTGATGAGTTCAACGCTTCTCAGCGAGGACACCGGCGTGCCGTTCCATCAGCTGCAGGCCGAGCAGATCGTGCGGTTCCGCAAGGCCTGGGCCGCCGCCGGCCATACCCGCGAGCCCCGCGTCTCGGTCAGCCGCAGCATCTTCCCGATCGTCAACGATCTCGACCGCGCATACTTCGGCCGCGATGCCAGCTCACAGGACCAGGTCGGTTTCCTCGACGGCGGCAAGGCACGCTTCGGCAAGACCTACGCCGGCGAGCCGGAGCAGCTCATCGAGCAACTGGCCCAGGACGAAGCGATAGCCGCCGCGGATACCCTGCTGCTGACCATCCCGAACCAGCTCGGTGTCGACTACTGCGCCCACGTCCTCGAGTCGCTCCTGAGTCACGTCGCGCCGGAGCTTGGCTGGCGCTGAGCTGTTCGACATGAACTGCGTCGGCGGTCGCAGCGACGACCGGACATGCCGCAAAGCGGCACCGTACGCACCTGCCGCGATGGGCGCGCGCCGAGCCGTCGATCTCGCGCGCCTACCGGACCCGGCCGAGGCGCACAGATCGATCACTACCGAGCACTGGAAACGCACTGTCATGCCGAGATCCGGGTGGGTGGACGACCATCAAGATGCGAACACGCGGGTGATTGTTCGCCACTGACCACCTTGTTGGCGACGGTGCGCTCGGCGCGCGTGGCGCGATGAGCATCACTCGCTGTCGGAACCCGGTGGAAGACTGTTCGCATGGTCGAGTTCGTGAAGCAGGACTTTTCCGAAGCGCGGTTCGAGCAGGTCGATTTCAGCCGCGCGTGGTTTCGCAACGTGTACTTCACCGGCGCGACGCTGCGCGGCGCGTGGCTCGAAGATGTCGACATCGACGGCGAGATCCGCAACGTCCGGATCAACGGCGTCGACATCGTGCCGCTCGTCGAGGCCGAGCTGAACCGGCGCTACCCGGAACGGAGGAAGCTCGATCCAACCGACGCGGACGGCTTCCGCGAGGCGTGGGCGATCATCGAGCGGGTGTGGCCGCCGACCATCGAGCGCGCCAAGCGCTTGCCGCCAGACCTGCTGCACGAGCGGGTCGATGGCGAGTACTCGTTCATCCAGACGCTGCGCCACCTCGTCTTCGCCACCGACGCGTGGGTGCGCCGCGCGATCCTCGGCCACCCCGAGCCCTACAGCCCGCTCGGCCTCCCGCACGACGAGATGGATCCTGACCCGAGCGTGCCGAACGAACCCGACGCGCGACCACCCCTGGACGAGATGCTCGACCTGCGCGCCGACCGCATGCGCACCGTTCACGACGTCATCGCGACGCTCACCGACGACGTGCTCGGTGGCGAGACCGACCCGGTGCCGCCGCCGGGTTACCCACCCGCGGGCAGTTACGCGGTACGGCGCTGCCTGCGCGCGATCGTCAACGAGGAGTGGCTGCACCGCCAGTACGCCGAACGCGACCTCGCCGTCCTCGAGCACCGCGGGCGACTCAACCCGCCCTAACGAGCAGTCGCCGCGGCACATCGGGGAGGCCCACGTCATCCGCACTATTGGGGGCGGGCAGATTCCACAGACGACGTTAAGCGCGCTGATGGTGCTGCTGTCGGGACGCGAGCTGGCGCAAAAGGCGCTTCGCGATCCGCGTAGATACACGCAGATCATGCCGCGATGAGCGCGCGCCAGAGCCGTCTCGATACGGAACGCCGGGGAAGCCCAATGGGCGTGCGCGATTATCCGCCCATATCGAACGCTCTGGTTCAGCCGGCTCACGCCCCGTCGACCCCACGATTGTCGGGTCCGATGGGAGTCCGAATGGCGCACCTCTGTGGAACGGCGACACCGGGCGGGTCATACGGGACGCCGCCTGGGGCATCCCGCTTGCCAGGTCGAACCGCAGTTCCAGTCCGCAGGCCGTTCCCTTCCGTACGCAGCATCCGCTTGGCGCGGTGGTCAACCGGCCCTCGGTGTGGTCTGACCGATGAATTTTCCGCGCCATGTTGGTCTGTACGCCGAATACCGACTCACGGGAGGCTGACGCCATGCGGAAACTGACCTTTGGCATGAACCTGAGCCTGGACGGCTACATCGCCGCGTCCGGCGACGACCTCGGCTGGAGCGTGCCGAGCGACGAGCTGTTCCAGTGGTGGTCCGACCGGGTGGG
>JAVHVH010000268.1:0-3027 GCA_032160665.1 Pseudonocardiales bacterium
GCCGCCGACTGCGACCAAGACCACCGCCGCGAGCACGCCCGAGGCGGGCGCACCGAAGCCGCCAACCTCGCCCCCGGCTGCCGCCACGACCACGACCTCAAGACCACCCGCGGCTGGCGCCTGACCCGCCGCAACCAGCGCACCTTCGTCTGGATCAGCCCACTCGGGCGACGCCACCTGGTCCACATTCCCGCCGTCGCGCCACCACTACCGCCACCCCAACCCAGACCACCCGAACCCGACACCACCCACCCGAGCCTGAGCAGCGCCTACGACGCCGCCGCCGACACGTCACGCCGGCCGACCTTCAGGCCAGTCACCCAACGCGGGCGACCACTGACCCCACCACCGACCGATCACGAACCTCGCCAAGGGCCCGACCCGACCGACACCGACCCGCCACCGTTCTGATCATCTCGGCCGGGCCGGACTGTTCGCCGACGACCCAGCGGCGCCGCTCATGGCGGCCCGCCGCAACCCCCTCGGCGGTCAGGAACGCGGCACGACCCAACCCCGGCCGCCGCGGTCCGGCCGCGGGCCGGCCGCCAGGAACTGGATCCGGGACCGTCCCCCGCCCGTATGCCGGCCTTCCGCGACCCGTCATCCACCCCGATCGCACCAACCGTCCTACAGCCGCAACACAAACTCCAGAACAAGTCCCCTGCAGCGCATACCCGAGCCCGAACACCGTTGGGCCCCGACGAACTCATGGGCGCCGGCACTAGCCAGCCGGGCCCGCCGATACGTCGGTGAAGTGCTCGACGGTGGGCGGTCCGACGAAGAACGGGCCGATCGCGGCGCGCCACCTGGCGAACCGGTCGGTGCTCCGGAAGTTCTCCTCGTGCGCCTGCACCGAGTCCCATTCGACGAGCAGAACGAACCGCGACGGTGACTCGATGCCGCGCGTCATGCGGACCGATCGGCACCCCGGGGTTCCGGTGAGCACGTCCCGGATTCCGGCGTAGGCCGCCGCGAATTCGTCCTCCGAACCCGGGCGGACCTCGAAGTCCGCTACTTCCAGCACCATGCCGCCAGCCTGCCAGGGCCGGTAGCCGAGCGGCGCGCCGGGTCGAAGTATGGATTCACACCAGTCACGCCTGGCACACTGGCCACATGTCGCCGGGTCGGGTTCTGTCGTCGTGCGCAGCGTCGCTCGCGGTCGCGGGTTGCGCTGTGGTCGCGATCAGCATGAGCAGCGCCGCGAGTCGGCCCGATGCGGCCCCGGCCGCCCCGACGGTGGTCACTCACTCGGCCCGCCCCGCGTACTTGCCGCCGACTCCGGTGTCCAGCACGGTATCGACGAGGACTGCGGTGCCCAGTTCGCGCCCCGCGACGAGCGCGCGTCCGACGGCCCGGGTGAGTTCTACTGCGGCCCGGCCGGCCACATCGCACCGCGTCACGCACGCGCCCGCGCCCCGGACGCCCGCGGTCAGCGCGGCGAGAACGACGGCGGCTGCGGTCCGGCCCTCGCCGACACCGACGCCGAGGACCGCTGCGGCGGTGCGCGGCCAGGCCCTTCCGTTGCGCTATTCGACCGGGACGGCCACCCGGGTGATCACCGTGGTCGGCCGCTCGACGCGCAGCACGACGGCCACCCTGCAGGCCTGGACGAAGGCGCCCGGCGGCGGCTGGCTGAAGTACGGCGCGGCGGTGACCGCGCACATCGGTTCGGACGGTATGAGCACCCAGCCCAGTGAGTACCGCAGCGCGACCCCGATCGGCAGCTACACCCTCACCCGCGCCTTCGGCCATTACTCGAACCCCGGGACGGCGCTGCCCTACCTGCACACCAACGCGAACGACTGGTGGATCAGCCAGTCCGGCCCGCTCTACAACACCCACCAGCGCTGCTCGTCGGGCTGCGCCTTCCGCCGCGGTGCACCCAATGAGCACCTCTATTACGAAACGCCGTATTACAACTACGCCGTCGTCATCGATTACAACACCCGCAACGCGCCCGGGGGAGTTCGGCAAGGTGCGGGCAGCGCGTTCTTCCTGCACGTCACCGACGGCGCCGCCACCGCGGGGTGCGTCGCGATCGGGCAGTCGAAGCTGATCAGCCTGATGCGATGGCTGAGGCCCACGGCCCACCCGCGCATCCTCATCGGTGTGTCCTGACCCTCTGACGCAGTGCCGGGCTTGACCAACCGGCCGCTTTCGTCCGTCCAACCCAAGTGTCTGTTTGATCGGATGTGCCATCGTCAGCCGTAGGTGCTTGACATCACGCATGCGTAAGCGGAAGCTTACCGTTCGTGATGGCTTACCGAGCTGACGAGGGATGGGACGCGCTCGCTGATCACACGCGGCGCGCCATCGTGGAACGCCTCGCCGAGCAGCCACACACCGTCGGTGAGCTGGCGGCCCGGCTGCCGATCAGCCGACCCGCGGTCTCCCAGCACCTCAAGGTTCTGAAGGAGATCGGGCTGGTCGCCGACCAGCCCGTCGGAACACGTCGTATCTACCGACTCAACCCGACGGCGGTGGCGGCGCTGCGCGATCAGCTGGACACGTTCTGGAAGAAGGCGCTGGCGGGCTACGAGCAGGTTGTCGAACAGGAAACCGAGGAGAGCTCATGACACAGGCGCAAGCCGCTTCGGTCCGCCGTCAGATCGTCGTGGACGCGACGATCGAACAGGCCTTCTCGGCCTTCACCGAACGCTTCGGGGACTTCAAACCGCCAGAACACAACCTTCTCGGGGCGGCCATCGCCGAGACCGTGTTCGAACCGCGAGTGGGCGGCCACATCTACGACCGCGGTGTGGACGGGACCCAATGCCGTTGGGCCCGCGTGCTCGCCTACGAGCCGCCACATCGGGTCGTCTTCAGTTGGGACATCAGCCCGCAGTGGCAGATCGAGTCCGACCCTGACAACGCCAGCGAGGTGGAAGTCCGTTTCATCGCCGAAGCCCCGAAGCGGACGCGGGTCGAGTTGGAACACCGCCACCTCGACCGGCACGGCCCTGGCTGGCCGGCCGTGCGCGAAGGCGTCGACGGCGAGGACGGCTGGCCGCTCTACCTGCAGCGTTT
>JAVHVH010000078.1:0-14321 GCA_032160665.1 Pseudonocardiales bacterium
TGCTCGACGCCGTGGCCGCGCTCGGCCTGGACCGCGTCGGGCAGCTTGTCCACACAGCCCACGATGATCCGCGCGTGGGCCGGTGAGATGTCCCCGGCGGCCTGGGCGGCGGCGACCCGGGGGTAGATCGGGCCCAGCGCCTGGCCGGTCATCGCCCGCCGCGGGCCGGCGGCATCCGCGGCCCGGACCCGGGCGTGGGCTTCCCGGATCCCGATCCGCAGGGCTTGCCGGGCGAACGCGGCGATGCCGGTGCAGCCGTGGCTGAAATCCAGCCGCCGCGTACTGACCTCGCTGATCACGACATGGTCGGCGACCGCCAGCCGCCGCGACACCGCCTCCAGGCGCTGCCACAGCGCGACCACGTCGTCGTCGCTGCTGGAAGTCAGCGACAGGCCGATGACCTCGTCCACCGCCGACTCGAGCCGGGCGAGCACGTCGTCGCTCTCGACGATCGCAGCCCCCTCGCTCATACGTACGATACCACGTCAGACATCCGACAGAATCAACCCGAATCCTCGACCTACCAAAGGGAATTCGAGAAGTGAATTCCGAGAAGTTGATCAACGCAAACCGAACCGAGCACAACGAGACCCGAGGACGAAAACGAGCCGCCCCAGAACTCCTCGTCGCTGCGCCTTTGAAAAGCTCCTTGAAAACCCAACCAGGCCGCCTACCCAAACACCGCCCGAGCCTCGCAGTCGTTGCAGACGTAGACCCCGTCCACGTCCTTCATCTCGCCGTGCGCCGAGCAGACCGGCGTGCCACCCGCCCCCACCACGACATTGCCGAGAGAGACGTCCCATCCCCCGTCGACATCTCGCAGCGCCACCGTCGACGCGCATTTCCGCGCCGCGTCGACCGCGAGCACCGCATTGGCCACCGCCCGGAACACCTCCGAGGAGTGGCTCCACCCTGTAGGCAAGCTGGCCTCGGCGACCTCTACCCCGCTTGCGGTTACATGCACGACCGCGGTCTGCTCGCTGCCGTCAGCCCGGCGAAAGGTGACGGCGTAGCGACCGACACCCGGCAACGCCTCGATTCCATGCAGTACGGCATCCACGTATCGAGCATGCCAAAGGCGCGCGTGAGCCGGAGGTAACGTCAACCGGTGGCCGATTTCGAGGACGTCCGGCGAATCGCATTGTCACTGCCTGAAACCGCCGAGGACGAGGGCAAATTCGCGGTTGCCGGCAAGGGATTCGCCTGGCCGTGGCGCGAGCGTGTGGACCCTAAGAGGGCCCGGGTAACCCGCTTCGACATCGTCGCGCTGCGGACGGACGGAGTCGGCGAGAAGGACGCGTTGATCGCCTCCGACGGCGCCAAGTTCTTCACCGAACCGCACTACGACGGCTATCCGGCGGTACTCCTGCGCCTGGACACGTTAGACGTCGACGAGCTGCGCGAACTGCTCACCGACGCGTGGCGCACGAAGGCACCCAAGCGGCTGGTAAAGGAGTTCGACGCCTGATCAGGCCGACTCGGCGCGCAGTTTCAACCGCTGCAGCGTCGCCTCGATGTTCCGGCTGTTGATGTCGGGACGGTTCGGGGAGGCCGTCACGATTGACGCCGGCTTCTTGAACCATCCCGGCCGCCTGTCCCACGTGCTCTCGGTGACGCGGCAGCCGGACGGCGTCACCTCGATCTCGTACTGCCACCGCGACACCGGGATCCGGGCGACGCTGTGCACCTCGAAGGCGAAGCGCTGGCCGGCATCGGCGTCGGTCACCGTGCATGTCGTCGACCACTTGCGCTTGCCGTTGTCGTTGCGGCCCACGAACACCGAACCGGGCGCGGCCACCGAGCCCTTCTTCCACCGCATGACCTTCGTCTCGGCGGCCAGCTCGGCCATGGTGTCGAGATCGGTGATCAGTGCGTACACGCGCTGCGGCGGCGCGGTGATCTCCACCGTGCCCGTCGCACTCGGCTGCGTCATGAATCCTCCGCTTCAGGCGGTGGCGGTGGCCCGCTCCCGCTGGATCTCGAGTGCGATGTCGACCAATTGGTCCTCCTGGCCGCCGACGAGGCGTCGCCGCCCGGCGCGTACCAGGATCTCGGCACCGGGCACACCGTAGCGCTCGGCCTGCCGGTAGGCATGTTTGAGGAAGCTCGAGTAGACGCCGGCGTAGCCCATCATCAGCGCCAT
The DNA here is from genome assembly GCA_032160665.1 of Pseudonocardiales bacterium. Lineage (GTDB taxonomy): Bacteria > Actinomycetota > Actinomycetes > Mycobacteriales > Jatrophihabitantaceae > Jatrophihabitans. The sequence goes on from JAVHVH010000078.1 coordinate 2,144, forward strand.
CCGGTCGAGCTTGCATTCCTCGGGCATGGCCGGCAGCACGACGTCCTCGGCCGCGTCGACGATCGCGAAGAAGTCGATGCCGGTGCCGAAGCCCAGCTTGTCGCACACGCCGACGAACGCCTCGACGGGTGTGTTCCCCGCGCCGGCCCCGAAGCGCCGGGCCGAGCCGTCGATCTGCACGGCGCCGGCGCGGGCCGCGGCGACCGAGTTCGCCACTCCGAGGCCCAGGTTCTCGTGACCGTGAAACCCGACCTGCGCGTCGTTGCCCAGTTCGGCGACCAGCGCGGCCACCCGGTCGCCGACCTGTTCGAGGACGAGCGCGCCGGCCGAGTCGACGACGTAGACGCACTGGCAGCCGGCGTCGGCCATGATCCGCGCCTGCGCCGCCAGCCCCTCCGGTGGCTGCGAGTGCGACATCATCAGGAAGCCGACCGTCTCGAGGCCGAGTTCGCGGGCCAGCCCGAAGTGCTGGATCGAGATGTCGGCCTCGGTGCAGTGTGTCGCCACCCGGACGATCGAGGCGCCGTTGTCCTGCGCGATCCGGATGTCCTCCTTGATGCCGACGCCCGGCAGCATGAGCACCGCGATCTTCGCCCGTATCGCGGTGCTCGCCGCCAGCGCGATGAGTTCCTGTTCCGGCGTCCGGGACATGCCGTAGTTCAGCGAGGACCCGCCGAGGCCGTCCCCGTGTGCCACCTCGATGACGGGCACACCGGCGCCGTCGAGTGCGGCGACGATCGACACCACCTCGTCGCCGGTGAACTGATGCCGCTTGTGGTGCGACCCGTCGCGCAACGATGTGTCGGTGACACGCAGGTCGAGCGTGTCCGAGTGCGTGCGGGGCAAGGTCATCGGTCCATCCCCTTGACGATCTGCTCCCCGACCTTCGTCGCGGCCGCGGTCATGATGTCGAGATTGCCGGCATAGCTGGGCAGGAAGTCCCCGGCGCCCTCGACCTCGAGGAACACCGACACGATCGTCCGCCCGCCGTTGAGGTCCGAGGGTTCGTCGAACTGCGGTTCTTGCAGCAATCGATAGCCCGGTACGTAGGATGCGACCTGCCCGGCTATCTCGACGATCGACGCGGACACGGCGCCCCGGTCGGCGTCGTCGGGGATGGCACAGAAAACCGTGTCGCGCATGACCATGGGCGGGTCGGACGGGTTCAGCACGATGATCGCCTTGCCCCGTTGCGCGCCCCCGATCACCTCGACCGCCCGGCTGGTCGTCTGTGTGAACTCGTCGATGTTGGCGCGCGTGCCGGGGCCGGCCGACTTCGACGAGACCGTCGCGACGATCTCCGCGTACGGGACGGGCACGACGCGGGAGACGGCGTAGACCACCGGGATCGTCGCCTGCCCTCCGCAGGTGATCAGGTTGACGTTCGGCGCGTCGAGGTGCTCGTGCAGGTTCGCCACCGGCACCACATACGGTCCGATCGCGGCCGGGGTCAGATCCACCGCGCGGATGCCGAGCGCCTCGTAGCGCGGCGCGTTCGCTCGATGAACGTAGGCCGAGGTGGCCTCGAAGACGATGTCGGGACGCTCGTCCTGGGCCAGCAGCCAGTCCACGCCGTCCGAGGTCGTATCGACGCCCAGATTGGCGGCCCGCTTGAGGCCCTCGCTCGCGGGATCGACGCCGACCATCCACCGCGGCTCGATCACGTCCGAGCGCAGCAGCTTGTACAGCAGATCGGTGCCGATGTTGCCGGAGCCGACGATCGCCGCGGTGGCTTTCGACATCCACGTCCTTCCCGGGCGTTGAACCGATTCCTAGAACGCGTTCTACAAGCTTGAGTGCGAATCTACCCCGTTCCTATGGCGCTTCTCCAGGCCGGGACTATAACCTGTTCCACATGCCGGACGAGGAGTACGACGTCGTCGTCGTGGGTAGCGGCGCGGCGGGCATGGCGGCCGCGTTGACCGCCCAGCGCAACGGTCTGCGAGCCGTCGTCGTCGAGAAGGCGTCGAACTTCGGTGGTTCGACCGCGCGGTCGGGCGGCGGCGTGTGGATCCCGAACAACGAGGTGCTGCGCCGCGACGGGGTCGACGACACTCCCGAGGCCGCGCGCACCTACCTGCACAGCATCGTCGGTGACGTGGTGCCGGCCGAGCGGATCGACACCTATCTCGAGCGGGGACCCGAGGCGCTGTCCTTCCTGCTCGCGAACTCGCCGCTGCGGATGCAGTGGGTACCCGAGTACTCCGACTACTACCCGGAGGCTCCCGGCGGCCGAGTCGGCGGCCGGTCGGTCGAACCCAAGCCGTTCGACCTGAAGAAGCTCGGGGCCCAGCGCACGCACCTCGAGCCGGACTACGGCAAGGCACCGCTCAATGTCACCGTGACCCAGGCCGACTTCCGGTGGGCGACGCTGATGATGCGCACTCCGCGCGGCGTGCTCCGTGTGCTGCGGATCGGGCTGCGCTGGACGTGGGCGATGCTCACCCGCAAGGATCTCGCGGTGCGGGGGCAGGCCTTCTCGGCCGCGCTGCGAGTCGGGCTGATGCAGGCCGGCGTCCCGGTCCTGCTCGATACCGCGCTCGAGGACCTGCACGTCGAGGACGATGTCGTCGCCGGGGTGATCGTCACGAGCAACGGCCAGCAGCGACTGCTCCGGGCCACGCACGGCGTGGTCCTCGGGTGCGGCGGCTTCGAGCGCAACGCCGCCTTGCGCCAGCAATACCAACGAGCGCCCATCGGGGCGGACTGGACCGTCGGCGCCGCGGCCAACACCGGCGACGGCATCCTCGCCGGCGAACGGCTGGGCGCGGCGCTCGACCTCATGGACGACGCGTGGTGGGGCCCGTCCATTCCGCTCACCGGCGGCCCATGGTTCTGCCTGGCCGAGCGGACGCTCCCCGGCGGGATCATGGTCAACGAGCGCGGCGAGCGGTTCATGAACGAGGCGATGCCCTATGTCGAGGCCGTGCACAAGATGTACGGCGGCGAGTACGGACGCGGAGCTGGGCCGGGCGAGAACATCCCGTGCTGGATGATCATCGACCAGCGGTACCGCAACCGTTACGTCTTCGCCGGAGTGCCGCCGCGGCGGCCCTTCCCCGGCCGCTGGTACAAGGCGGGCGTCGTCGTCCGGGCCGGGACGGTGGCCGAGCTCGCCGGGAAGATCGGGCTGCCCGCCGATGCCCTGTCGTCCACCGTCGAACGCTTCAACGGGTTCGTCCGCGACGGCAAGGACGCCGACTTCGGGCGGGGCGACAGCGGCTACGACCGCTACTACGGCGACCCGACGGTCAAGCCCAACCCGTGCCTGTCGCCGATCGATCAAGGGCCGTACTACGCGATCACCATGATGCCGGGCGACCTCGGCACCAAGGGTGGTCTGCGCACCGACGTCCACGGGCGGGTGCTGCGCAAGGACGGCTCGGTGATTGACGGCCTGTACGCCGCGGGCAACGTCAGCGGAACGGTCATGGGGCACACCTACGCCGGCCCAGGTGCGACGATCGGACCGGCCCTCACGTTCGGCTACCTCGCCGCGTTGCACATTGCGCGGAACGCGAGCGTGGGACACGGGAACGATCGCGCGGCCCGACCGAGCGCGGAGGACACGGAGGAGCTGCACGGTGCCCATTGACCCGAGCGTCGCGGTCGGCGCCGAACTGCCCGTCCAGGAGTTCTCCTGGACCTCGTCCGACGTCCTGCTCTACCACCTGGCCCTCGGCGCCGGTGCCGCTCCCACCGACCCGCGCGAGCTGCGGTACACGACCGAGAAGGATCTCCAGGTGCTGCCGACCTTCGCCGTCGTCGCGCAGTCCGTCCACGTGTTCGAGCCGCCACGCGTCGAGTACCCGGGCATCTCGATCGACCTCGCCAAGGTGCTGCACGGGGCGCAGCGCGTCGACGTCCATCGCCCCCTGCCGACCAGCGGCAACGCTCGCGCCGCGTCTCGCGTGAAGGGCGTCTACGACAAGGGATCGGCCGCCGTGATCGAGACCGAGACGTCCGTGACCGACCTCGACGGCACCCCGCTTTGGACGAACACGTCGAACATCTTCGCCCGCGGAGAGGGCGGCTTCGGCGGTGATCGCGGGCCGTCCGGACCGTCGGCACCGCCGCAGCGTGAGCCGGACGCCGTGATCGTCACGCCGACGCTGCCGCAGCAGGCGCTGTGGTACCGGCTGCTCGGGGACCGCAACCCCCTGCACTCCGATCCGGAGTTCGCGGCCGCCGCTGGCTTCCCCGCACCAATCCTGCACGGGCTGTGCACGTACGGGATCGTGGGCAAGGCCGTGGTCGACGAACTGCTTGCGGGCGACGCGACGCGGGTCGGTGGGTACGGTGCGCGGTTCACCGGCATCGTGTTCCCGGGCGAGACGCTGCGCACCTCGGTATGGCGCGAGGACGGCCGCTTCGTCTTGGCCACGACGGTCGACGAGCGGGCGGGCGCGACGGCACTCTCCGGCGCGGAACTGGTTCTGGCGTGAGCGTTGCGCCTCGGCCGGCAGTCGAGATCGAGACCTGGGCCGACGAGGCCGACGTCGTCGTGGTGGGTTTCGGCGCGGCCGGGTCATCCGCCGCCTACGAGGCGGCCGTGGCCGGAGCGGATGTGCTCGTCCTCGACCGCACGAGTGCGGCCGGTGGCGCCGCCGCGATGTCCGACGGGTTCGTGTACCTCGGCGGAGGAACTCCGGAGCAGCAGGCCGCGGGCGTCGAGGACTCCGTCGAGAACATGAAGACGTTCCTCAAGGCTGCGTGTGGGCCAGCGCCGGACGAGATCAAGATCGACCTCTACTGCGAGCGCGGTCTCGAACACCGCGAGTGGCTGATCGCGCGCGGCGTGCAGTTCCTGGGCGCTGTGGTCGCGACGGCGAACGGAACGTCTCCCGTTGACGGCGAAGGCCTGATGTTCACCGGCGGCGAGAACGCGCACCCCTACGACGAGATCGCCACACCCGCCCAGCGCGGGCACATCGTGCAGGGCGGCCGGCCGGGCGGCAAGGTGTTGATGGACCTGCTGTCCGCGGCCGCACTGGACGCCGGCGCCCGCACCGCCTACGACACCCGGGCCGAGTGCCTGGTGACCGACGCCGAAGGCCGGGTCGTCGGCGTGGTCGCGACGCGGTACGGCGAGCAAGTGGCGATCCGCGCCCGTACCGGCGTGGTGCTGGCCGCCGGCGGGTTCATCCACAACCCGCAGATGATCGAGCAGTACGCGCCCGCCGTGCTTCCCACCCCGCTGCGCTTGGGTACCGAGGGGGACGACGGTCGCGGCATCCGGATGGCCGAAGCCGTCGGCGCCCGGGTCAAGCGGATGGACGCGATCGAGTGCGCCCTGCCTTTCAACGCCCCGCAGGGCCTCGTCCACGGCATTCTCGTCAACGCCTACGGGCAGCGGTTCGTCAACGAGGACACGTACCAGGGCCGGGTGGGCCAGCAGGCGCTCATCCACCAGCAGGGTCAGGCCTACCTGATCGTCGACGAGGAGCACTACTCGCCCAACTGGCTCAACATCCCCGCGACCTGGGTGTGCGAGACGGCCGCGGAGCTGGAGTCCGAAATCGGCCTGCCGGTCGGTTCGCTGACGACCACGCTCGACTACTACAACGAGCATGCGGGCAACGGCGCGGACCCGCTGTTCCACAAGCGTCCGCCGCTGCTGACCCCGCTGGTGGCCCCGTTGGCCGCCTTCGATCTACGCGCCGACAAGTTCATCTACGCGCCGTTCACCCTGGGCGGGCTGCACACCCGTCCCGACGGGTCGGTGCTGGACCTCGACGGTGAGCCGGTGCCCGGCCTGTACGCCGCCGGCCGCACCACGTCCGGCGTGGCGGCGCAGGGCTACTGCAGCGGGCTGTCCCTCGGGGATTCGACGTTCTTCGGCCGCCTGGCCGGCCAATCAGCGGCGGGAGCCAAACTGTGAGCATTCTCGACAGGTTCCGGATCGAGGGGCAGGTGGCGATCGTCACCGGCGCCGGAAGGGGCATCGGTGCTGCCTCGGCGATCGCCCTCGCCGAGGCCGGCGCGGACGTTGTGATCTCGGCCCGTACCGAGCAGCAGCTGCATGAGACGGCCAGCCAGGTCGAGGCCGCTGGACGCAAGGCGCACGTGGTCGTCGCCGACCTGAACGAGGTGGACGAGATCCGGGCGCTGGCAACCGCCGCCCAGGAGACCTTCGGCCGCATCGACATCGTGGTGAACAACGTCGGCGGCACGATGCCCCGCACCTATCTCGACACATCGATCGGGTTCCTCGAGCGCGCGTTCCACTTCAACGTCTCGACCGCGCACGCGCTCACGGTCGCCGCGGTCCCCGTCATGCTCGAAACTGGCGGCGGATCGATTGTCAACATCGCCAGCATCGTGGGCAAGGTCGCCGGCCGCGGGTACCTCGCGTACGGCACCGCGAAGGGCGCGCTGATCCATTACACGGAGCTGGCCGCCGAGGACCTGGCACCGAGGATCCGGATGAACGCCATCGCGGTCGGCTCGATCGCGACGTCGGCCCTGGACATCGTCATGTCCAACGACGAGATGCGCACCGGCATCGAGAACGCCACCCCCCTACGCCGACTGGGCGCCACCGACGACATCGCCGCCGCGGTCCTCTACCTCGCCTCGCCCGCCGGCTCGTACCTGACCGGCGCGGTGCTCGACGTCCACGGCGGACTGCAACAACCGAACATGCAACTCCCCATCCCCGATCTGTAGAGAGCAGGCGCCATGACGCTGCGAGTTGTCCAGTGGAGTACGGGCAACGTCGGGCGGCACTCGATCGCCGGCATCGACGCCCGTCCCGAGCTCGAGCTCAGCGGGGTGTGGGTGTCGAGCGCCTCGAAGGACGGCCAGGACGCCGGCAAGCTCGCCGGCCTGGACCGCGACCTCGGTGTCGCGGCCACCACCGACGCCGAGGCGTTGATCGCGTCCAAGCCGGACTGCATCGTCTACACCGCGATGGCCGACAACCGGCTGCCCGAGGCGATTGCGGACCTCACGAAGTTCCTCGCCGCCGGTATCAACGTCGTCTCGAGCTGTCCGGTGTTCCTGCAGTACCCGCAGGGCACCGTCCCGCCCGAGTTCATCGCCCCGATCCAGCAGGCCGGTGAGGCGGGCGGTGCGTCGCTGTTCGTCAACGGCGTCGACCCGGGGTTCGCCAACGACTGGCTGCCGCTCGTGGTGACGTCGGTGTCCGAGCGCATCGACGAGGTCCGGTGCATGGAGTTGCTCGACTACTCGACGTACGACAACCCCACCGTTCTGTTCGACGTCATGGGCTTCGGCCAGCCGATTGATGAGACGCCGATGCTGCTGCAGCCCGGCGTCCTCAGCCTGGCATGGGGCTCGGTCGTGCGGCAGCTCGCCGCCGGGCTGGACGTCGAACTCGACGAACTCAAGGAGACGGTGGTCAAGCTGCCGGCGCCCGACACGTTTGAGATCGCCTCCGGCACGATCGAAGAGGGGACGATGGCCGCCCTGCGCTTCGAGGTGCTGGGCATGAAGAGCGGCCGACCGGTGTGCGTCCTCGAGCACGTGACCCGGCTGCGTGAAGACCTCGGGCCGGACTGGCCGCAGCCGGCCGGACAGGGCTGCTACCGCGTCAAGGTCACCGGCGAACCGAACTACACCGTCGACCTGCAGCTGCTGGGTACCGACGGCGACCACAACACGGCCGGGCTCAAGGCGACGGCTATGCGACTGGTCAATGCGATCGAAGCCGTGGTCGCCGCTCCCCCCGGCCTGGTGACGGCGCTGGACCTGCCGCTGATCACCGGCCGCGGACTCGTCGCCGGCTGATCACCGATCGCCCCGGCCGGGTCCCTTCCGCAGGGCCGCCCCCACCGAACTGGTCCAATGACAGGGTGAAACTCAAGCTCGATCTGCACGACATGTGGAACCGTGGCGACGAGATCGAAAAGGCGTTGCGCGACGTCATCGCCGAGGCGGTGGCGAAGAAGGCCCCGCTGGTCGAGATCATCCCGGGCAAGGGATCGGGTCAGTTGAAGAAGCGGGTGCTGCGCTTCCTCGATCAGAAGGAGATCAAGGCCCTGTACCACCGCGTCGAAAAGGACTCCGACAACTTCGGCCGGGTCTTCGTGCACTTCCGCTGGAAATAGCGGCCGGTCGGCGGCGCCTCAGCGCACCGTGGCACCGCGGCGGGCGCGCCACCCGATCTGCTCCACCCGCAGCAGCTCGACGGTGTTCAGCCCGGCCAGGACCACCGCCAGCCCGATCAGGGTCGCGAGCGCCGGCACGTGCGGGGCGATCGGCAACAGCGCGAGGACAGCCGCCGCTGCGCTCAGCCGGGTCCACGAGACGAGCCGGAACATCGCCCACCGGGTGAACCCGAACGATGCCAGGTAGAGCGCGGTGCCGCCGACCAGCAGACCGGCCAGGGCCCAGCTCAATGCGTGACCCGGGTCGGTGATCGACTCGCGGAGCCCGACCGCGACCAGGATGATCGCCGCGATGAACGACAGGTGCCCGTAGGAGAGCACCAGCCGGGTGATGTCCAGCTGCACCTTGGCCGTCGCCATTGCGTGCCGCATCGCGTCCGCCGCGAAATGGAAGTACACCCACCAGAGCCCGCAGCTGAGGACGAACGCGGCCGTGACCGCGCAGCCCTGAGCGACGGTGAGATCGGCCGGTGTCGACGTGCCGACCGACACGACCGACTCCCCCAACGCGATCAGCACGAACAGCCCGAACCGCTCCGCGAGATGATCGGGATTGAGATGCATCGAGCGCAGCCGCTCGCGGAACACCGTGGGCGTGGCGAGATCGAGCAGCGCGGCGAAACCCCAGATAGCCACCCGGGCGTCGTCGTGCACCAAGGCACCCAGGATCAGCATCGGACCGGTGAGCACGATGCTGACGGAGTACGGATTCAGCTCGAAGGTGCGGGCGCGGGCCGACGCGAGCAGCATCGGGCCGCCCATCACCAGCCGGCCCAGCCAGTATGCGAGCGCGAACAGCAGGCCCAGGTGGTGGTAGGCCTCCTCGAGCGAGAGCGCCATGAACACGCCGGCCAACGCGATCGCGAAGATCCGGATGCGCAGCAGCGGCCGCGAGGTGTCCTGCAGGTTCGCCTGGATCGATGTGCCGACCCAGAGCCAGTAGATCGGGACGAACACGACGAGCGCGCGGAGCAGGCCGCCCCACGTGTGGTCGTGCGTCAGCAGCTCGGACACCCGGGTGACCGCGACGACGAAGACCAGGTCGAAGAACAGCTCGGCCCAGGTCACCCGCTTGTCGGCGGTCTCCTCAGGCTCACTCACCCGTGACAGTCTGCCGTGGCACAGTGGACTCATGTGCCGCAATATCCGAACCCTGCACAACTTCGAGCCACCGGCCACACCCGACGAGGTCCATGCCGCTGCGCTGCAGTACGTCCGCAAGGTCAGCGGAACGACGAAGCCCTCCGCAGTCAACCAGGCGGCGTTCGACGACGCCGTGCACGAGATCGCGCACCTCACCCGGCACCTGATCGAGGCGCTCGTGACGAACGCGCCGCCCAAGGACCGCGAGGTCGAGGCGGCGAAGGCGCGGGCGCGCAGCGCCGAGCGCTACGCCCGGACGTGACCGATCTCGTGGGAACCGCCTGAACGAAGCCGCCGCCCGCATCCGGGGTGGACGCGAGCGGCGGCGGGTCGAGCCTGGCTCAGCCCTGTTCGGCGATCGTGAACTGCACCGCGCCCGTCGGGTCGACGCCCGCGTCCAAGCGCTTGTCGTCGAGCAGCTGCTCGGCCTCGGGGGCGAGAAAGACCCGCGCGCCGTCCTCATCGACGACGGCATCGCCCGCGGCCGGAGCAACGGCAAGGGCGAGCGTCAGGGAGGCGCCATCGGGACTGGGGGCGATCCGCACGCCGCCGTCATCGGGTACGTCGGGTTGGGCGATCAGATTGCGGATCTGGCTCGCCGCATTGTCGGTCAAGGTCAGCACGGTCGGATTCCTTTCGTCGTGGATTTCGGTAAGCCCGCACTCGTCGCAGGTGATACCGGCCGTCCCTCCACCGTCGTCCGTCCGGGCGCCCGCTGTCAAACCCGGACGATTCGGGCGGGTCGGAGTGAGTGCCAATTGCACGAAACTGAAACACGTTCTAGTGTCGCGAGGTGAGATTCGGGATCGTCCTCTTCACCCAGGATCGGGGCATCACGCCCGCTCGCGCTGCGCAAGCCGCCGAGGAGCACGGCTTCCATACGTTCTACGTGCCCGAGCACACACACATCCCGGTCAAGCGCGAGGCACGCCATCCCGGCACCGAGGACGGCTCGCTGCCCGACGACCGGTACCTGCGCACGCTTGACCCGTGGGTTGCGCTGGCCGGCGCGGCTGCGGTCACCGAGCGGATCGAGCTCGCCACTGCGGTGGCCCTGCCGGTCGAGCACGACCCGATCACGCTCGCGAAGACGATCGCGTCCCTCGACCACCTCTCCGGCGGGCGGGTGAGCCTCGGCGTGGGATTCGGATGGAATACCGACGAGCTGTTGGATCACGGCGTACCTCCCGGCAAGCGCCGCACCGTGCTGCGCGAGTACATCGAAGCCATGCGGGCCCTGTGGTCGCAGGAGCAGGCCGCCTACGACGGTGAGTTCGTGAAATTCGGCCCGAGCTGGGCCTGGCCGAAGCCGACCCGCGGCGACGTCCCCGTGCTGGTCGGTGCGGGTGGGACCGACAAGACCTTCGCGTGGATCGCCCGCACAGCCGATGGCTGGATCACGACACCGCGCGACGAGGACGTCGTGGGCAGCATCGCGCGGCTGCACAAGATCTGGACCGACGCGGGACGCGCGGGCACACCGCGCGTGGTCGCGCTGGACGGCAAGCCGGACGCCGAGCGGCTGGCCCAATGGGCCGCCGGCGGCGTGACGGACGCGGTCTACGGACTGCCCCAACGCAGCGACGACGAGATCGTCGCCTATCTGAGTCGGCTGGTCGTCAAGCTCGAGACGATGCAGCCCGGATCACTGGTCCGGAAAGTGCCAGTGGCCTGAACCGGGCTGCAAGAGCAGGCCGGTCAGGCCACCAGGTACCGCGGAAGTGCTCGATCAGACGGGGCGAACGTTCTCCGCCTGCGGGCCCTTAGGGCCCTGGGTGGTCTCGAACTCGACCCGCTGATTGTCGTCGAGGCTCTTGTAGCCATCGCCGGAGATCGCGGAGAAGTGCACGAAGACATCCTTGCTGCCGTCGTCGGGTGCGATGAACCCGAAGCCCTTCTCGCTGTTGAACCATTTCACTACGCCTTGCGCCATGCCAATTCCTCTTTCACCTGTGCTGACGGCGGCAAGCACTGTGCGCACCACCGGGCCGTGCGTGTTCCGGACTCCGGTGACGAAGAACGGCGACGAGCGCAAAAGCAAACGATCCCGCGCAACGTCGTGCCGAAGGAGGAATGCTGACAACCGCTACCACCGTAACAGGCGCGGCGCCCTCCGGACGCCAGATGGCCCTCGGCGGTTTGCTGAGGGGGGCTAGCGGAATCGGTCCTGACCCGAAATGCTGGACGTAACGACGTTCGGCTCAGGTGCGTTGTTCTCTCATATGATTTTGGAGGCAACGTTTGACTTCGACCCTGGACACCCGCCGCGGCAGCGACTATGCGGAACTCAGTCGTGAGATCCGCGCAGCGAAGCTCCTCGACCGCCGGCGGCTGCACTACGCGGCCAGGATCGTGACGACGGGAGTCGTGTTCGCCGGCTCCTGGTTCGCCTTCGCCTGGATCGGCGATTCCTGGTACCAGACGATCGTCGCGGCCGTCCTCGGCATCGTGTTCACCCAGCTCGGGTTCCTCGGTCACGACGGTGCGCACCAGCAGATCGCCGCCAAGCGGTCGGGCAACGACATGGTCGGCCTGATCGCCGGCAACCTGCTGACGGGCCTGTCCATCGGCTGGTGGATCGACAAGCACAATCGGCACCACGCCAACCCCAACCACGAGGATCACGACCCGGACGTCGGCGCGGGGGCGCTGGCCTGGACCGAGGAGCAGGCGCGGGAGCGACGCGGCAGGTTCGGTCGTTGGGCGGCCGGGCACCAGGCGTACCTCTTCTTCCCGATGTTGACGTTGGAAGGGCTGAGCCTGCACGCTGCCAGCGTCCAGGGGCTGTTCCGGGCCCCGATGCGGCACCGGGCGATCGAGGCGGTACTGCTGGTGGCGCACCTGGCCGGCTATTTCGCGGTGCTGTTCACCGTGCTGTCCCCGGTCAAGGCGCTGGTCTTCCT
>JAVHVH010000082.1:0-5123 GCA_032160665.1 Pseudonocardiales bacterium
TCAACTACCGGCGGATCACCCCGATCGAGGTCGAGCTGCGCTTCGAGGCGTCGCTGGACTCCGTCGACGGCCGCAAGCGGTGGGGGACGGCGCGGCTGTTCGACGGCTCCGGGACACTGCTGTCCGATGCCGAGGGCTTGTTCCTGCAGTTGCGGCCCGGCCAGGCCTGACCGCCCCAGAGCCTCAGTGCCCTCAGGCGCGGACCTCGTTGACGACCTCGAACTCGGTCTCTTCCGGAGGGGAGGAAAAGCCGCCCTCGACGCCCTGGTTCATGCGGGGCATGAGGGTGGAGTCGCGGAAGGTTTCCCAACTCGCTTTCGCGTCATGCACCGCGACAATGGTCCAGCCGTCCGGAGAGGGGCCGGCGGCGTGGAACAGCTGCCCCGTGGGCAGGCTGCCGTCGGCCGGATGTACCGCTGCGATCGTCGCCTCGTACTGCTCCTTGGTTCCACCCTTGAAGTGATGGATGACGCCATAGGTCATGGTCTGCCCTCGCGATCAGCGAATAGACCCCCGCCGCCTCCGCTGTCCGGGACGATCCCGGGGCTCGAGCGGAACGTACGCCCGGCGACGGAACAAATCGACGGACGAAGTACCCGGGGCACGCACCCGGTTGGCCAGCCACCGGATAGCAGGGCGTGTCCACCTCGTGCGCATTATGCGGACAATCCAGGACGACTGCACGGCCAGGTTGTTGACGCCGACCACGAGGCTGACCAGCATCGACGCCGCAATCGCCGTCGTCGATCTCGCCGGGCGCGGCCACACCGGATTGCGTCACAAGGGGGAGCGCGATGGAGAAATGGCTGAATCACGCCAAGATCGTTGATCTTCGGAGGACTCGGGGCAACGGCCCCTTCGAACCTCCGGCCCGTCGCTTCCTGGGCGTCGTCTTGCACGTCAACGCCGACGAGGACGGCACGAGCGACTCATTCTTTGCCGCCGACGAGTCCGTCAACCCTGACTCAGTGACCCCGAACTTTCAGGTCTACAAGAACGGATCGATCCACCAGTACCTCCCCTTCGACTGGCAACCCTGGTGCCAGGCCGACGGCAACTTCAACTACGCCGCGATCGAGACCGCCGGGCTCCCGTCCGAGCCGCTGACCGACGCCCAACTGCGTTCCTGCGGCGTCATCCTTGCCGCGTATCACGCCGGAATGGGCCTGAAGCTGCAGGAAGCCCACTCCCCGGGCGAGCGCGGATTGGGCACGCACCACATGGGCGGCGCCGCCTGGGGCGGTCATTCATGCCCCGGCACGATTCGAGCCAACCAGCGCGAGAAGCTGCTCTCCCTCGCCGGCGGCGACAATGGGGGCGACGGCGCCCGAATGATGACGGCGCACGTGGTCGGGCCGCACCTGCGTCGTCCGTGGCCGGACTACATGGGGGAAGGGGACTTCTTCGGGCTCATCAGCGGCCCGGACGAGTCGCACGGCGGAATCAACGCAGCGGAGCAGTCCGATGTGCGGGCCATTCAGCTACGCCTTCAAGCGCTCGGCTTCGCCCCCGACACCCCAGGGTGGGCCGACGGCATCTTCGAACGGCCGACCAAGGACGCGGTCACGCTTTGGCAGCGTGCGCGCATGCCCGGAACCGAGTTCTTCGGCGAGGTGTGGCCCGACGACTGGGCCAGACTGTTCACACGCTGACGACTATCTCCCGGGCAACGCGCCCGTTCACCTCCTGGGATGACCCCGTCGGAACGGGAGGATGTCCGGATGTCTGGTATCGGTGCCGCCGGCGCGGTGTTGCGGGACAGCGGCCGAGTCGTGCTCGCCAACGCCCGATTGCGCCGAGTGGCCGAAACATGGGGACTCTGGGTGGTCGGCGAGTGGGCGTTCCTCGTGCTGTTGTCGGTGACCGCCTACGTGCGAGGTGGCACGACTGCGGTGGCGGTTGTCGGTGCCATCCGGATGATCCCCGGTGCGCTCGCCGCGCCCCTGATGTCCGTCGTCGCCGACCGGATGTCCCGGGTCCGGGTACTGGTGGCGACCTTGGCGTCGTGGACGGTTTTGGTCGCAGCCGTGCCGGCCGTCTTGCTCGTTTCCTCGTTGCTGCCGTTGTACGCGTTGGTCGGTACCGCGTCGGTGACGAGCACGCTGTTGCGTCCGGCGATCAACGCCTTGGTTCCGCAGTTGGTCGACCGACCCGAGGAACTGACTGCAGGCAACTCGACGTACAGCATCGTGGAGGCGGTCGGCAGCCTGCTCGGTCCCCTCATCGCGGGCGGTCTCGTCCTCGCCGTCGGCACCACGATGCGGTACTTGATCGTGGCGATCATCTTTGGCATCGCGGCTGCGATCAGCGCCACCATCCGGACCGATTACCAACCCGCCGAGCACCGCCGTGGCTCGGGATGGCGGCGAATCCTCGAGCCGCTCGCGGGTTTCCCGGCCCTGGTCGGACCGCCGCGGCTGCGCACGGTGTTCCTGGTGATCATGGCCCAGTCGGCGACGCGCGGGATGCTGAACGTCTTCGTCGTGGCTTTTGCGATCACGTTCGCGACGGGCTTGTCCTCGACCGGTCTGTTGTTCGCTGCCGTGGGGGCGGGCGGCGTCATCGGTGGTGTCATCACCCTGGTCGGCGCGCGTTGGCGTCCGGGACCACCGTTCGTCATCGGCATGAGCATGTGGGGTCTACCGCTCATCGTGATTGCGGGACACCCGACGGCGGTCATCGCTTGGCTGGCGCTCGCCGTGGTCGGACTCGGCAATGCCCTCGGCGATGTCTACGGCCTGACCCTCATGCACCGACTCATCCCGGATCATCTACTCGGCCGGGCCTTCGGCGCTTTCTGGGGGTCGGCGTCTGCCGCCCAAGCCCTCGGCGCCGCCCTTGCTGCGCCACTGATCACTGGGCTGGGGCTGCGCGAGTCACTCCTCGTCGTCGGCATCGTCATGACCGTCGTGCCGTTGGTGTCGTGGTACAGCGTCCGGCGGGTAAACGCCGATCTGCTCGTTGACGAGCGGGACGTTGACGTTCTCCACCGTTGCAAGCTGCTCGCACCGCTGAGCCAGGTCGGGCTCGAGCAGCTGACCCGCAAGGCGACCGCCGTCATCGTCGCGGCCGGTTCGGTGGTGCTCGAACAAGGTGAGATCGGCGAGACCTTCTTCGTAGTGGATTCAGGCGCACTCGACGCCCAAGTAGGGGGCGCAACCGTCAGACGACTGGGCCCCGGCGACTGCTTCGGCGAGATCGCGGCCCTCAACCGCACGCCGCGAACGGCCTCCGTCATTGCCCGAGAACCGTGCCGTCTCCTGACACTCGCCGGCCCGGACTTCGTCTTCGCCGTGACCGGGCACCGCTCCGCCGAACAAGCGGCACTGGACACCGCGCGCGAGCGCATCGAAAATCGTCCGACGTCCACGACCCAACCCAAAGGCGACGGGACCTGACGTCGCAGCGGATCTTGCTCTGTGCGCCGCCCTCCCCCGTGCCCGGCGGCGGACCCGCTGACTTGACCACCGGCGCGCGGGCTGAGTTGGTCAGCTCAGCGGGTTGGCGCCCACGTGCCCGGCCCAGCCGACTAGATCGACATCGTCTCCATCGAGAGATAGGTCCGGGCGGCCCACGACACCGGGTCCTTCGCGAAATACTTCTGCAGCGCGTTGTCGCGGAGGACGTTGTCGAGGGCCGCCATGATCATCGACTGGTCCAGAACGAGCCGCCGGTGACCGACCGAGCCGGTCGCCGGGTCGACGGCGTCGTAGAAGCCGCCGTTGCTGGTGTAGATGTCCGGGTACAGCTGGCGCAGGCGCTGGATGTTGGCGTAAGCCGGCTGCGGCGTAACCATCAACGCGAGGAACGACGCGTGCGGCGTCACCGCCGTCTCGCTCGCGCAGCCGGTGCACTGGGCGAGGCCCTTGCCAGCAGGGAACTTGGCGCCTACGACTCCGTAGATGCCATAGCCGCCGGTGTCGTCCGGAGTGCTCGACGGCGACATCCCCCATACCGGGAAATGCAGCTGCTCGGTCGTGTACTTGATCTGCACCTGCGCCAGGCGATGGTCGGCCTTGCCGAGGCTGCGCGTGCCCCACGTCGTCTCCGGTACGACCTCGTTCGCCATCAGCCCCTCGAACATGCCGCCCGCCCAGGTCGGAATGAAGTTCAGCGAGCTGCCGGGGTAGTTGTAGTGGCCCTCCCACACCCGGAACGTCTTGCCTGACTGCGGATCGGTGTAGTTCTGCCAGTAGCCGGGCACCGGCCACTGCCCCTGCCAGGAGAAGTCCGGGTCGGTCGCGCACTGCTTCGGGGGCAGCGTGCGCCAAGTCCGCCACCACACGTCACCGGGCATCTGGTGCAGGCCCATACCGAGGTACATCGCGATCCGCGGATCGCTGTAGAGCGCGCCATTGTGGTACCCGGCCGGGCCCTGGTCGACGTAGTACCCGCCGTACATCTGCCCCGTCGGGGGGGCACCGGGCAGACCGGCGTTCACGTTGCACGCGGTCTGCGGACCGTTGTCGTAGAAGATCGAGAAGTCGACCGGTGCCATCAGCGTGTTGACCAGCTGCCCCAGTTCCGGCAGCGCCTGCCGCACGACCACCAGACCGGAGACGTACCAGCCGTTGTCGACGGCGGACAGGAAGTAGCAGTTGTCCTGCACCGGAGTCGGCTCGGTGTCACAGCTGACATCGCCCGGGTTCTTGATCACCTGCTTCGTCGTGGTGTCGTACCACTGGTAGAGGAAGCCGTACGTCCGCTTGAGCGTCTTGACCGAGTTGAGAGTGGCCCTGATCTTGTCGCGCGCTTCGCTATGGCTGATCAGGTTGAGGTCGTACGCCGAAACCACGGCCCAGAGGTAGACGCCGATGTTCGCCGACGAGGTGTAGGTGCCGCGGACGTCACCGGGGCCGACGTTGTCCAAGGGCAGATGTGTGTTCGGGTCGACCGCGTCGCGGTAGAACGCCCACGTGTCGCGGGCGATGCCGTAGAGAACCTGCCGCTGATGCGTCGTCAGGGCCGAGCTCTGGTGCGGCGCCGCGGACCCGGACTGGGCGACCGCGGTGGATGCCGCGGCGACGAGAACGGTGGTGGATACGAACGCGAAGATGCGGCGCAACAGCCGAGCACGCATGGTGAGCTCCTCAGCAGGCGGGAGCGTCACTGCCACCGTGGTG
>JAVHVH010000126.1:0-2576 GCA_032160665.1 Pseudonocardiales bacterium
GTCGTCGTCGCCAAGCCGGGCGAGCAGGTCGACCCGCAGACGCTCATCGCGAACATGAAGAACCACGTCGACGGCTACAAGGTGCCGAAGGCGGTCATCGTCGTGGACGAGCTGCCCAAGACGTCCACCGGCAAGATCCAGAAGAACGTGGTCCGCGAGCAGTTCGCCGACCACTACACGTCCAGCTAGGACACTGTCGCCCGATACGGTCGAGCGATGGACGATCTGCAACTCGCCGCGTCGCTTGTCCGGGAGGCGGGACAGCTGGCCGACCGGATGCTGCGCGCGGGGCTGACCGTCCAGCGCAAGACGTCGATCTCCGACGTCGTCTCCGCCGCCGACCACGCGGCCGAGGACCTGATCGTGAAGCGGCTGCGCACCGAACGTCCGGACGACGCGATCGTCGGCGAGGAGGGGACGGCGGACCCCGGCACCGGGCGCACCTGGTACGTCGACCCGGTCGACGGCACCTACAACTTCGTGTGGGGGCTGCCGCTGTGGTGCGCGGCGATCGCCCTCGACGAGACGCTCGGCGCGATCTTCCACCCGGCCTCCGACGAGCTCTGGCTCGGCGGGCAGCACCACCCCACGACGTGCAACGGCGTGGCGCTGGCGCCGCTCGCGGACCGGCGCCTCGCGGACGTCTCCGTCGCGACGTATGTGCATCCGACGACGCTGACGGACGAGGCCCTGCGCCTGCCCCTGCTCCGGGTGATGGGCGCGGCGGCGACCGTGCGCATGCTCGGCTCCGGCTCGATCGAACTGGCCGCCGTCGCCGCCGGGCGTCTCGGCGTATCGGTCCAGGCCAACTCGCTGCCCTGGGACTGGCTGCCCGGTGCCGCCCTGGTCCGGGCCGCCGGCGGCGCGGCCGAGGTGGTCGAGACCGAAGCGCACCGGTGGCACGTCGCCGGCTCGCGCCAGGTGGTCAGCGAAGTGTCCGACCTGCTGGGCGGATGATCGACCGGGCGTAGGCGAGGCCCTGCAGGTGAACAGAGCGAAGGGCCGGGGGGGTAGGTTCCCGGCCCTTCGGCTTCATGGGTGATGACTTCCAGCGACTCCGGATGCGGTGCGGCCCGTCCTGGTGGTCGCACCGCATCCGTGCGCATTCGCGGCGGTCGGCCGCCGGGTGTCATCCACCCCCAGTTGGGGGAGCCCCGCTTGGTGACGGCGCCAGGTTCGCGTGCGACGAACCGGTGCCGGTGTTGTGCCCGCCGCTGGGCGGGGACTTCGATGGATGCGCGCTGTGCGAGGGCGGCGCCGGGTGGCTGTGCGTGCTGCTCGGCGGGACCTTCGTGATCGGCACGTGCGTGGGGGCCGGCGTCGTCTGGCGGCCCGGGTCGCTGGGGGCCGGCGCGGACGCCGGCGCGGAATGACCAGCACCTGGCGTCGCGGTCTGGCCGTGCTGGACCGCCGAGCACAGCTCGTCGACGCCCGCCGCGCCGCCGGCCAGGGTGATGAGCCGCGCGAACGCCGCCGAGTGACGCACGGCCACGGCGCCCTGGTCGCGCACCTCCTGGTAGGCGGTGCACAGCCGGATCGCCTCGGCCGTGGCGCGCGTCGCCTGGGCCGGGGTGGGATGGGTCGAGTTCGACCGGGCTGAGTGCTCGGACGCCGAGTGCGACGGCGGCGCCGGAGCCCCGATCAGGTCGTGCGCCAGCGCCTGCACGGAGTCCGGCAACCCCCCGGCCGCGGCCGCGATCGATGCACCGCCGAGCGCTGCGGCGGCCAGACCGGCTGCGGCCGCCAGCCGGAGCCGGGTGCGACGGGCCGAGGCGGCCGCAGGCGACATGCCGAACCGCTCGCGGTAGGCACCCAGCGCACTGTCCAGACCTCGCAGCTCGGCGGCGGAGGCCGGCGCGCGCAGGGCGGCGACGATCTCGGCCGTGGGCTGCAAGTCCGCGGAGGGGGGGATTCCGGGGGATCGGCCGGAGAGCACGGCTTCCGCGTCGTCACCTTCGGGTGACGACGCGGGGTGCGTCCACGGCGGCTTCGGCATGTCGATGTATAGATCGACGCCGACCCCGGAAGCGTTACATCGCCGGTTCGAGCGTGCGGGCGAGGGCCTTGAGGGCACGATGCGCGGCGACGCGCACCGCCCCGGGAGATTTGCCGACGATCCTGGCCACGGCGTTGACGTCCAGGCCGGCGACGACCCGCAGCATCAACACCTCGGCCTGCAGGGGCGGCAGCGACGCGACCAGGCGCAGGGCCCGGCGGGTGTCGAGATTCTGCAGCGCCTCGTCGGCGACGTCCCCGCCGACCGCATCCCAGACCGAGGTGGGCTCGCCGACCAGGGACTCGGGGCGCCGGCTGCGGTACCGGGTGTGATCGATCGCGCGCCGGCGGGCGATCGCGAACAGGTAGCAGCGCCAGCCGTCCTCGTCCCCGCGGAACGTGCGGAACCCGCGGATGACCGACGTCCACGTCTCGGCGGCGACGTCCTCGGCCTCGGCAGCGACGATGACCCGCAGGTACCGGACCAGGGCGGGGTTCGCGTCGCGCCACAGCACGGTGAACGCGCCCTCGTCGCCCCGTTGCGCAGCGGCGAGAAGCTCGCCGAAGCGCCCCCCGATCAT
>JAVHVH010000127.1:0-13230 GCA_032160665.1 Pseudonocardiales bacterium
CTTGTCGCGCAGGATCCGCTGGCGCACGAGCTTCTTCGTGACCGCGCGGAAGGCGGGGCTGACCTCGTGGAAGCGATCTTCGAAACGCTGCGCGAGAGCGGCCTTGACGTCGTCCTTGATCCGGTCGAGCTCGTCCTCGCGCTCCTGCTTGTCGGCGATCGCCAACGCGCCGGCGAGTTCGGCGGAGACCTCGGCCTCGACGGCCTCGTACACCTCATCGGAGTAGTCGAGGAAGACCGGGAACTCCTGCGTCGGCTTCGCGGCCGACTTGGCGAGCTCGGCCTGCGCGCGGCACAGCTCGGCGATGAACGGCTTCGAGGCCTCGAGGCCGTCGGCCACGACCTCCTCGGTCGGACGAGTGGCGCCACCGGCGATCAGTGCGATGGTGTTCTCGGTGGCTTCCGCCTCAACCATCATGATCGCAACGTCGCCGGAGTCCAGGACGCGGCCGGCTACGACCATGTCGAAGGTGGCGCGTTCGATCTCGGTCTGCGTCGGGAAACCGACCCACTGCCCGTCGATGAGGGCGACGCGCGTGGCGCCGACCGGGCCGGAGAACGGCAGGCCCGAGATCTGCGTGGAGGCCGACGCGGCGTTGATCGCGACGACGTCGTAGGCGTGGTCGGGGTTGAGCGCCAGCACCGTGATGACGACCTGGACCTCGTTGCGCAGACCCTTGATGAAGGTGGGGCGTAACGGGCGGTCGATGAGCCGGCAGGTGAGGATCGCATCCTCGCTGGGCCGGCCCTCGCGGCGGAAGAACGAACCGGGGATCCGGCCCGCGGCGTACATGCGCTCCTCGACGTCGACCGTCAGCGGGAAGAAGTCGAAGCCCTCGCGGGGCTTCTTGCCGGCCGTGGTGGCCGACAGGAGCATGGTGTCGTCGTCCAGGTAGGCGGCGACGGAACCGGCGGCCTGCTTGGCGAGGCGACCGGTCTCAAAGCGGATGGTGCGCGTGCCGAAGCTGCCGTTGTCGATGACTGCTTCGGTCTCGTAAATGCCGGATTCGGCATCGTTGGTTCCCGTCATAGGGAAACCCCTCTCGTACGTGCCGGTGCGCACATGCGACGTACGAGCTCGTCACCTCTAGTGGGTGCCGGTCTTCGATCGAAGCGGACGGATTTATTGTGTCCGGCCGCCACTACCGAGGACCGGCGTCCTCGAAGTCGCAAGGACGCGCGTATGTGCGTCCGGCTTTGGATATTCGGTTGTTTGGCAGTGGACCCCGACGAAAAGGGGAGCGACTCGGTGGAGTCGCCCCCCGTCGGGCTATCGGCGCAGGCCCAGGCGTTCGATGATCGACCGGTACCGATTGATGTCGGTCCTGGCCAGGTAGTTCAGGAGCCGGCGGCGCTGGCCGACCAGCAGCAGCAGCCCGCGGCGGCTGTGGTGGTCGTGCTTGTGCGTGCGGAGGTGCTCGGTCAGGTCGCTGATGCGCCTGCTCAGCATTGCCACCTGCACCTCGGCGGAGCCGGTGTC
This sequence comes from Pseudonocardiales bacterium, assembly GCA_032160665.1. Classification (GTDB taxonomy): domain Bacteria; phylum Actinomycetota; class Actinomycetes; order Mycobacteriales; family Jatrophihabitantaceae; genus Jatrophihabitans. The sequence continues at coordinate 1,480 of JAVHVH010000127.1, forward strand.
GCTCTCATTGGAGCCGTACTCGGTGATGATCTGCTTCTTGACATCGTTGGCCAGGGGCACGAACGACTCCTTTGTGCTCGGTGCAGGCGCGCTCCACCGGTCTGGGTCACGGTGGATGTTCGGACGCGCGATGCGTCGGCGCGCGCAGAGCACGCACCTGACCCTCAGGCTACCAGGACGGTGTCAGGTTTCGAACCGCTGAGGGTCCGGGCCGAGCGAGAACGGCTCCCTAGACTGCGCCGCTATGGCCCCGTTCGTCGTCACGCACGACACTTCGCTGACGCCGGACGAGGCCTGGGCGCGAATCGTCGACTGGCCGCGGCACGCCCGATACGTCCCGCTGACGTCGATCGTGGTGTGGCCTGGGCCGGCGACCGGCGTGGGGACGGTGTTCAACGCCCGAACCGGGGTGGGACGTTTCGGCTTCGACGACCCGATGGAGGTCGTCGTGTGGCAGCCGCCCGCGGACGGCATGCCCGGGCGGTGCCGGCTCGAGAAGCGCGGTTCGGTGATGCGCGGTTGGGCGGAGTTGACGGTCGAGCCACGCGGCACCGGCTCCCGCGCAACTTGGCGCGAAGCGGCCGCGCCGGCCCGGCTGCCCCGCGTCGCCGACCGTGTCTCGACCGCGTCCGGGCGATGGCTGTTCGGACGCGTGTTACGTCATCTGTTGGACGACTGATCAGCTGGTCATGATCGCGCGAGTGCGCTCGACGTCGACGGCCATCTGCTCGACCAGCGCGTCGGCGCTCGCGAACTTCTCCATACCGCGCAACCGCTCGACGAACTCGATGCCGAGCGTGGTCCCGTAGAGGTCGCCGTCGAAGTCGAGTACGTAGGCCTCGACCCGGCGCTGGCGGACCTCGAACGTGGGATTCGTCCCGACGGAGATCGCGGCCGTACCGAGCTCGCCGCCGGGCACCGTCCGACCCCACTCGTCGAGACACACCGCCCGGCCGGCGTACACACCGTCGGCCGGCACCGCGACCCATTCGTCGGTGCGCAGGTTCGCGGTCGGATAGCCGAGCTCCCGGCCGCGCTGATCGCCCCGCTCGACGAGTCCGTCGACGCGGTGCGGCCGGCCGAGGACCTGAGCTGCCGTCGCCATGTCACCGGCCTTCACGCACGAGCGGACATAGGTCGCGCTCAGCGCCGTCTCGCCCTCGCGCAGCAGCGAGATTCCGTGGGCGGTGAAGCCGAACGTGCGACCCAGCTCGGCCAGCAGTGCGACGTCGCCGGCTGCCTTGTGCCCGAACCGGAAGTTCTGGCCGACGACCACGGCGGACGCGTGCAGACGTTCGACCAGGGCGTGGTGCACGAACTCGTCCGGCGCCATCTTGGAGAACTCGAGGGTGAACGGCAGCGCGCAGAACACGTCGACCCCGAGCTCCTCGACGAGTTCCGCGCGGCGAACGATGCTGGTCAGCACCGGCGGGTGCGACCCGGGCCGCACGACCTCCGAAGGATGCGGGACGAACGTGATCAGGACGCTCGGTACGCCGCGTTCGTGAGCCATGCGCACCGCCTCGGCGATGATCGACTGGTGCCCGCGGTGGATGCCGTCGAACACGCCAATGGTGACCACGCAGTGCCCCCAACCGGTGGGTACACCCTCGAGCCCATGCCAGCGCTGCACGGCTGCACTGTATCGGCGAGCCGCTGGCGTCCGAGTCAGCGCGGTCCGCTGTCGAAGGCCGGAGCGAGCGCGAGCGGCACGTTCCCCCATCGACTGCGCAGTTCCGCGGCCAGCCGGCCGGCGAGATCGGCGAGCGACGGCACTTCGTCCGAGCCGGCCGTGCGGTCGAGGCGGTGCAGGATCATGGCGCGCCGGGTGGGTGTGGGCCGGTCCGGATTCGTGACGGGGTCCTGGCCCAGCGCGTTGTCGAGGAACCAGGTCGTGGAGATCAGCGCCCAGCCGAGTGCCGCCGCCTCCACGTCGCGTTCGAACCGCGCATCGCCGACTTCGGCCATGGCCCGGCTCGCCGAACTGCGATAGGCGGCCACCGCGCCGGCAATGACGTCGTCAGGCATGCGCCAGCAGCACCAGCACGAAGGCCAGGGCACCAGCAGGTAGGCGACGTCCCACGCGACATTGCGCCACTGCGCGCCTTCGAAGTCGAGCAGCACGAGCCGACCGTCGACGCCGACGTTGTTGTCCGGGCAGGCGTCGGCCGGCGTGAGCGCGGCGGGCCCGCTGTCCCCGAGCCGGTCGGCGAGGCCGCGCAGGTCGGCGAAGGCCCCGGTCGGGACGGCCACGCCCAGCGAACCGCAGTCCCGGTCGAGCACCCGGACGGCGTCGTCCAACTCGGCCCGCATCGGCGACTCGGCGACCGGCAGGTCGCCGGCGCGTTCCTGCAGCGCGGCCGCGAAGGCGGGTCGCGAGCCGCGGCTGGCCACATGCAGGGCGGCGATCGCCTCGGCCCAGCCGACTACGGCAGCGGCGGCGCGGTCCGGATCATCGCCCAGCAGCGCGTCGGCCACGCATGCGCCCCCGCCCAGATCGGCCAGCACGGCAACGGGCGGCGTCGCGGACTCAGCGAGCAGCCTCGGAACCGGCGCGCCGGGCGGGATCGCGGACAGTGCGGCGCACTCGCGCACCCAGCCCTCCCCGGCCGAGTGGAACTGCTTGACGATCAACGACGTGGACGAACCGTCGCGGCGCTCGGCCCGCACCCGCCGGACGGACGAGCGCCCACCGCCACCGAGCTCGGCGACGAGCGTGAGCCGCAGATCCGGCAACAGCCTGCGCGCCACGTCCAGGTCGTCGCCGCCCATGCCTTGGTCCTACCCAGCCGCGGCGAAGACGAGCACCGGCTGTGCCCGGCCGTCCTGGTCCCGCAGCAACGCGACGACCTGTCCGTCCGGTGCCACGGCGCCGTACGTGCCGCTGATCCCGGCCGGCGCGAGCGAGCGTCCGAAGGAGAGTTCCCGCGCCTCGCCGTCGTCGATGTCACGCACGGGGAGCGCGGTCCGGACGGCGTCGGTCAGCGGCAGCGTCACTGGATCGTCGAGTCCGGCGAGGTGTTCCAGCGTGTGGGCGAGGTCGAGACCGAAGGGGCCGACGCGGCTCCGGCGCAGCGCGATCAGATGCCCGCCGGTGCCCAGCGCGCGGCCCAGGTCGCGAGCCAGCGCCCGGACGTACGTCCCGGAGGAGCACTCGACGACCACGTCGATGTCGAGCAGCTCCGCGCTCGGCCGGGAGAATCCGACGGCGTCGAACCGGGCCACGGTCACCGGGCGGGCCGCCAGGGTGACGGCCTCTCCGTCCCGGACGCGTTGGTACGCCCGCTGACCGTCGACCTTGATCGCCGACACCGAACTCGGGATCTGCGCGATCTCACCGGTGAGGTCGGCCATCGCGGCGCGGACCGCCGTCTCCTCGACGCCGGCGGCGGTGGAGGACGTCGTCAGCTCCCCCTCGGCGTCGTCGGTGACGGTGGCCTGTCCCAGGCGGATCGTCGCCGTGTAGGCCTTGTCGGCCAGCACGAGGTGGTGCAGGAGCCGGGTGGCGGTGCCGACGCCGAGCACCAGCACGCCGGTGGCCATTGGATCGAGGGTCCCCGCGTGCCCCACCCGGCGAGTGTGGGCCAGCCGCCGCATCCGGGCCACGACGTCGTGCGACGTCATTCCGCCCGGTTTGTCGACGATCACCAGGCCCGCGGTCGAAGGCTCGGCGGGCGCAGGCACCGCGCCAGACTACGAGCCCACGCCGGTGACGGCCCACCTGTCGCCGCGGGCCCGAAGCAGCATGCCCACGAGGCGGACGGCGATGAAGGCGCAGAGGCCAGCCCAGACCCCGCCGAGTCCCCAGTGCCAGTGCAGCGCGGCCAGGTTGAGCGGTGCGAACGCGCCGACGGCGGCAATGATCGTGATCGTCCGCAGGAACGCGACATCCCCGGCGCCGATCAGCACGCCGTCCAGGGCGAAGACGACGCCGGCGGCCGGCAGCATCCCGACGAACCACGGCCACAGCACATGCGTCTGCGCCACGACGTCGGGGGCCGACGTGAACAGCCGCGGGATCCAGAACCACCCGGCCGCGAAGACGGCGGCGAAGGCGATGCCGGCGTAGAGGCCCCACCGCGACACCTGCCAGGCCATTGTGCGGGCACTGCCGGCGTCGGACGCCCCGAGCGCCGCACCGACCAGCGACTGCGCCGCGATCGCGAACGAGTCCAGCAACAGGGCGGTGAACTCCCACAACTGCAGGCCGATCTGATGCGCCGCGATCTGGGGCGTGCCGATCCGGGCCGCGACCGCGGCCGCGGTCAGGAACGCCACCTGGAACGCCGCCGCGCGCAGAATGAGGTCCCGTCCGACGAGGACCTGGGCGAGCATCACGGTCCGCTCCGGACGCACGCTGGATGCTGCGCGGCGCAGCGCGCGCAGGAACAGCACCGCCCCGACCACCTGGGCCGCGACGTTCGCGATCGCCGATCCGTTGAGCCCGAGGCCGAGGGGGTAGACAAGAATCGGAGACGCCGCCGCCGACAGCGCATTCGCGGCCAGCACGATCCACACCGGCTCACGCGTGCGTTGGACCCCGCGCATCCAGCCGTTGCCGGCCAGGACGAGCAGCACGCCCGGCATGCCCAGTACGGCAAGCCGGAACCATGACTCGGCGGCGTGCTGGGTCGGGTTGGTGCCACCGGCGAGGAGCCTCGTCAGCGGGCCGGCGAACGCTTCGCCGGCCGCCACGACGACCAGCCCGATCACGCCGCCGAGCCACGATGCCTGGACGCCCTCGTTGATCGCCGAGTCCGTCCGTCCGGCGCCGAACCAACGCGAGGCCCGCGACGTCGTCCCGTACTCGACGAACGTCCCGACGATCGTCAGCAGGGCCATGAGCGCCGCGCCGACACCCAACCCGGCCAACGCGCCAGAACCGAGATGGCCGACGACCGCGGTATCGACGAGCAGGTACAGCGGTTCGGCCGCGAGCACGACGAAGGCCGAGCCGGCGAGGGTGAGCAGCCGTCGGGTCGGCGCGGCCGCCGATGGAGACGTCACGTCACCCGACCACGATGGGCGTGATCGCGCTGGTCAGCCAGCTGCCGGCCATGTTGTCCACCGTCACCTCGTACTGCCCGTTCGTGGCTTGCGTCTCGTTCCCGTTGTCGTCGACTTGGGTTCCGGTGGCCGCGACCAGCAAGGTGACGGTGTCGCCCGTCGCCCGCTCGACCGCGACCGCCGTCACCGAACCGCGCAGGTCGTACCGCCCGCTCGAGATGGCCGTCTTCGTCCGCGGAGCGTCGAGAACGATCTGACGCTGCAGGCCACCGGTCGCGCCGGCGAGCGCGCGGGCGTAGTCGATGGCGAAGTCCGAACGCCGGTAGGTGAGCATGTTCACGACTTCGGCCCGACCGGCCTCAGCGGCGACGGGGAGCTCGCTCGTGCCCGGTGGCACTCCGGCGTTGGCACCCTCGACGAGATCGCTGATGAGATAGCTGTTGCCCTGCCGGCGGATGGTCGCGCACAACGTCACCGGGGTGTCGTCGACCGCAGTCTGCTCGGTGTCGTCGGTGACGTGCTCCTTGCCGAAGATCAACACCCTCGCTTCGGTGCCGTTCGCGGTGATCGCACCGATTCCGACGCGCAGCACGTCGAAGGTCTGCACCGTGTGGTTGCGGCGCGCATTCTCGGCGACCGCGCCGGTCATCGCGCTCTGGTACGACTCCCGGTACGTACCCGTGGTCACCGCCAGCCCGTTGCTCAGCGCCTCGTCGAGGGTGCGGTAGTCGTACGAAGTCACCGCAACGATGTCCGACACGGCGCCGGCGATGAATGCCGTCGCGACGTCGGGCTGGGCGATCAGCGCGCCGGCGCCCGCGGCCACCGTCGGCGTCGGCGTCGGCGTCGGCGTCGCGGACGCCTCAGCGCGCGGCGCCGGCTGACCCTGCGCCTGCACGACGAAGTAGGTGGCGACTCCGCCGGCCAGGCCGACCGAGATGACGGCGACGATGATCCCGCGCCGCGATCGCGCCCGCCGCTCCGCCCTGCGCCGTTCGGCGCGGGTCGTCCGCGGCTCCTGCGTTTCCGGCTCCGGCTCTGGCCGTTCCGACTCTGGCCTGTCGGGCCGGGGGTGCGGCGCCGGTCGCGGGCGCGGCTTCGGAGAATCGGTCATGACGCAAACGAGCCTCGCACGGACGGCCACGGCGGGTTCGTTCAGGGATCCGCGCCGCTGCGACGCGTCAGCAGCGGTAGTCGATCGATGTACTGCGACCGTCGATCGTGGTGGGTTCGAGGACGTGCGCCACCGCGACACCGCGAAGCGGTCGCCCGCCGCTGACCCGGAAGCGCAGGCCGGCGGTGACCTTCGACCGGCCCGCGACCGTCACCAGGTGCTGCACAGCGGTCACGCGCCCGTCCGGCCTCGTCCAGCGCACGTCGACCGTTCCCGCCGCAGCGTTGGTCTCGATCACGGCGACGAAGTCGAACTCCGCCTGCGGGCAGCGGCCCTGGGCCGAGTCGGGCGTCGTGCTCACCGACACCGATCGGACCGACAGCGCGGCCTGCGCTGCGCCCTCGTCACCCGAACGCGTCACCGCGAGCAGGATCGCCACAGCCGCAACCACGCCGAGGCCAGCCGCGCCGATGAGCCACGTCCGACGTCGACGGCGTCGGCGGCCGGATCCCGTCGCGGCGGTGAGGACCCCGGCCACGGACGGCGGCGGCGCCACCCGCCGGGTGACGTCACTGAGGGAACCGACGTCGGTGCTGCCTGCATCCCCCGTCGCAACCGATACGGGGGGGCCAACCGGCCACTCGGCGGCCGGGACAGCGCTCAATTCGTCGACGAGGGGCATCGGCAACAGCCGATTCTCCGGTGCCTTGTCCAGTCCCGCGAGGATGGCGGCCGAAGCCCGCGGCGGGAATCCGGGGATCAGCTCGTGCGGTGGCCGGGCCTGCCGATGCCAGTGTGCGGCGATGGTGGCCATCGCGCCGTCGGCGAGGAACGGCTGGGCGCCGGTCAGCACTTCGTAGGCCATCACGGCAAAGCTGTAGGCGTCCGCGCGCTCGTCCGGCTCGGCCAGACCCATGCTGACCTCCGGCGGGAAGTACGCCGGCGTCCCACTCGAGCGGCCGTCCGTGGTGCGGAACACCGCCGGATCGGTGACCACCCTCGCCAGCCCGAAGTCGCCGAGCTTGGCGCGGCCGTCGGGCAACACGAACACATTGGCCGGCTTGACGTCGCGGTGCACCACCCCGGCGGCCGCCGCCGCCGCGAGCGCGGATGCGACATCGCGCAGGATCCGCACCCCGGTGCTCGGCTGCACGCCGCCGCTCTTCAGCAGCGCCGACAGCGAGCCGCCCTGGACGAACTCCATGACCAGCACGGCGCCCGTCGCCGTCGAGATGAAGTCGTACACCTTGACCACGGCGGGATGCCGGAGCGCCGCCAGCACCTGCCCCTCCCGTCGGAACCTCTCCAGCGCGCCCTCATCGGTGAGCGCGAATTGATGAATCCGCTTTATCGCGACAAGTCGGTCGAGCGAAATCTGGCGCGCCAGCACGACTTCGCCGAATGCGCCAGCACCCAAATCCGAGAGGTATTCGAAACCATTCGGCAGCGGCGGTTTTGCCATCAATTCCGCCCCTTATCGCAGTTGCGGCTCTTGTCGACATCCGGTCGAGAGTTACCGAGAATGTCGTTGGTTTCGCGCCGGGCATTTCGCCAGATCATCGATTGTCGAGACGTTTGACCATAGGTGTCGGTCAAATGCGATGGTAGCTTCCAGGCAACGCATGGCCGGGGGGACACATGGCGTCGTTCGGAGCTTACGAGGTAATCCAGCAAGTCGCGGTCGGCTCGACCGGAACCGTGTATCGGGCCCGGCATCGCGAGATCAACCGGATCGCCGCGATCAAGGAACTCAGCCCGGAGGTTCGGGCGGTTCCGGGGCTGGTCGAGCGGTTTCGCGCCGAGGCGCACACTCTCGCCGCCCTCGACAGTCCGCACGTCGTTTCGGTCTTCGACTTCGTCGAGGAACCGCAACGGGTCTGGATCGCCGAGGAGTGGGTCGACGGACTGACGATCGAGACCCTGCTGCGGTCAACCGGCAGCCTGACGCCGGAGCAGGCCGTCGGTGTCCTGCGCGGCGCCCTGCTCGGGCTCGCGCATGCGCACGATCGCCAGATCGTGCATCGCGACATCGCGCCGTCCAACATCATCGCCGACCTGGCCGGCACGTCGATGCTCATCGACTTCGGGCTGGCGGCGCCCATCGGCCAGACCGGGCGGTGCGGCACGCCTGCGTTCATGAGCCCGGAGGCGGTAGCCGGCGCGCCGGTCGGCAAGAGCAGCGACGTGTACTCGGCCGCCGCGGTCCTCTACACCTTGCTGGTCGGCCGCACGCCGTTTCCGGCCCGGACTGCCGAGGACGTCCTGCAGGCGCAGGTGCAGCAACCGCCGCCACCGCTCACCGGACACGGACCGGCCATGGCCGCCCTGGTGACCGACGCCATGGCGAAGGACCCGGCGGCCCGGCCCCCAGATGCCGGTGCCTTCCTGGCCCGGCTCGAGGACGCCGCCCAGCAGCGCTACGGCGCGGGCTGGCTCGAGCGCTCCTCGATCGCAGGACTGGTCGGCGCCGCGACCGCCGGCGTGGCCGCGGTGACGGCCGCGACTGCAGGTGGCGCTGCCGCATCCAGCGGAGGCGCGGCGTCCGGCGGTGCCGCCGCGGCCGAGGCCGGAGCAGCGGCGACGACCACGAGCTTCCTCGAGACCGCCGCGACCACCGGGGCCGTCCGCACCTCTCGCTTTTCCCGGTCTTTCCTGGTCGGTGCGGCCGTCGTGACCGTCGCCGCGATCGGAGCCGTGACGGCGCTCGCCCTGACCAACGGGGACAAGAAGAGCCCGCAGAAGTCGACCGCGGCCCAGGCCGGCGGCGTGCCGGCCGGTGTGCCGGCTAGTGTGACGCCGTCAGCGACCGAGATTGCCACGTTGACGCCCGCGCAGACCCTCGCCGCGTCCGTCCCGAATGGCAGATACCGGATCAAGAGCGTCATCGTCGCGAGCAACGTCCCGTCGAATCCGGTCGGTACGAAGAGCACGGTCACGTGGACGATCACGCTCACCTGCGCCGCCACCTCGTGCACCGGGAAGATCCATTCCAGTTCCGGCCGGGTGTTCACGGCTACCTACGACGGCACCGTGCTCGTCGCGAAGGAACGCGAGGTTCAAGGCGGCCCGTGCATCTACCGCACGGGTCCGCGCAAGGGGCAGGTGGACCGGAGCACCCACTACAGCGTTACGACCACCGAGGCCTTCACCCTGACCGTGACCGCGTCCGCGCCCGGCACACCCCCCGCGCCGGGCGTGCCGACGGCGATGGCCGGTGGGGGCAAGATCGCGATCTCCAAGCCGATCATCAGGGGTGTGTGCACGCCCGACCCGCCCGGTAAAGAGACGCTGCGCAGCACCGCCACCCGGCTGCCCTGAGCGGAGGGCTCAGAACTCGGCCGCGTCGCTGTCCGGCTCGCGGGGCTTGCGGTACGGGTCGGCCTCGCCGGCCGGCACCGCTCCGCGCCGCGCGGCTTCGATCTTGGCGTCCTCGGCGGCGGCGATCGCGAGCAGGTCCTCGAGCTGGCGGGCATTGTCCGGCAGCGCGTCGGGCACGAAGGTCAGCGTCGGCGTGAACCGGACGCCGGTCTGGTGGCCGACCTCGCTGCGCAGGACGCCCTTCGCGGACTCGAGGGCGGCCGCCGACGCCGCGCGTTCGTCCTCGCTGCCGAGGACCGTGTAGAAGATCGTCGCGTCGTGCAGGTCGCCGGATACGCGGACGTCGGTGATCGTCACCATCCCCAGCCGGGGGTCCTTGATCTGCATCTCGATCATCGTCGCGACGATTTGCTTGATCCGTCCGGACAGCCGTCTCGCGCGTGCGGCGTCAACCATCGCCTGCTCCTCTAGTTCAGATCGTCGTCGTCGAGCACTCGTCGCCGGGCGGACAGCAGTTCGATCTCCGGGCGTCCGGCCACCAGTCGTTCACATGCGTCCAGGATCTCGACCGCGTGCCCGTGCGATCCGGTCGCCAGCGCGACCGAGATCTCGGCCCGTCGGTGGAGCTCCTGGTCCCCCGTCTCAGCTACCGAGATCTCGAAGCGCCGCCGCAGTTCGGCCACGATCGGCCGAACCACGGACCGCTTCTCCTTCAGCGAGTGGACGTCCCCGAGCAGGACGTCCAACCGCAGCGTGCCGACCACCAAATCGCTACGTCCGCGGCTTCTCGCGCAGCTCGAACGTCTCGATCACATCGTCGATCTTGATGTCGTTGAACGATCCGAGCCCGATACCGCACTCGTAACCGTCGCGGACCTCCGTCGCGTCATCCTTGAATCGCTTGAGCGACTCGACCGTGAGGTTGTCGGCCACGACCGTGCCGTCGCGGACCAGGCGCGCCTTGCTGTTGCGCCGGATCACGCCGGTACGGACGAGCGAACCGGCGATGTTGCCGATCCGCGGCACGCGGAACACCTCGCGCACCTCTGCGGTGCCGAGCTGGACCTCCTCGAACTCGGGCTTGAGCATGCCCTTGAGCGCAGCCTCGATCTCGTCGATGGCCTGGTAGATGACCGAGTAGTACCGGACGTCCACCCCTTCACGCTCGGCCGCCTCACGCGCCTTGCCCTCGGGCCGCACGTTGAAGCCGATCACCACGGCGTTCGAGGCGACCGCGAGGTTGATGTCGTTCTCGGTGATGGCACCGACGCCGCGGCCGATGACCCGCAGCGACACTTCTTCCTTGTCCTCACCGAGGTCGATATTGACCAGCGCGTCCTCGAGCGCCTCGACCGATCCGGACACGTCGCCCTTGATGATGAGGTTGAGCTGCTCGACCTCGCCTGCGGCGAGCGCCTTGTCGAGGTCGTCCAGCGAGACCCGACGACGGCCGGCCGCCAGCTGAGCGTTGCGCTCGCGGGCCTGGCGGCGATCGGCGATCTGCCGGGCGATGCGGTCCTCGTCGACGACCAGGAACGAGTCGCCGGCGCTGGGGACGGACGTCAGGCCGAGCACCTGCACCGGGCGGGACGGACCGGCCACGTCGACGGCATCCCCGTTCTCGTCGAGCATGGCCCGCACCCGCCCGAAGGCGTCGCTGGCCACGACCGAGTCACCGATCTTCAGCGTGCCGCGCTGCACGAGCAGCGTGGCCACCGGGCCACGGCCGCGGTCCAGCCGCGCCTCGATGACGATGCCCTGCGCGTCCTGATCCGGGTTCGCCCGCAGGTCGAGCGCGGCGTCGGCGGTGAGCAGGATGCCCTCGAGCAGATCGTCGATGTGCAGGTTCGAGCGCGCCGACACGTCGACGAAGAGGGTGTCGCCGCCGTACTCCTCGGCGACCAGCCCGTACTCGGTGAGCTGCTGGCGCACCTTGGCCGGGTTGGCGTCCTCCTTGTCGATCTTGTTTACCGCCACGACGATCGGGGCGCCGGCCGCCTGGGCGTGGTTGAGCGCCTCGATGGTCTGCGGCATGACGCCGTCGTCGGCCGCGACCACCAGCACCACGATGTCGGTCGTCGCCGCACCACGGGCCCGCAGGGCGGTGAACGCCTCGTGACCCGGCGTGTCGATGAACGTGATCGCGCGGTCTTCGCCCTCGTGCTCGACGTGTACCTGGTAGGCACCGATGTGCTGGGTGATGCCGCCGGCCTCGTCGCCCATGACGTTGGTCTTGCGGATCGCATCCAACAGTCGGGTCTTGCCGTGGTCGACGTGACCCATGACGGTGACGACCGGAGGCCGAGCGACGA
>JAVHVH010000147.1:0-27883 GCA_032160665.1 Pseudonocardiales bacterium
GCAAGGGCGGCACCATCGCCCCCACCGGCAAGGCCTACGCCATCAACATGGCCACCGTCGGCATCTGGAACCGCACCGGCGTCATGGACGAAGAATTCCTCTTCTGGGACAACCTCACCTTCTACCAGCAGATCGGCCTGGCCTGACCCCCAAACGAAACGCAGCGTCGCATCGGGCTGACGGAGTCGGCTACCGAGACAGCTGGCCTCGAGGCGGTGTGATCATCTGCGGAATCATTGATGGGTCACAGACCCCCGGAGTCACGACACAAGCCGAAGCGTTCGCCTGCCGCGCTCCCTCCGCCGATGGAGAGGACGCCCGGCGTCCCCCAGCCGGTGGACGCTCGGAACCCGCAGGTGACCTGGGGCAAGCCCGCCCCGTCGAGCGGCAACCACCCCCGGCACCCCCCCCAAGGTGCCGCGGAACACGCGCGCCGCCGTTCACCCTGCCCTCAGCGGGCAGCACTACCGAAGGAGTTCGCATGCATTTCTCTTGGAAACGATGGCAGGTCGCGCTCATTGCCGCGCTGACCGCCCTCGCACTGTCGGTAACATTCGCCGGCCAGGCGCTCGCGGCGGAGCCGGGCGAGTCCGGCAACTGGATCCCCGAACATGTAGGCAGCCAGGAACTCGCGGCGCGGAACACCGTGAGCGAAGCCAGAAACTCGCACGGAGACCTTCTTCAGGTATGGAGGGGGGAAACCAACAATATCGTGTGGCTGGCCTACGACGGTGGTAATCCCTTCCAGCTTACTAATCCCGACGGAACGTCGACAGCGACCAATGTCAGCCCAACGGTGGTTGCCTACGGGACAGACTCCTTCATGGTCTTCCATACCGGCACGAACGGCCTCATCTATTTCACCCAGGTCAACACCGTTGCCGGCACGTGGTCTGGGTTGTGGTCCGCGGTTCCGTATCAGGCCACTAATAATGCCGTGTCCGTCGCGCAGTTGGGCGCAGGTTCAACTCAGCTGTACATGGTGTACCGAGCAGCGAATGATAACGAGATCTACGGCACGAGCTGGAACGGATACGACTGGGGTGGCACGCAAGCCATACCCGAGGCACTTTCGCCTTCGGCTCCCAGCGTGGCCTATAACCCTGGCTCGGGACTTTGGGCCGTGTACCGAGGTACAGACGACGGAATCTGGATGAGCTACTCAGACAACAACGGGAACCAATGGGGAGACGCCACGCCGCAAGGCGGCAATACCACCTCTCCCCCGACAATAGCCGCCAGTGGGTCGACTAATCAGATGCTGGTGAGTTATGTGGACTCAACCTACCGTCCCAATTGGCGGACATACGGTCAGTTTGGGGCCCCTACGGGCGGCTGGAGCCAGGACTTTACCGGCTGGCAGACGATCTACCCGGTCGCAATCTCGGTAATTGGCGCCATCATGTATGCGATCCTCACCGGACAGGACGGCTACGTCTATTACAAGCAGGTCTACTCAAGCTAGTCCCCTAGTAGAGGCCGCAAACGCCTCCGCGGCCTGCCGCTCGCTCTCCTGTCGGCGGTGCCCGGGTAGGTGCCGTGTTCGCCTCGGGGTAACAGCGTTGGCCGGTCCGGGAACACCCCGGACCGGCAACGTGGGTCTACGGGCCATGCCGGTCACGGGCGTTCCGGGCTCGTCGGCGCTAACCCCCGCCGCCCTTGCATGATCTCTACGGCCGTCATTTTCCGCGGTCAGTACTGACCAAGTCATATTGCCCGAGCTCGCCGTGTCAGATCGAGACGGATCCCGAGCGCACATGTCAGCGGCGTGATCGTGTGTTTCGTCTGGCTCCCGTCACACTCCAGTCCAGGCGCTTCAGCACTTCGCAGGTCCTCGAGCTTTAGACGCGTTCGCTGTTCGAGCGGGCCGCCGAGGAGGAAGTTGACCTAGGTGGCCAAGGATCATCGCCGGGCGGTGCTGCGAGCGATCGCTAAGCCCGACTATGGGCCGGCGCGGCCGTGACGATCACCCGGAGCGGGTTCACCGGAGGGGCGGTGCAGTTCGGCACGGTGCCGGCGTCGAGCTTCGCGGTGGTGTCCGACACCACGATCCCGGCAGTGGCGCCGGCGCTGGACTTCGGTCGGTACCACGTGACGGTACCGGTGCGGGCGGGCGCAGCCGCGCCCGCCGGGCGTGAGCGCGCCGGCGCGGCCCTGGGTAGCGACCGACGCGATCCGGGACAGTTCCCGGGCCGAGACACTGCGAAGCGCGGTCGCCAGCGTCGGCGCCCCGCAGGCCTAGCAGGTGCAGGTCGAGGTGGCGCTCCAGGCTGCGGGGGCAACCTGGCCACTGGTGTCGACGCCCCCCCGCCTCGCCCAGATCGTCGAGGTGAATCACGGGGTTCGACCGCTAGAACCGGCGTTCGGCGTTCAGCAGGCGTCGGTCGTTCCAGCTAGCCGGTAGTGGGGTTGGCCGCCTGCCGGGCAGACCTGGCCATGTCTATCCGCGATCATGCGCGATAGGCGTACGGGCTGCCTGGGCTTTCGCGCGGCGCGAGGAGGCAGCGATGTTCGCCAGCGGACCCACCGCGGCCCCGGGTGACGGTCCCCGCCATGCTGAGGACGTAGGGCGGCCAGGCGGCCGCGGGAGGATGCGAACGGCGACATGGCGTACACCGTCGGTTACGAGAACCCGCGGGCCGCGGTCAACGGAGTACCCCAGAAGTACTCATCGCCGGTGACGGAGCTCTATCGGCGCGAGGATGGGCAGCGGAAGCCCCACGCACCGCCCCGCGGACACGCTCCGACTGCATCGGCCGCCGGCGGCGGCCCACGATCGTGAGGGGATGGCGAGCGCGGTTGAACGGTGAGGAGTCTCGGGTGCTTGCCGACGAGCAGGCAGCGTTGCGCCGTGTCGCAACGCTGGTGGCGCGCGGGACGTCGCCGGAGAAGGTGTTCGCGGCGGTTGTCGAGGAGGCCGGCCGGCTGCTCGGCTCGCACCTGGCCGGGATGGCCCGTTACGACGGCGATGACGCGGTGACACTCTTGGCGACCTGGGCCGCCGATGGCGAGCACCCGTTGGTGCTGGGTCCCTGGCCGCTCGAAGGCGGCGATCTGGCATCGACGATCTCGAAGACGGGCGGACCCGTCCGGCTGGACGACTACTCGGCCGTTCCCGGGCGCATCGCTGCGTTCGTTCGAGCAAAGGTCGGGATCGGCTCCTCGGTCGGCAGCCCGATCGTCGTCGAGGGGCGGTTGTGGGGCGCCCTGATCGTCCACTCGAAGCAGACCCACCAGCCGTTCCCCCGCGACGTCGAATCGCGTCTGACGGGCTTCACGGAACTCGTCGCCACGGCGATCGCGAACGCCGATAGCCGCGCCGAGCTCGCCCGGTTGGCCGAGGAGCAGGCGGCGCTGCGCCGGGTCGCGACCCTGGTGGCGCGTGGCGTGCCGCCGGAGGGGCTGTTCGCGGCCGTCACCGAGGAGGCGGGCCGGCTGCTCTCTGTCGAATACGCAGCCCTGACCCGCTACGAGCCCGACCGGGGCGGCACCGTCGTCGCCGTCTGGGGCAGGACAGGCCACAACGTTCCCGTTGGCAACCGGCTGAGCATTGGGGGGAACAACGTCGGCACGCTCGTCTTCGAGACCGGCCGTCCAGCCCGGATCGACGACTATGCCGATGCCTTCGGCCCACTCGGTGACCTCGCCCGCGCGGAGGGGGTCGGCGCTGCCGTCGGGACGCCGATCATCGTCGAGGGGCGCCTCTGGGGCGTGATGGCCACCTACTCAGCCCCTGGGCAGCCGTTACCGGCGGACACCGAGGCGCGCCTGGCCAACTTCACCGAGCTGTTGGCGACGGCGATCGCGAACGCGGAGAGCCGCGCGGCGCTGGCCGCCTCGCGTGCGCGGATCGTCGCCGCCGCCGACGACACACGCCGGCGGATCGAGCGCGATCTGCACGACGGCATCCAGCAGCGACTGGTCTCGCTCGGGTTGGAGCTGCGGGGGGCCCAGGTGACGGTGCCCCCGGAGCTCGGTGAGCTCGAGGGCGTGTTGGCGCGGGTTGGCGACGGGTTGGCGAATGTGTTTGACGAGCTGCGGGAGATCTCCCGCGGGATTCACCCCGCGATCCTTTCCGAGGGCGGCCTGAAACCGGCGCTCAATACGCTGTGCCGCCGCTCGGCGGTACCGGCTGAGCTGAACCTGCGCACCGAGCGACGGCTGCCGGAGCCGGTCGAGGTCGCGGCGTACTACGTGGTGTCCGAAGCGTTGACCAACGCCGCCAAGCATGCGCGCGCATCCGTCGTGACCGTCGACCTCGACCTTGACACCGACGACGCGGCCTTGCGGTTGACGATCCGCGACGACGGGGTCGGGGGAGCCGACACTCGCCAGGGGTCCGGACTGGTGGGGCTCCGCGATCGAATCGAAGCGCTGGGCGGCACGCTGCGGGTCACCAGCCCCGTCGGCCACGGCACCACGCTGCTGATCAAGGTCCCGCTCGACGGCCAGGGCAGCCCAGTCTGGCCCGAGCGGTAACGGGCCAGCTCCCGCCAGGCCAAACGGATCGACTCAACTCGGGCGTGAAGGTCTGCACCCCCGGTCAACCGTCACGCGGTCCACCTGGATGCCGCGCTCGGACAGCTGCTCCTCGACATCGCGGTAGGACAATCCGTACCGCAGATACCAGCGCACTGCGACCGAGATCAACGGAACAATGCCGTCGCCACGCGTCGATTGAAGCCGCCCAGCAGCCTGAATTCACGCGTCAGGATGTGGGTGCGGGTACCGATGCGCGTCGGCTGGTCCTGTCGCCGCTCGCCGAGTAACGTTAGTTAGGCTAACGAATCTGGGCGTTGTTCAGGAGCGACAAGATGAGTTCGGCTAGTCGATTGCTGTCGAGGGTCACCGTTGACCGGGATCACCCACGCTACAAGTGGGTGGCTCTGTCGAACACGACGCTGGGCGTGCTGATGGCGACGATCAACTCGTCGATCGTGATCATCTCCCTCCCGGACATATTCCGGGGCATCAAGCTCAATCCGTTGCAGGCGGGCAACGTCGGCTATCTGCTGTGGATGCTGATGGGATTCCTGCTGGTCACCGCCGTGTTCGTCGTCTCGTTCGGGCGGCTGGGAGACATGTACGGCCGGGTGAAGATCTACAACCTGGGCTTCGCGGTGTTCACGGTGGGATCCGTCGCCCTTGTCCTCGACCCGCTGTCGCAGGGCGGTGGCGCACTGTGGCTGATCCTGTGGCGGGTGGTGCAGGGTGTCGGCGCGGCGATGTTGTTCGCAAACTCCACTGCGATCTTGACCGATGCGTTTCCGGCCGATCGACGGGGCCTGGCGCTGGGCATCAACCAGGTCGCAGCGATCGGCGGGTCGTTCATCGGGCTGATCGTGGGCGGGCTGCTCGCGCCGGTCGACTGGCACCTGGTGTTCTTCATCTCCGTTCCGTTCGGCGTGATCGGGACCGTGTGGTCGTACCACAGCCTGCGCGAGACGAGTTCGAGGACGGCCGCACGGATCGACTGGTGGGGAAATGCGCTGTTCGCGATTGGTCTGACGGCGATCCTGGCCGCGATCACCTACGGCATTCAGCCCTACGGTGGGCACGACATGGGCTGGACGAGCCCGTGGGTGCTGACCGGCCTGGTCGGTGGCGTCGTGGTACTCGTCGTGTTCTGCGCAGTCGAGGCCCGTATCGACGATCCGATGTTCGACCTGTCCCTGTTTCGCATCAAGGCTTTCTCGGCCGGCAACCTGGCCGGCCTGCTGGCCTCGGTTAGCCGGGGCGGACTGCAGTTCATGCTGATCATCTGGCTACAGGGGATATGGCTGCCATTACACGGCTACAGCTTCTCGAGCACCCCGCTGTGGGCGGGCATCTTCCTGCTGCCGTTGACTGTGGCGTTCCTGGTCGCCGGTCCGTTGTCGGGCTACTACTCCGACCGGTTCGGTGCGCGGACGTTCGCAACGGGCGGCCTGGTCCTGGTGGCGGTGAGCTTCCTAGGTCTGATGCTGCTGCCCACCAACTTCAGCTATTGGGCGTTCGCCGGACTGCTCGTGCTCAACGGGATCGGCTCGGGTCTGTTCTCGGCGCCGAACACGACCGCGATCATGAACAGCGTTCCGGCCGACCGGCGCGGTGCGGCTGCCGGCATGCGGGCCACCTTCTTCAACTCCGGCACTTCGTTGTCCATCGGCGTGTTCTTCACCCTGATGATCATCGGCCTCGCGCAACGGCTACCCGCGGCCCTGACGGCCGGCCTGCAGGCCCACGGCGTATCCCCGAGCGTCGCAACGGAGATCGGTCACCAGCCACCGGTCGGCAGCCTGTTCGCGGCGTTCCTCGGCTACAACCCGATCGGCACGATGCTCGGCGCCCAACCGGCTGCGGCTATCCAGGGCGCCGACGTGGGCGCGCTGACCGGCAAGCAGTTCTTCCCGCAGCTGATCTCCAGCCCGTTCCATTACGGGCTGGTGATCGTATTCGCGGTGGCGATCGCGTTGTCGCTCGTCGGAGCCGTGGCCTCGCTCTTCCGCGGCCCCCGCTACATCCACGCCGAGCCGGGATCAAGCGATCCTGCAACCGCGGGGCGGCGCCGCGCGGAGGCCCCCACGCTCGTGCGCCGGCTGGGTGGAGCGTCGTGACGGCCGCGGGCGGCCGCGTCCAGTTGGCCGCCGACCTGAGGCTCACCGTCGGCCGGCTACCGCAAGCTGCGGATTCGCGCCGCGTCCGGGCTCACGCCGTCACAGTCGTCGATCCTCGCCAACCTCGGCGCGGCAGGCCCGCTACACCTGATCGAGCTTGCCCGCCGCGAGGCCGTCACCGCGCCCAGCGCATCCCGCGTCGTCGAGCGGCTGGTCGAACTCGGGCTCGTCGAGCGGACCGCGGACTCCCAAGACGCACGCCGGCACATCCTGACCCTCACTCCCGACGGCCGCGACGCGGCAGTACGCGGCGACGACGTAGCGACGCGCGTGCTCGCCGAGGCGCTCGACCAGCGCACCGACGTCGAGTCACGGGCACTGCAGCGGATACTTCCCGTCCTGCGCGCAATCATCGACGACCTTCACGCCGGAAATGACGCCGGAATCGAGGCCACAGCGAGCAGGAGATCGGCGCCGCAAGACCTCGAATAACCTGACACAACCGGCCCGGCCAATACCACGACCGGCCCGGCCACCCGGGTTGCGCGGCGAACCGGGCGGCGCGTCGGAGCTGCTTGCGCGCGCCCGGATGGCACCACGCGCGCCCGTCAGGCAGCAGCTGGCACGTCCAGGGTCGCAAGCCCAGACCTTCCGCGAACCCGAGCAACTACCTAATCAGCTACCTGACCCCTCGGCATTCGCATGCCGGCGCAGAAGGCCAACGCTGCGCCTCGAAGTGACCAGCATCTCACCGGTTCGGACGGTGACGTGATGAACCGGTACAGCGGGAGAGCCCGTATTCCCCGTGAGCCCCGATCGAGGGCCTGGAACGGTTGTCGCTACGGGAGGAACCACCATGTCCGAGCGGGCCGAGCTCAGTCGCCGCGCGGTCCTCGGCGGCGGGGCCGGATTGGCCGGCATCGCCGCACTCGCCTTGGCCGGATGCGGCACCGGCGCGACACCGGACGCGGCGAGCACGGAAGCGCCGAGCGCCGCCCTGCCGAGCAGCGGAGCGATCAGCAGCCACTCGAGCGCACCTGACGCGATCCCGTCGACCGCCCCACGCACGGGTTCGCATTCGACGCCGGCGCATTCGACGCCGCCGCATTCGACGCCGCCGCATTCGACGGCGCCGCATTCGACGGCGCCGCATTCGCGACCGGCGGCCTCGAGCCCAGCTGCCGCATCTGCACCACCCGCGCCCCGGCCGTCGTCTTCCCCTGTACCGCCAGCCGGGGCGCTGGCCAAGCTGTCCGCGATCCCGGTGGGCGGTTCGGTTGCAGCAATGCAGGCGGGTAAGCCGATCACCCTGGCTCGTCCCTCAATGGGGACGGTCGCGGCGTTCAGCGCGGTCTGTACTCACCTGGGTTGCACCGTGAACGCCGGCGGCCCGCGGCTGCACTGCCCGTGCCACGGCTCGATCTTCAACGCCTTCACCGGCCAGGTGGTCCAGGGGCCAGCATCCAGCCCGCTGCCGTCGATAGCGGTGCACGTGGCCGACGGCTACGTGGTCTCCGGCTGATCCGCGCGGCTCACGATGCGCCCCGGAGCGCCGGGGTGTACCTATCGCCGGCCCGCGACGGCGAGCTGGGGCACCTCCAGCGACGTTTCGGGCTGATCGCGTGCCTTCGGTGTCACCATGACAGCCGCGTTCGGACCTCGTGCTGCCGCGGCGCGTGGAGGTGGGGGCCCATCCGAGAGCCCAGCTCGCGGCCAACAACGTGCACGCATCGAATTGGATTCGATCGTCAGAGACGGTCAACGTGGCCTCCACTGGCGAATCGGAAGCGTCCAACCGTCCGGCACAATTCACGAGTCGTCAAGATCGTTAAGCAGCAGGTCGACAACGGCTTCCTCGTGGACGGCGACATCGGTTGCGATCATGGCGGTCTGAAGCTGCTCGTCCCACGGGGTCGGCGCGACGCGGCCGGTTAGCGGGAGTCGATGGTCGGGCGGCACGCGCGTTACCGCCTCGAGGTAGTCGTCGCGGCCCAACCTCCACGGCACGGCCCCGTGGGCGATGATCCGGCGGGCAATGGCGATGCCCGGCCAGTCGAAGTCGCCGTGATAACTAACCGCCACGCGATCGAGCAACAGCGAGCCGGCGACGGCGGGATTGCCGGAAGTGCAGATCACTGGTCGTCCGACGCCGGCCGCGGCGAGTTGCTGCAGTACCTGCGGGTTCTCGCAGGCGTGGACGATCTCGCCGGGTGCCGTCAGCTCGGCGGACCGTTGCAACTCGTGGACGGTCAGGTGCGTGACGAGCCCGAGGTCGGCTCGCTCGCGCATCATCGCCGACCAGCGGTCGACGCCGGGTGGACGCACGGCCCAGACGAGCACCGTGCCGGAGATCTCGTCGGTGCTGACCCCGACCCGCTGCCACAACGATCGACGCTCGTGATCGTGCGACAACTCGATCCCCCATCTACCCGGCGCCGACAAGTTGCACTCCTGTCAGGCGCGCCGCATCGGCGAGGGGCGTGGTCGACGGGTGGCGAGGACGAGTGCGCGTCGTTCCGCGAGGTCGAGGTAACTGGCCTGATAGGAGCTGAGGTTGTGTCGCCGGGCGGTCGCGTGGACGGCGACCAGGTCTGCCGCTGCTTGGTCAATGCTGCTCGGGAGTTGCGCGAGCAGGGGGCAGTCGTGCGGCCTGTGCCTCGGAATGCCGACCGTGTGTCTCGGCGACAAGCAGCGCATTGGTCACCTCGAGCTGCCACACGGGCGCAACGATCGCGTCGTCGTCGCGCAGTCGATCCAGCACTGCCTCGGACGCTGCGCTGGACTCGTTCTCGAAGGTCCACGCGTGAGACTCGGAACGTTCTTACACCGGTAACTGAACCGTGAGGCCGCCATCCACGACCAAGGCTTGGCCGGTCAGGTAATTCGCATCGACGGATGTCAAGAAACGCACGACCGAGGCGACGTCTTCCGGCTGACCAACCCGTCCCAAAGGAATCCGGTCAGCGGCGCGGTTGAGTCCCTCAACGCCTAGCGAGTGAACCGCGTCAGTGGACTGCGGTGTCTCAATGATGCCCGGAATTACGGCGTTGACCCGGATCTGTCGGGCCGCGAGCTCGACGGCGAGGCTTCGGCAGAGTCCTAGAACGCCGGCCTTCGCCGCCGCATAGTGGGAATGGTCGCCCCAGCCATATACGCCGCCGACGATCGATGAGATCGCGACCATCGCCCCCGAACCCTCAATACGGCGCGCCGAGGAGCGCAGCGTCCGCAAAACTCCAGTCAGGTCTACCTGGAAGAGGTCGTCCCACGCTTCGTCAGTCATATCGTCGAGTGCCGCCTGGCGCATGACTCCCGCGTTTGCCACTGCAATGTCTAGGCGTCCCCACTCGTCGAGTGCCCGCTGGGTGAACGCTTCAACTTGGGCGGAGTCGCGCACGTTCACCTCATGCACGACAGCCTCACCTCCCGCATGGCGAACCATGCGTAGGGTTTCTTCGGGATCATGTGGATCATCGGGAAAGGTACCGATTACCGTGCGTATCCCGTGCTGAGCGTACGAAACGGCGATGCTGCGTCCGATTCCGCTGGCGGCACCCGTCACCACGGCAACACGGCCGGTCGGGTCAGTCTCGGCTGGGTTCGGGTTCACTTCACTCCTTGGTTCCTGCGGTGCTGGCCGACGGCAACGGATTCACGGCTCGATGCCGCTCGGCCGCGGCTTGAATGTCGGCGAGCGTGACCAGCGGCGTGTCATCAACGGGTGTGGTCACGACGGTGTCACCGCCGGGATCGACGGCCCGTGGCCGCGGCGGTAGACCATGACCGTGCGTCGGAATGTGATGATCGGCGTGCCGTCTTGGTTGTAGCCGGTCGTGCGGACGGTCACGATGCCGACGTTGGGCCGACTGCGGGATTCTTTGGTCGCGAGGACCTCGGAGACCGAATAGACCGTGTCGCCCTCGAACAGCGGGTGGGGCAGCCGCACCTCGTCCCAGCCGAGATTCGCCATGACGTTCTGGGACACGTCGCTGACGGTCTGCCCGGTGACCAGGGCGATGGTGAACGCAGAGTTCACAAGCGGACGGCCGAACTCGGTCTGGGAGGCGTAGTGCTGGTCAACGTGCAGCGGCGCGGTGTTCTGGGTCAGCAGCGTGAACCACGCATTGTCGGTCTGGGTGACCGTCCGGCCCAGAGAGTGCTGGTACACGTGACCGACGGCGAAGTCCTCAAAGAACCGGCCGCGCCAACCCGGCTGCAGCGTCATGTCATACCTCCTGGTTCCGGCGCTGTCGAAGCAGGCAGCTACGCGCGATCACTGCTCGGCCTTGCCGAACGCCCCGTGACGGGCGAGCTTCTCGATGTGCGCCCCGTCGTACCCGAGCAGGCCGCCGAGCACCGTAGCCGCGTCCTCGTGACGGGCCGGGGCGCGGCGGTACTCCGGCTCGTCAACACCCACCCTGACGGGGCTGCGCACCTGCCGAACGGCGCCAAACCGCGGGTGCTCGGTCTGCACCACCATGCCGCGTGCGACCGTGTGCTCATCGGCCAGCGCTTGCGAGACGGAATTCACCGGGCCGCAGGGCACGCCCGCGGCGCGCAGCACGTCGAGCCATTCCCGGGCGGGACGGGACACGAGGACCTCATCGAGGATCGCGCGTAACTCGGTCGCGTTGCGCCGGCGGTCGGCGAAGGTCGCGAACCTCTCGTCGCTCGCAAGCTCCGGCCGGCCGACCGCGACGGCCAGCCGCCGCCAGAACTTCTCCTTTGGGCACGCCACCACGATCCATCCCTCGCGGGCCCGGAACGCCTGGAACGGAACCAGCGACGGGTGCGCCGAATGGTGTGTCCGCGCCGGCTCGAAGTCGCCGTTGAGGTTCCAGATCGCCGGGTAGGTGAGCATGGAGATCGCGGTGTCGAACAGGCTGACGTCGCAGTCCATCCCGACCCCGTCGCGACGCGCGGCGTGTACGCCGGCGAGGATCGCGATCGCGGCGACGAGGCCGCCGGAGTAGTCGACGAGTGAGAGGCCGGACTTGGTCGGCGGACCCGATGGTTCACCGGTGATGTCCATCCACCCCGCGATGCCTTGCAGGATGTAGTCATAGCCCGGCTCGCTCGCCCTGGGACCGGTCATGCCGAACCCCGTCAGCGCGCAGCAGACGATGCGCGGGTTCAGATGCTTGAGGTCGTTGTAGGTGATCCCGATCTTCGCTGGCACATCGCCCCGCAGGTTGGAGTACACAACGTCACTCACGCGCGCCAGGTCCTCGAACACCGCGTGGCCGTCCGGTGTCGTCAGGTCGAGGCTGATGCTGCGCTTGTTCCGGTTGAACGCCTCGAAGAACAGGCTGTCCTCACCGTCCTGGTACGGCGGGACGTAACGTCCGACGTCGCCGCCGCTCGCCGGGTCCTCGACCTTGATCACTGCGGCGCCGAGGTCGGCCAGGTGCACGCTGCCGAACGGTCCCGCGCCGTACTGCTCGATCGCGATGATGCGGATGTCCGCCAGCGGCTTCATACTGGCGACGTGGCCACGGAGCGCCCGCGCGCCGCGACCAGGGCAGCCACCCGCGCCATCTCGTTGCCGACGATCATCATGCCCTCGTCCACGCCCATGCCCGGTTTAGCGAGCACCTGCGCTGCACCACACGCCATTGCGATGTGCGCCGACACCTGCGCCGAGCGGTCGGTCTCGTTGGCCGTGCCGCCGCAGTACGCGGCGACGCCGTTACGGGCGACCAGGAGAAGGGCTTCGATCGTGTTGTTCACCCCGCCTAGGTCGGGCGTCTTGACATGGATAACGTCCGCCGCATGGGCCGCCACGAAGATCTCGATGTCCTCGAGGGTGTTGCACCACTCGTCGACGGCGATCTGCACTTCACTGCCACGTGCGCGCAACGCGGTACGAAGCGCCGCCGAGCACGTGACCTGCGCGTCGCGGCTCCCCGCGTCGATGACGTGTTCGACCTGCAGTCGGAACGGCTGTGCGAGCTTGCCGAGCCGGGCGAGGTAGTCGGCTGCTAGCTCGATGTCGTTGTCGAAGGCGTCGCCGATCGTGCCGTACACGTCGAAGTGCAGAACCGGCTCGTAATCCGGTCGTGTCCGCAAAGCGAGGATTCGGTCCCGCACCCATGTCACGTAGTCGGCGAGCAGTTCACCGTCGTGGCCTAGCTTGGTCGCGACATGGTTGATGAGGCCGTGCGGCAGGACGTCTGCCTGTTTGAGCACCATCTTGTCGGCGTTGTTGTGCCTGTCGTCGCCGGACTGGACGAACATCGGGACCGGCATGATCTCGATACCCGTGTCGTACTCGTCACGAATGACCTCGGCCATCGTCACGCCGCGAGCTCGCGCCGCCGCGTCGAGAAGCGCTTGGGTCACGCCGTACCGGATCGCCGTGTGCAGCGGCTGTCCGTCCACCGTCAGTGTGTCGACCGCCGCCGCAACGCCGCGGAAGTCGACGACTTCTCTGCCCCGCAGCATCGGTATGACATGGCGTTCGATCGCCTCGACGGCCGTGGAAGCGTCAAACACGGCGTCGCGGCCGCCGACGCCCGAGTACTGCACCGCGGCGCAGTCGCCGTACGCCACCTGGCCGTCGTCTAAGAGCAGCATCACCGTCACGGCCTCGCCAGCCTGCCGGATCGAGCGGAACCCCGGTGTGACCGGATCACCGGCGTAGGTGAACCCGTCGTGCGCCGCACCGGCACGGATGGCGGCCTGGTCGTCGGCAAAGTAGCCGGATCGGACGGTGACGCAGAGGACGTCGCTGATGAACATGGGAACTCCCGGGATCGGCGGCCGGCGGGCAATGCCCGGCGCGCAGGGTCAGAACGAGGCTTCGGCGGCCGGCGCGGTAGCTCCTGGCCAGCGGGTCAGAACGAGGCTTGTAGCAGCTGGCGTGACGCAGCGAGGTGCTCGCGCATCGCCTTCTCCGCAAGCTCGGGGTCGTGCGCGTCAAGCGCCGAGACCAGGTCGGCATGCGAAATCATCGTGGCGTGCTGCGCAGGCCGCGAGGCCCAGTACGTCCGCCAGAACCGAAGGTTGTGCAGGAGCAGGCGGTCCGCAGCATCCTGCAGCAACGGGTTGCGGACCATGTGCACGAGAAGAATGTGGATCGCATGGTCATCGCGGAGGAACGCCTCGTGGTCGGTGCCCTCACGCGCACGGTCCGCTGCCTCGACCAGTCGGCGCAGCGTGGCCAGATCTTCTTTGGCCGCGCGTTTGGCGACGATGTGCACGACTCCGCACTCGATGGCCTCGCGCGCCTCGAACATGTCGAATACATCGTCGAGGCTCACCGGTGTGACGACGGCGCCACGGCGGGGGAGGACGGTGATGAAGCGATCGGTTGCCAGCCGCGCGAGCGCCTCGCGGACCGGCATCCGACCAAGCTCGAGCTCGTTGGCTAGTGCCTGCTCGTTCACCACGGAGCCCGGCCGCAGGCGCAGGTCGAGGATCCGGTCGCGGAGCGCGTCGTACGCGCGGTCGCTTGCCCGTGGCTCATCGTTGGCCACAGCCACCTTCCCCCTCATCGCGCCCTCGATCCTTGGCTGTTCAGCGTAGTGACATGTCGAGTGTCTGACCGGGGCTGCGGCACAGCTCCTCCGGTGTCCGTGGTCGAGTGCTTTCGCCCTACGCGGGCGCCTACAGCATCACGTCCCCGCCGTTGGGGCCCAGCGTCTGGCCGACGTAGTACGAGCCGTCCGACGAGGCCAACAGCACGGCCGTCGGCGTCACCTCCTCGACCGTCCCGATACGGCCGATCGGCAGCTCGGCCAGCTTGGCGCTGAGCCACTCCTCAGACTCGCTCTCGACCAGCGGAGTCTGGATAGGACCCGGCGCGATCGCATTTACTAGCACGCCGCGACGCGATACCTCGCGAGCGAGCGCTTTGGTGAGCCCGATAACGCCTGCCTTGCTCGCCGAGTAGTGCGCCACCGCGCCACCACCGATCTGGCCGAGCTGCGACGCGATATTGATGATCCGGCCGTCCCCTCGCTCGAGCATCTGCCCGATCAGGATCCGCGTACAGAGAAAGGTGCCGCGCAAGTTCGTGTTGACGACCCTGTCCCAGTCCTCGATCGGCATCTCCTCGAGCAGCGACTCGGTGAAGATGCCGGCGTTGTTCACGAGGATGTCCACGCGGCCAAAACGGGCGATCGCCTGTTCGGCCATCCTGCGCACGCTCGCCTCGTCACTCACGTCAGTGCGAACAAACAGCGCCTCCCGCCCGTGCGCCTTGATCGCAGCGATCACGTCGGCGGTCTGCTCCTCGGTGACCTTGTCGGCGACGACGACGTCAGCGCCCTCGCGCGCGTAGGCGATCGCGATACCTCGGCCGATGCCGGAGGCCGCGCCGGTCACGACAGCGATGCGTCCCTCGAGCTTGCTCACGTGCTCACCTTTCCGTTGTCGGCCTTGTACCTCTCCCACACGGCGCTGATCTCGCCTGCCGATGCCATGTCGAAACGATGTCGCATCAGTTGAATCGACGCGTCGTGCTGATCCTTGTCGTCGCTGCCCACGCAGTCGTCGGCAACCACCACGTAGTGGTCACAGAACAAGGCGTCGCGTGCCGTCGACTCCACGCACCCCTCGGTCGTGCACCCGCCAACAACGACTGTCTTGATGCCGTTGCTGCGAAGCAGCAGCGCTAGGTTGGTGCCCCAAAACGCGCTGGAGCGGTACTTGCGCACCACCAGCTCGCCGGGGGTTGGCGAGAGCTCGTCGACGAACTCGTGCCCGGGCGTTCCGGGGACGGAGTACCGCAGCGGTGGCCCCTCCCGGCGGGCTACCTCGTGCAAGCGCAGGTTGAAACGGATCTGCGCGGGCGAGTCACTCATCCGGTCGGGCAGCGCGGTGTTCTGGATATGTATGACGAGAACGCCGTTGCGGCGCGCCGCGTCAAGCAGCGCGGCTAAGCGCGGCCGAGTCTCGTCATACATGGACAGGTCGATACCGAGTTCGCCGAACAGGCCGCTCGGGTCTACGAAGTCGCGTTGCATGTCGATCAGGAGCAGCGCAGTGTGCGTGGGGCCGACGAGCTCGTCGAGGTCGGTGAAGACTTCTTTTCCGTCGATGTTGATCAGCGCGATTCCATTTCCTGTGAAGTCCGGACACCCGCAGACGGGTGATCGCTGTCTGGTATATCAGTCGTATGCGTCGGTGTGCAAGAGTCAAAACCCACGCGAAATGTGCCCGCAACAACAACTACATCTGTCGGGCTGAACCGCTCAAACGGTCGACATTCGTAGG
Source organism: Pseudonocardiales bacterium (assembly GCA_032160665.1). Taxonomy (GTDB): domain Bacteria; phylum Actinomycetota; class Actinomycetes; order Mycobacteriales; family Jatrophihabitantaceae; genus Jatrophihabitans. The sequence continues at coordinate 15,816 of JAVHVH010000147.1, forward strand.
GCTCAAATTCGACCGGCCCTACGAATACTGATGGCTCATCCCTTTGAGCCTTGGAGGCCGGATCTCTTGAGCATCACCGCAGACGCGATCGTCATCGGGGCCGGCGTAGTCGGCTCGGCAACCGCCCTCGAACTCGCTAGGGCAGGCCGGAGCGTCGTCGTTCTCGACCGCGGACCGTCTGCGGGCTGTGGCACGACCTCGGCTTCGAGCGCGATCATTCGATTCAACTACTCCACGTACGACGGTGTGTCGCTGGCGTGGGAGGCGTCTCGTTACTGGGCTGAGTGGCGGGACTACGTCGAGTTGGAGGCCGACCAGCCGGGCGCGAGCTATACCCAGACCGGCATGATCATGCTTGACGCTCCCACGGCGCCGCGGGAACGGACCTGCGAGCTGTACGAGCAGGTCGGCATCGAGGTCGAGCACTGGTCGTCGGCTGACCTTCGGCGCCGGGTCCCCGCAATGGATCCTGGTCGATACTGGCCACCCAGGGGCATGAACGACCCGAAATTCTGGGCCGACCCTGATGGTGAATTAGGGGCCACATATGTCCCGGACGGCGGCTTCATCGATGATGCGCTCTTGGCCACGCAGAACTTGGCGGCCGCGGCCCGAGCGCATGGCGTTCAGTTCGCCTTCGGCCGTGATGTCGTCCAAGTCACCCGCGCTGGCGGCAGGGTCGTCGGGGTCAGCACATCTAAAGGCGAATCATTTGACGCCCCCGTCATTGTCAATGCCGCTGGCCCGTGGTCGCAGCACATCAACCAATTGGCTGGCGCCGGAAATGACTTCACCGTCGGGTTGAGGCCGCTGCGGGTCGAGGTTCACCAGGTGCCTGCGCCGGCCGGCTACAACAATGGAACCAAGCTTGGCCCAGTTATCACCGACCTCGATCTCGGCACGTACATCAGACCCGCGCGCGGCGACCTCATGCTGATCGGCGGCACCGAGCCGGACTGTGACCACCTGGAATGGCTCGACGACCCAGACACCGCCAACCCGAATCGCACTCAATCCTCATACGAACTGCAGACTCTTCGAGCCTCTCGGCGCTTTCCCGGCCTACGGATTCCCAACTCGCCGAAGGGTGTGGTGGGCGTTTACGACGCGACCGAGGACTGGACGCCTATCTATGACAAGACCGATGTATCCGGGTTCTACGTCGCGATAGGCACCAGCGGCAATCAATTCAAGAACGCCCCGCTTGTGGGCCAGATAATGACCTCGGTGATCAACGCTGTCGAAGAGGGGCACGACCACGATATGCAGCCGGTAAACTTTAAGTGTACCCAAACGACCAATGTCATCAACCTGGGCTCGTTCTCGCGCCTCCGCGAGCCGAACCAGTACAGCACTGGGACCGTCCTCGGCTAGGCGGTAGGTCGCACACCCCAAATACAACCATCAAGAAACGAGAGGCCCCCCTGGCTATGGACGAACAATTCTTCGCGCGTACCGATAAGCCTGTCGACGGACCCGCCCGGGAGCTCGTCGGCTATGGCATGAACCCTCCGGAGTTCACCTGGCCGGGCGGCAAGACCGTGGCTGTGCAGGTCGTCGTCAACTATGAAGAAGGCTCCGAGAAGAGCTTCCCCATGGGAGACGCGCGTAACGACGGCTATCACGAATTGCCATACGACCTGGACGGAATTCGTGACATGTCCGTCGAGTCGGTATATGAGTACGGCTCTCGGTCAGGTATCTGGCGCTTGTTCCGAATCTTCCAAACACATGGGATTCCGATAACGGTCTTCGGTTCGGCGGTTGCGCTCGAGCGCAATCCGCAAGTTGCCGAATACATCCGCGAGAAGGGCTACGAGGTCGCCAGCCACGGATATCGTTGGAGCAATGCATTTGAGATGACGCGCGACGAGGAGCGAGAGGCCATTCGTCGTGCCGTTGCCTCCATCGAGCAGACCATCGGCACGCGCCCGGTCGGATGGTATTCGCGCGAGATGAGCGTTAACACGCGAGAGCTGCTGGTAGAGGAGGGCGGGTTCCTGTACGACTCTGAATGTTACAACGACGACATTCCGTATTGGACCAGGATAGGCGCCGAATCACACCTCGTCGTCCCTTATGACCTTGTTGTAAACGACTGCAGGTTTGTTCTATCGCAGGGATACGGCAGCCCTGAACACTTCTTTGAATACGCCAAAGCGACCTTGGACAGACTTCGTAACGACGGAGATGACGCCAGCAGAATGATGTCCGTAGGACTGCACTCACGGTTCAGTGGCCGCCCAGGTCGGGCCGACGCGGTTAGCCGCTTCGTGGAGTACGCCCTCGGTCAAGAGGACGTGTGGGTCGCCACGCGAGCAGATATTGCCAAGAGTTTCGCAGAGCAGGTCAAGCCCAACTGGTGAGCGCGTGCTCTCGGCCCAATGCAGGCTCCGTCCAAACAAGGTCCATCCGTCGTGCCACCGAAGGAGGAAGACATGTTGCTGGACCCAGTCGACGCCCGCGTCGACACCGCCATTACGCCGTCTCACACCGGCCTCGTTGACCGTGCTGACGCCGACCCAACCGAGGACTACAGCTCCTCTATCGTCCCGCTGACAGCCAGAAAACCGCTGCGGCACCTCCAAGCATTGTTCTTGACGCTGTGGAGCGGCTTCCCCTACGTATTTATGGGCTTCGCATTCAACGCGGGTGGCCTTACGCTGGCATCAACTACGCTGATTATGCTTGCCGGCATTGCTATTTACTTCTGCTACGGCATGGCGGCAGCGTATCTCGGTTCACAGACGGGGCAGACTCACTCCCTGCTGTCGCGCTCAATCTTTGGCATCGGCGGGTCGGTGCTTGTGTCACTGATCGTTGCTTTTACCCAGCTCGGCTGGACCGGATTCCAAGGTAATCTGATGGTTCAGATGTGGAGCGGTCTTTATGGGTGGAAGTCAATCCTGCTCATAGGCGTGATCGCCACCGTGCTTATGGTCGTCAACAATTACCTGGGATTTGAGGGAATCTCCAAATTCGCCCGCTGGATCGTTCTGCCATTGGTGATGCTCTGGACGGCCTGGCTATTGATCAAGGCGTTCACATCCGGGCCTCACGACATCCTCTCCGCGCATCCGCACAGTGACTCACCACTCACCTGGCTGCCTGCCCTCGGGCTGACAATAGGCTTTGTGAGCTGGGGCGCGGAGCCTGACATGTTCCGTTACGCCAAGCCGCGCTTCTGGTCGTCATCGAGTGTGTATCTTATCGGACTACTTCCGGGCATCCTGCTTGCCGGGGTCGCCGGATGGATCATGAGGCAAATGGCTGGCACATCCGACTTTGGGCCCGCACTTAAGACCATCACCGACTACTCATTGTTCGGTGCGACGTGGCTCACCTTCATCATGGTCGCCGTGTCGCAGATATCAAATAACGACGGCAACTACTACGAAGCCATCAACGCGCTTGAGAACCTGCTTGGCGGAATCCGAGGGTGGCGCCGCCGGTATACCTGCCTGCTTGCTGCGGCCATCGCTGGCCTCGCGGCCTGGCTCGTGCCGTACGTATTCACTAACGGCTTCGAAAAGATTGCCTCTTTTGGCGCAATCGGAATACCCACGGCTACCATAATTATGGCTACGGACCACTTTATCGTGCCGCGCCTGTTCAAGATCGTGCGTCCGATGAACGAGGTACCGGGTTGGCGGACCGCCGGCCTGCTCAACGTGCCAGGTGTCATTGCGCTAGTTGTCGCCGTTGGCTTCGGGTCCTGGGCCAGCGGCATTCTCCCCGGTGAGAATCCGAGCACGTATTGGGGAATCGCGCCGCTTGAGGCTTGGACTCTCGGCTGTGTCCTCTACCTCCTTGGTGTGGCCGTCGTGCGGTTCATCCCGACGAAGAATCACAGCTTGCTCGGATTCAGCGTCTATGCGCGCCGCACCGCACCACCGTTTGGCGCAACGATGCAGCGGCAGAACGTGGCAACCCGCGCTGCGCCCACCAGTGCTATCTAAGTGCAGCGCGCGAAACTTGCGGCGTCTGGCGACCTGGCTGGTGCTTCTGTCTGACGTTCGCGGTCGGCCCGTAGCGTTCGACGGGGCGCTGCCGGGCCGACGGGCGAAAGCAGCCGATGCGCGGAACGGGGAGTGGTTCTCCGTCAGCGCGACGCGGTGATTGCTGGTCGACACCGCCGGCGAGTTGCCCCGATCCTGGGTACAGAACCGCGGTCAAATCGCGGTCACGCTGTGCCCGTAAGGCGTGCCAGCTTCAGGCCAAGATGCAGCAGCAGGCGGTCGCTCCCATCAGCCAAGCGCATTCCGGTAATCTGTTCTATCTTGCGAAGCCTTGGATAGAGACTGGTGCGATGAATACAGAGCTTGCTGACAGTCTTTGTCACGTCACCGCCGGCGTCCAGATATACTTCTAAGGTTTGCCCCAGATCTGGGTCCACGTCGAGCAACCGGGTGAGACCTTGGGGAATTGCGTCCGCAGGTAACTCGCCGAGCGGCAGTCGAGCCAATATTCGGAATATGCCTAAGTCCTCCCATCGGGTAACTTCAGTGAAGCCGTGAACGACATCCACGACCCGCAGTGTCATCAGCGCTCGTTCATGGCTTTGGTAAGCTTCCAAGGCACTGGACACAATCGGGCCAATGCATACCTGCACTTTCGAGGTGGCAATTGCGTATCGTTTCAAGTGACTAAGTAGTTCGCTAGCGATCGAATTGACCTGGAGTTCGAGCCTTTCGCTCTCCGCCGCAAGCAATAGGACTCCCCGTCCTCCTGCTTGTGTCGTTGCCAACGAATGAACGGGTCTGGCGTCGACCGCAACCCGTTGTAGCGCAGCATCGAGGGCGAGGCCGGACGCTGCCGAGGTTGCTGTCTTTGCCCCCGCGTACACCTGGACTACGACGACGCATACCTCCGAAAATGACGGAAGTCGATGTGTGTCGACAAGATCGTCTGCAGCATGGCTGCGAATGTCTGGCATTGCACTTAGTAGGTCCCGCAGCAATTCACGGTCGTGGTCGGATTGCTCCTTGTTGTGCAATCGTTCGCGCAGCAAAACCTCGCCGGCCGCCGCGGCGGCGTCGCACGCCAGGCGGACCTCAGATTCGGTGAGCGTCTCCTCGTCGTCAATCAGCCACAGGTAGCCCAATAACAGGTCTAGGCATCTGACAGGGACACATAGCCGACCCAGGTGATCCCATTCGGGGGCAGCGGGAACCCGCACCGGTCCGGTCGCAGACGCAATTCCCTGACGAAAGGAGTGTTGAGCCGACTGATCGGTTGCGCGGCGGCTGAGGACTGACGCGATCCGATGGCGATCGACTTTGTGATCGTGCGCGGTATGCACTACGAGCCGCAATTGTGGATCGTCAACAGCTACAGCCCGATCCAAGCGCTTGGCGAGCGACTCGACAATCGTCTGCAGTTCGCCAGAAGGATTCGCCAGCCCTCCGCCGGACGGGTTCGAAGCGCGCGACATCTGTCGAGCTTAGTCAGGCTGCTCGCCGACGATCTTGCTCGGTGGACCGCAGGCACCGTGCGGGTTGCTCTCTGCTGCGTAGCGTCTCAGGGCGCCCTGCAGCGACCCGCTCACATAACTGATTGCTGAGAATCACGCTCTGCTCAGCGAGCTCGACGTCGAGGCGCCCGTGGACCGGTGTACCCCAGCATCCATGGCGATTTGCGCGCCGGAGCCGGACGCACGCATTTGGCCCCCGCGGGGCCGGCCCGGCCGGCCCGCGTCTGAAGCTAAGCATTCACAAATGGTTCTGTGAATAGCCTCGTGGGATGGCGAATGACCAGCGGCCGAACCGCTCGCGTCGAAGAGCGGCAGGCCGTCGGCGTGGACGCACTCCGCGCCGCAGGTCGTTCTTGCTCGTGACCCGGTTCATGGGGGCGACGCTGTCTTTCGCGCTGCTCGTGGGCTTCGGCTACGGCTGGTATGAGTACCGGTCGCTGAACACCGGCTTGCAGCGGCTGCACCTGAACAGTCTCGGACAGCCGCCGTCAGCTTCCGGGTCCCCGTCCGGATCCCCGAGTCCGCAGGCCAACGGCAAGGCCCAGAACATCCTCGTTGTCGGCCTGGACTCCCGCGACGGTCTCAGCGCGCAGGAGCAGAAGCTGCTGAAGGTGGGCAGCGACAACTCGCTCGCCACCGACACGATCATGATCATCCACGTGCCCGCCGACGGCAGCCGGGCCACGATGATCTCCATCCCGCGGGACTCCTTCGTCGACATCCCCGGCTATCTCAAGAACAAGATCAACGCCGCCTACGCCGATGCGTACACGTATGCCGTCGACAACCAGGGCGCGAGCCACACCCAGGCCGAGGCCGCCGGGGCCAACCTGCTCGTCGAAACGGTCAGACAGCTGACCGGTCTGCAGATCGACCACTACGTCCAGGTCGGCTTCGGCGGCTTCTACACGATCGCCAAGGCGCTGGGCTCGATCCCGGTGAACCTCTGCGCGGCCACCAACGACACGATCGCCCGCAACATCGCCGAGGGGAACGGCGCGGTCGGCTCCGGCTTCAAGATGTCCGCCGGCAAGCACAACCTCACGCCGGTGCAGGCCCTCGAGTTCGTCCGCCAGCGACACAACCTCACCGGTGGCGACCTGGCGCGGGAGAAGCGGCAGCGCTACTTCATCGCCGCCGCGTTCAACAAGATCGCGTCGGCCGGGGTACTGCTCAACCCGTCGACGCTGAACTCGTTGATCAAGGCAGTTACCGGCGCGTTCTACGTCGACGACAACGGTTTCAGCATCGTCGACCTGGCCAAGCAGATGGCCGACCTCAGTGCCTCCAAGATCACCGGCTACACCATCCCGACCAGCGGAACGGCGAACGTCCAGGTTGCCGGACAGACGATCAACGTCATCCAAGTCGACCCGGCGAAGGTGCAACGGTCCGTGCAGCAGCTGCTGAACCCGCCCGCCGCCAAGAGCACGCCGAGTACGTCGAGCAGCGGGCCGGGAACGACGACGCCGAAGAGCGCAGCCAGCTCCTCCGCGGCCGCTCCGGCCACGAAGGGCTGCATCAACTGACGAAACTGACGATCAGTCGGACGAGGTTTCTCAGTCTGGGACGAGGCCGAGACCGTGGCGGCGGGCGAGCTCGATTTGATCGGCTGACCTCGCCGCGCCGGCCTTGAGGGACTCGTCCGGGCGGGTGGGTCCGGCGCAGCCGCGGCTCAGGTCGCGCCGAGCCGGATCGAGCCAGAAGTTGGGGTTGGGTTCGTCCGCTTCGTAGTAGCGATGCCAGGACGGGCCGAACGTCGAACCAAGGTGGCCATTGATCCACGACCAGTCGCCATATACCGGGCGCCCGAGGCTTTCCTCGCGCCGAGCGAACTCGGCCATCAGTTCTGACTCCGCCAGCGGCTCGGCCATCCGTACGCCGGCCGCGCGGAACGAGTGCAGCACCGCCGTGTTGAGTTCGACGGCCGCCCGCACCTGCCAGAAGTTTCCGTCCGAGCCGGTGTCGAGGCCCATCCGCTGGGCCACCAGCGCCAACTGGTCGTAGCGGTCCGAATCGCCGAAGTTGCGGGTTGCGACCTCGTCCGCCAAGTAGAAGCCATTGAAGGGCGCGCACGAATAGTCCAACCCGCCGATTCGCAGGCGCATGTTGCTGATGGCCGGGACCGCGTGCCAGCGCAGTCCCAGCTCCGCGAACCAAGGCAGCGTCGGGTGGGTGATCGCTACTTCGAGGACGGCCGCTTTGGGTACCGGGACGATCCGGGGCTCCTCGTCGGACGTCTCAATGAGCCACGGCAGGAGATCGAAGCGAGATGGCTGGGCGGGTGGTTGCCAGCCCAGCTCCCGGACCAACGCCGTGAATCCGGCGTACCGCGGGTCGCCCAGGACCGAACCGTCCGGCTGCCGGTAACCGGCGTAGCGGACGAGCTGATCGTTGGCGACCACCACCCGAGGCCCGCTGGGGCCGTCCGCGCGGAACACCGTGATCGTCGAGCGGATCCGGCCGGTGTTCGTCGCGAAGCGCAGGTGCTCCGTCAGCTCCCGGGCGACCTCGTCGATCGTCCGCGCGCGGCGGGCGTCGCGCACCACCAGAGACTGCCAGCGTCCGCGGCCGATGCAGCGCACCGACTGTCGCCAGGCGACGCGCGCCCCCCATTCAAGCTCGGCGAACGTCTGGGTATAGCTGCCGGTCAGCGCGAACTCCGTCTTGACCTCCGCCCACCTGGTCTCGAAGTCACCCCGTTGCGGCCGCTTCTCGGTGAAGAACATTTCCAACCACGCGCGCGCCTCGTCGAGGTCCACTTCCGAGCGATCGCCAGCATGGTCCGGCGGGGCCGTGCGGGCATCCGCGGGCGAGACTGAATAGGGGCAAAGCGGCATTCGGGGGGCACCTCCGGCAAAGTGGTCCGACATCCCCAGCCGCTGAGGCTACGACATCGATACGCCGCCCCGTCGACGGCCCTCAGGTTCGGCGACCGCACCCGTGGCATTATGGCTGTGCCGGTATGGGCGGGAGACCGCCATTTGATGACATCTACTGCCGCGGCCCCAGCGCGTCCGCTGGAGGCCGCCATATCGGTGTTGGACCCGCATGTTCTCGAAGGAGGAGTCGGCGTGAGCTTGCGACGGAGAATCGCGCGTTGGCTGCTCGGTAAGCACGACGATCCGGTTCGCCAGGAAGCCGGCCGTGCGCAGGAACTGGTACGCCCCGGCCACCCGGAAAGCACCGGCGCCCTCGCCGTCGGCTCCGCCGAGCGCCGGCTGCCCGAGCTCGAGCTGCCCGGCTTCTACCAGCCACTCGCCCCCGCGCTGCCGCAGCGGCCATATGACCACCCCGGCCTGCTCACCCGCCACCTCTCCTACGATCGGGCGGACCTCCGCGAGGCGTGGGATTTAGTCAGCGACCGTGCCGAGACGTTCGTGGCAACGTTCTACGCCGAACTGTTCGTGCGCCTGCCCGAGGCGATGTACATGTTCCCGTCGCACATGACCCGGCAGCGACACGACTTCGGGAGAGCACTGGTGCAATGGGTGCTCGCCGACGACCCGGAGACGATGAGCGTCCACCTGCAGCAGCTCGGCGCCGACCACCGCAAGTTCGACGTGGAGCCGCGCCATTACGAGGTTGCCGGGGCGGCGCTCATAAGCACCTGGAAGACGCTGGCCGGCCCGCGGTGGCGCCCCCGGTACGAGGCAGCGATCCTCGGCAGCTACACCCGGCTCGCTTCCGTGATGCTCGATGGTGCGATGCGGTCGCTGGGCGAGCCAGCCTCCTGGCACGCGCGCGTCGTCGGTCATCATCGGGTGCTGCATGACTTCGCGGTGGTCCGCATCCAGCCCGAGGCGCCGTATGCGTTCCGGCCCGGCCAGTACCTCACCCTGGAGCTGGCCACCCGCCCGAAAGACTGGCGACAGATGTCGATCGCCAGCGCACCGCGCGCGGAGAACACATTCGACATTCATGTCCGCGCGGTCGGGGTGTCCGGCGTCTCGGCCGCGCTCGTCATGCACACCCGGGTCGGCGACCGGCTGCGGCTTGGCCCCCCGCGCGGCAATGACCTCGTCGTCGAGCACGGGACGGTGCCCGGCGGGCTGCTCTGCGTCGCGTCCGGTACCGGAGCTGCGCCGATCACTGCGGTCGTCGAGTCGATCCTCGACTGGCCCGAGCAAACGCCCGTGCACGCATTCGTCGGAGGCCGCACCCGCGACGACATCTACCCCGTTCGCGTGCTCGAGGACATCATCCGCGCCCGGGGCCGCAACCAGAGGGCGAAGGTTTACGGCGTGGTCTCCGACGACCCGGGCTACACCGGCTACCGCGGCCGCGTAGAGACGGTGGTGCCGCCCCTTGCCAATTGGGCCGAGATCGGGGTCGACGTCCTCGTCGCCGGCCCGGACCCGATGATCGCCGCAACCGTGCAGAACCTCACCGATGTTGGCGTGCCCTCTAACAAGATCCACTTTGACCAGTACGAGGTCGCGGCGTAACGCTGAGGCGGTGTCAGCCGCGGCTGCGTCCGCCGAAGTCGGTCTTGCGGATGAGGCCGTGGATGCCGGTGGTGCGGTCGACGACTTGCGAGACCACGAAGTCGGCGGCCGCACTCAGGTAGGCGTACGCCACGGCGCCTTCCATGCCGAGGTCCGTGGTCAGGAATGCGAGCGCGTTGCGCACGGCGGTTTTCATCGCCGCGTCGAGGGTGTTGATCTGCGCGCCGCCCTCGGGGCCGTCCGGGTCGCTCAGCCCGATGGGCACCCAGTGTTCGGACGTCTCGGCGAACGGATAGTCGAAGGCCACTGATGGAGCCGGGCCGCCGGGCTTGACGACGGTGAGGCGGAACGTCGTGCGCAGCGAGCCCTCCATAGCGGTCAGTGCCACCTCGCCGTCGCCCTGTGCCATGTGCGGGTCGCCGGAGAAGAACATCGCGCCCGGGACGTGCACCGGCAGGTACAGCGTGCTCCCGATGCCGAGCGCGTTGATGTCGAGGTTTCCGCCGGCGTCGGTGGGCGGAACGGAATCGACCATGGCGGCCGTATCGCGCGCTACACCGATGATGCCCATGAACGGGTTGAGCGGGTAGCTCACCGGAACCCGTCCGGGCATCACCCCGCGGTAGTGGCCGCCCCCCTCCCGAACCGTCGTAAAGACGCTGATGTTGCCGCCCTGGTTGAAGAACGGCAGGTCCTCCGCGACGCCCTGGAACCCCTCCGGGTACTCCGCGGGAAGAGCGCCCTTGCCGTGTCGGTTGGAGACGACGCCATAGGGCACCCGCAGCGCGGCGTCGAGCGTCTCCACCTTGAGCACGTCACCGACCTCAGCGCCGCGGACCGCGACGGGGCCCGTGACGACATGGGGACCCGGCCCGGTGTGCGCCTTGTGCGCGGCGATGTCGATCGCGTCGGCGAGCACCTGGTCGGCCGGCACCCCGAGACCGCCGAAGTAGGCCAGCGGATCCTTCCCCTGGTCCTCCAGCACGCCCTCGTGCGACACGCCGTCCAGCGTGAGGATGTCTCCGGAGGACACCACAGCCGCCGGCTCGGTGGTCCGGTTGGGAAGCTCACCCCACGTCACCGTCTGCGGCGTGGCGCGGAGGTAGGCACCCCGAGTCCGGCCGACACCGGGCTGCAGGACACGGAAATCCCCTCCCGTGCCGCTAGGCGAAGGTGCCGCCGCGTCCGCGGACGCGGCCAGGCTCGCCGGGCCGACCACGCCCATGGCTGCGAGCGCACTCGCCGCCTTCAGCAATGTCCGGCGGCCTATCGCCGCCGACAGGGTCTGTGCCTCGATCTGGCCGCTGCTGGTCATCATCTCCGCTCTCGTCGCTGGGTTTGCGCCAGTCAATGGGCGGCAGGTAAACGGGATATTTCGGGCACAGGGCGGTCGCGTAACCATGTCGAGAGCGGCATATCGCTCAGCTCTACCAAATTGTTGATCTTGATCCACTCTGGCGTCACAGACCGAGAACCAGTCTCAGCGCAGTTTCCAGCGCATCGAGTTCCCCGCCCGCCAGCAATCCGCGCCGGCGCTGGATGCGACTCAACGGCACCGTGCACGCTCCTCACATCGAGGTAGCTCTCGTCGTACTGCGTGAGTCCGGCGTCCGCGCCGAGGGGAACCCGGGTACTGCGCGGACCCGTCAGTACCGGTCACTGTGGCGACTGTCACTTCGGACACACGTCACTCGTCTGGGTACAACGCCGCCGTGGCGTCGGGACCGGTGCCGGCGTTCCGACGTAGAAGTCGGCGCATTCCTGGCCGAGGTCGATAATCGCTTCTTCATAGACGGCGGCTCGGTTGCGATCATCACGGCCTGCAGCTGGCGAGTCCGCTGTGGCGACCCACGGCCGCTCACCGTCCGGTGACGGCATCACGGATGTCGAACTGCGCGAGGTCGGCGGCGGCGCGACCCGCACCCCAGCCGGCATAGTTGGACACCGAGACGTCTCTGCGCCGCAGCTGCGGAAACAGCTCGTCGAGCCGGTCGTCGACCGCGCGGATTCGCGCGGCGAGGACGGGCAGCAAGGTGCCCTCGTGGCTGGCGTCGGCCGCCGCCTCTGTGGTGCCCGCTGATTGGCGTAACCGTTCGCCGATGCGGCTGGCGAAGGCGACCAGGAACGACTGCCGGAACGATCGGGTC
>JAVHVH010000170.1:0-5165 GCA_032160665.1 Pseudonocardiales bacterium
GCCCCGAGATCCCGGCCCGGCCGTCCTGGACCCCCCACCAGGCACCAGCTGGCCCTGATGATCTGGCTGGCCGTCTTCCCGACCCTCACCGTCCTCAACCTTGTCCTCGGTGACTGGCTCCGCACACTGACACCCGTGGTCCGCACGTTCGTGCTCGCGACCATCGCGGTGCCGATCGTCATCTACGGACTCATGCCACAGCTGCATCGGCTCCGTGCCCGGCTCCTGACCCGCAATGCGAGCAGCTGAGCCACCACCAACTCCACACCGTCGGCGAGCGGCCGGTTTGCCCGGGGTTTGACCGACCTACCCCGGGGTGATCTTGCTCGCGGGCCGTTGGTCCCTTGCCCACTCCGCTCTTCGCCCCCACGCTGGCCAGGCGCCGCGGAAGACCACCTCGGATGTGCGCCGCACACCCGGGTCACGGAAGCAGCGATGAAGCTGACGAAGGATTCGCAATGACGACTCACACCACGGCCCAGTCCATGTATCCCGTGCAGTTCAGTGTCGACTATCCCGACCGCTCCCTGAACCGACTCACCTCCGCCTTCCGAATCTTCGTTGCGATCCCGATCCTGATCGTGCTCGGCACCGTGTCCGGCAGCACCATCGCCTGGTCTGGGGAAAGCGCCGCGGCGGTGTCGGGCGCAGGTGGCATGCTGTTCTTGGGTCCGCTGCTCATGATCCTGTTCCGCGGCAAGTACCCGCGGTGGTGGTTCGACTGGAACCTGGAGTTGCAGCGATTCACCAACCGGGTCGTCGTGTACCTCGCGCTGATGGACGACAAGTACCCCTCGACCGAGGAACAACAAGCCGTGCATCTCGAATACGCCTATCCGGACGTCTCCCGTGACCTCAACCGATGGCTACCTCTGGTCAAGTGGCTGCTGGTGATCCCGCACTTCATCGTGCTCGTCTTCCTTTGGATCGCGGCAGTGGTCGTTGTCGTCCTGGCCTGGTTCGCGATCCTCTTCACCGGCCGTTACCCACTCGGGATGTTCCGGTTCGTGGAAGGCGTCCTGCGCTGGGGTCAGCGGGTGATCGCGTACGCGTTTCTGCTGGTCACCGACAGCTACCCCCCGTTCAGGCTGGCCGCCTGACCACACTGCATCCGATTGGTAGAGACCCCCATGCTTACCCGCCTCGCCCACCTGATCGTCCGACACCGCTGGCTGGTGATCGGCCTCTGGCTGATCCTTACCGTCTTCGGAGTCTTCTCCGCTCAGCAGGTGTCGTCGCGCTGGTACCAGAGCCAATCGATTCCCGGGCAGCCGGCCTACGAGGCGAGCCAGCGAAGCCTGCACACGCTCGACGTCGGCGATCGGACCCCGAGCGTCGTGGTCTTCCGGACCGCCGGCGACGCGACGAAGAACACGGCGATCGAGCAGGCGATGCAGCGAGCCGCGGCCGCCGTGCCGCGCGCGTTCACCAGCTCGTATTTCTCCACCGGCAACCTGATGTACGTGTCTCCTGACCGGCACACCGCTTTCGAAGAGATCTACCCGCCCGGTGCGGCGCGGCTCGACGTGCCCAGCGGCGCGAATGAGATTCGCGCCGCGGCCGCAACTGGTCTGCCGGCCGGTATCACCGTCAACGTCACCGGCCGCGACGCTCTAGACGAGGCAACCAAGGAGGGTTCCGGTGGCGGTGCGAGCGTGCTGCTGGAAGCTCTGATCGGCGGGATTGGCGCGCTCGTCATCCTGCTGTTCGTCTTCGGGACGCTGCCCGCGGTGCTCGCCCCGATCGGCATCGCGATCGCCGCCGTCCTCAACACCTTCACGCTGGTCTGGGCTCTGACCTACGTCACCGACGTGTCGATCATCGTGCAATTCCTTATTGGACTGGTCGGCCTTGGGCTGGCCATCGACTACGCACTCTTGATCATCTTCCGGTTCCGCGATGAGCTCCGCGACGGCAACGATGTCGAGTCGGCGCTTGTCGAGACGATGACCCACGCTGGCCGCTCCGTGATCGTTTCCGGTTCGACCGTGGCGATCGGTTTGCTGTCGTTGGTCGCGTTGCCGCTACCGTTGATCCGCTCGATGGGTATCGGCGGCATGCTGATCCCTGCGGTGTCGGTGCTCGCGTCGCTCACCTTGCTGCCGGCGCTGCTCGCCGTTCTCGGCGAGCGCATCAACAGCGTGCGGGTGATGCCTCGACGACTGCTCGACGAAGGCCACGCCGAAGACGGCGCATGGGGGCGCTGGGCGCGCTTCGTGCTCCGCCGCCCGGTCGCCGTCGCGGCCGTTGGACTGGTGCTGGTCGGAATTCTGGGCGTCTTGGGAACCCAACTGAACGCGAGTGAGGCGCAGCTCAAGTATTTCCCCGGCAGCGGCACCGCGATCGCCGGCCGTCAGATGCTCGCCGACGCGGACATCAGCCCCGGCGTGATGAAACCCCTGAACGCCCTGGTCGAGGACGGCGGCGACGCCGAACAGGTCGCGGCGAGGCTGCGTGACGTGCCAGGCGTCGTAGGCGCGGCCGCGCCCACGACGTGGCGACAGGGGTCCACCTCGCTCGTCGAGGCGTTCCCTGCGATCGACGGGTCAGCGCCCGGCATCCAAGCAATCGTCGATCGCGCCAACGCGGCACTCGAGGGAACGCCGGCCACGCTGACCGGCACGACCGCGGTCGGGCGTGATTTCCTGCACGCCCTCTTCGGCAGCTTCCCCTACGTGCTCGGGCTCGTCCTGCTCCTGACCCTGATCCTTCTCACCCGAGCGTTCCGCTCAGTCGTGCTCGCCATCAAGGCGGTCGTACTGAACCTGATGTCGCTCGCGGCGGCCTTCGGGATAGTCGTGTTGGTCTTCCAACAGGGCCACGGGTCCTCACTGTGGGACGTCGTCGCGACCGGGTCCGTCACGGCCTACATCCCGCTCATGATCTTCGCCTTTCTCTTCGGCCTGTCCATGGACTACGAGGTCTTCATGCTCTCTCGCATGCGGGAGGCTTACGACGACACTGGGTCCACAGACCGCGCCATCGAACTCGGGCTGGCGCGGACAGGAAAGCTCGTGACCAGTGGCGCGCTCATTCTCATGTTCGCGTTCCTGGTGCTCTCCACGAGCCCCGGGTTCGAAATCAAGTCGCTCGCAGTGGGCATCGCGGCCGGGATCATCTTCGACGCCACCGTAATCCGCGCCCTTCTCGTGCCCGCGCTGATGCGACTACTCGGCGAGGCCAACTGGTGGATGCCGAACTGGACGCGGACCGCACTCCGACTTCCCCGCCGGGAGCCGATACCGCCACTCGCACCGATCGCGGCTGGCGTAGAAACCTGATCGCCGATTCCTCAAGGGAGCGGGCCGGTGACCCCTATGAAGTTCGTTTGCGGATCAACCACCTGTGCGGACAGCTGCCACGGCGCTGGTCATTGGCTTTCCAGGTGGGTTGATCGGACGCTGACGTGCGCGCTTGCGCGTGTCACGCGGATCCCCTTACGCCGCAGGCGATCCAGCGGCAGGTCGGCATAACCACGAGGTCGGCATAACGCCAATGCGGCGGCAAGGAAGGCGGTTCGCACGCCGTTGATCAACAGCGAGAAGTGGCCGCTGGGGCAGCCATTTCTCCGCCTTGATCAAGGTGGAGCGCTGGCGCGGACACGTGCTGAACGACGGATCCAGCGCGCGCCGTCGGAGCAAGAGAGACACGCGCTGTGACCGCGTCGTCGTTGCTCAGCAGTCGATCATGCGGCCGTCGGGGGAGCCCGTGGCCGCGAACTCCCGACGTCGTCCGCGGCATTCGGTGGGCCCGCGCGCCGGGAGTCACCCATGGGGCACGCAAGGGGCACGACACCGACCGCAAGCTGGCGGTGTGGCGCGCGCTTCGCCGGGCGGCCAGGACCGACGGTGCTGACACACTTCTCACGTATGACGGCCGCCGCGGCCGCTTCGGCACTCCGTGTGCTTGTCCCGACCTGAGTCGGGACGAGGGCTTGGTCATCGGCGACGCACCGCGCCGCGGCGCTGCCCGCCTCGGCTGAGGCGGGCAGCGCGGCGGAATTGCCGAGCCGGTTTACGGGAACTTTCCCCCAGCAACTTCGAGGACGATCACGGCTACGGGGCTCAGCGTGAACACGAGGGTGTTCAAGCGGCGGAATGCGATCTTCATGACTGCTCACCTCCTCGCGATCACATCGGTGACGGGTTGTCGAGGTCTGCCAACGCGAACTCTCGCCTCCGCCGCTTAATCGCTCCTGAAGCGTTGCTGAAGAACTCCACCGCCTTGCGGGCAGGTACCGGTCTAGTCCTGCGCACACACGGTCAGGCCCGCAGTCGCGAACTCGGTGTTGGCGAGGCGTGTGTATTCCGCGACTCCGACGGCGGCCTTCTTGAATCCGACGAGATCGCCACGACGCGCGCGGTCCGCTCCCAGTCGAGCCGCGGCGATCGCCTTGTCGATGTTGCGCAGCCCGTCGTCGAACCACGGATTCGGCGACTCGGGCCGCGGCAGCGCCCTGAGCTGGCGAACCTCGGCGGCAACGATGTCCACCGCCTCGGTCAGGTACCGGACCACCGCTGGGAGTTGGGGGACGGTGGGCTTCGTCGGGTCACCGGGAAATGGACCGAGCGCCCCGGAGCGCTTGTCGGCCGCGACGCAGATCGCGTTTGCACGCTTGACGTAAGCCGCCGACAGCGGCGGCGACGCGTGCGCGACCGTAGGGTCCGCCGAGCTACCGGCCGGGCTCGTCGAGTCGCTGTGCACCCAGTGATACCCGAGGTAGCCGATCAGGCCCAGCACCGCGATCGCGGCGAGCCACCCGGCACTGCGGTAGCTGCGGGCCGGATAGATGATGCCGTCGGTCAACGGCGCGTTCTCGGTTGCCAGGTAGGCGGAGCGGCCCGACGCGGCCGGGTCGTACGGCTCCGGCACGTACGTCACCGGTCCGGTGTGACCTGCCTCGCGTGCAGCCATCGTCCCACTCCTAGCGCTGCCCCCGCGCCGGATGCCTTACAAAAACTTCACGCGGACGATGCCAGGAGCGGATCCCGCCGTCAAGGGCGGACCCGCCCGTCGCCGACTACTCGGCAGCGCTCGCCTGCCTGCGGCGCTCCGCTTGTTCCTCGACGAGGTGCTTCGCGCGAAGTTGCGCCTGGACCTCGGCCACGTCGAGCTCGGGATCCGCGAGCTCGCCCACGGCCGGCTTCTCCTCCTGCTCGGCCAGC
>JAVHVH010000293.1:0-3493 GCA_032160665.1 Pseudonocardiales bacterium
CTTCCGTGGCGCCGAGAACCCCGCGGTGCGATCATCGGTGGGCACGAACTCGATCTTGGCGACATGGTGGCGAAGCTCCGCGCCGGTGAAGCGGGTTCGCCACAGACGGCGAGCGCTGAGGAGTCCACGAGCAACAGCCGAGGATTCGACGCGGAAAGGTCAGCGGCGAGCCGCGGAAGGCCTGGAAAATAAGGGCTTCGCACAAAGGCGAGCGCGGTAGACCTCACAATCCCTGGGCCGTCGGTTCGAGTCCGACCCGCCCCACCAGCCCCACCGTGCCGGACGCGGACAGGTCAGGTCAGGCGGCCCCACAGGTCATTGCTCGTGAAGAAGCGATCCACGTCGTCGAGTTCTACGTCGGCATCCTCGGCACAGACGACCGCAGGCCCCGCCACCCACCAGTCTGCGCCCGGCAGCCCGGCTGACAAGTACGCCCGGCTCCCCGCCCGATGTGAGCGGCTCGGGTCTCGCGGTTGCCCAAGTACCTCGCCGTGGGCTGGCTCCCACAACCGAACGTGTCCGGCATGCTCCGCTATCACGACCGCGTCGTACCACCGCCAGACGACCACGTCGGAGCCATCGGGAGCCGCGGCAATCGCTACCAGGTGTCCGGGTAGGACTCGTTCGGTGCGCGGGCCGGGGAACAGGAGGGCGTACGGCACGACCCTGCGCTGGTCCTGTGCGACGACGGTGCACTCCAGTTCAGTAGTGCTCAGAACAATCGCCGTGATGAGCTGTGCGGGGCGCCCCTCCCGGGGCCGCGACGAGGCAGACATTCCAACAGCTTTCCCTAGTTCCCCGGACCCGATGTCGCTGCCGTGGATCAACGACTTCAGGATGAGCAGCGACTTGTGGCCCTTCCTCCGGTTATCGGCGAGCACGCGTGATCACGCAGACGAACGCCGTAGCCACGAGCCCGCACCGACGTGTACGTCGGCGCAGGATGGCGCCAAGACGCCGATCGGCATCGGGGGTGCCGATCTCGGCCTCACGGTGGACCCGGCCGGGTCGGTCTTCGTCACCGCCTCCGGGCCTAACGTGGTCGACAAGATCACGCGGGCGCCGCACGCACCCGTGGCCAGATCGTCGTCGGAGGAATTGCTCGCGGAGCATCTCGCGAGTGCGCACCGTCTTGACCTCACGTTCGGGAGGTCACACCTCGTGCTTGGCCTTGCGGCCGCGCTTGCGGGTCGAGTTGCGTGCCGTCTCGACCGGACGGGATACCGCTCGCGGGAGGATCAGTTTCAGCGAATGGGTGAACAGCCGGCGGGCGTATCCGAGCAGCGGCAGACCTACTGGAAGCAGGATGACCGTCACGCAGAGGATGACGGCGAGCAAGCTGAGCAGCAACGACACGATCCAGAGCAAAGCGCCGGCAAGGCCTCGAAGGAGACGCATAGCTGACTCGTACCCGAAGGTGAGCTAGGACACACGTCGCATTGCCCGCCGAAGCACGGTGCGGGGGATTTCGTGTGAAATGGGCCGTTCATCTGGGCACCCTGCGTCTCAGCCGGGGGTCGAGCTATCGGAGGCGGACGTGACACAGACAGTTTCCCCTGCATCCCCCGCGGCTGGACGAACGGTGTCGAGAGATCTCCGGCGCAGCGTGGGCTTCTGGGGGCTGACTTTCATCTCGCTAGGTTCGATCATCGGCTCCGGCTGGCTGCTCGGCGCCCTGACAGCCGCCCAGGCTGCCGGCCCGGCATCGCTGATCTCGTGGGTTCTCGCGGCGCTGATGCTCATGGTGCTAGCGCTGATCCACGCCGAACTCGGTTCGGCGTATCCGGTCGCCGGCGGAACGGCGCGCTTCCCGTACTTCGCGTTCGGCACGCTGGCCGGCTTCACGGCCGGCTGGGCGGCGTACCTGCAGGCGGTGGCGATCGCCCCCATTGAGGTCGAGGCGAGCATCTCCTATCTCAACAGCACGCATTGGGCGCAGCAGCACCTGGTGATGCTGCACAAGAACGGCACCCTGAACGGGACGGGCTTGGTAATCGCGACCGGGGCCATGTTGCTGTTTACGGCGATCAACCTGCTGGGCGCGAAGTTGCTATCGGACAGCAACACCGTCTTGGTCATCTGGAAGGCAGCCGTTCCCGTCCTCGCCGTTGTTGTCATCCTTTCGCTGAGCTTCCACGGCTCCAACTTCTCCGCCGGCGGCGGCTTCGCCCCCCACGGCGCGCATGGCGTGTTCGCAGCGCTGCCACTCGGCGTCGTGTTCGCGCTGCAGGGCTTCGAGCAGGCGGTGCAGATGGGCGGTGAAGCGCGCAACCCACAGAAGGACCTCTCTCGGGCGATCATCACCGCGATGTTCATCGGTGCCGCCGTGTACATCGCCCTCGAGATTGCCTTCATCGGCGGCCTGTCGCCGGCCAACCTTGCGCACGGCTGGAACAACCCCATCGGCCCAGGTGACTTCGGCCCGTACTACACGCTGGCACTGGCCGCGGGCGCCGGCTGGTTGGGCACGATCCTGCTGATCGACGCCGTTGCTTCTCCAGGCGGGACCGGACTCATCTACCTCGCCACCTCCGCCCGGCTCTCCTACGCGCTCGGCGAGGAGGAGGTGCTGCCGGACCGGCTGACCCACACCAGCAAGCGCGGTGTCCCGATGTACTCGATCGCGCTGGCGTTCATCCTCGGCGAGTTGATCTTCCTGCCGTTCCCTAGCTGGCAGTCCCTGGTCGCGCTGGTCACCGGCGCGACCGCGATCATGTATGCGTTCGCGCCGGTGTCCTTGGCGGTTCTTCAGCGACAGGACCCCGAGCGAAGGCGTCCATACCGGGTGCCGTTCCCGAATGTGATGAACCCGCTTGGCTTCGTCGCCGCAAACTTGATCATCTATTGGGGCGGGTTCGAAGCGATGTGGAAGCTGCTGACCGCGATCTTCGTCGGGCGCGTGCTCTTCGAAATCGCCCTGCGACGGGCGAAAGACGTTCGCCGGACCGACATCGACTGGCGCGCGGCGTCATGGATCTGGCCCTGGCTGATCGGGATGACGATCATCGGGCTACTCGGTCGCTACGGAACGGGTGCCCACTTGGCCCTGGGCGAATGGTGGGACCTCGGCGTGGTCATCGCCTTCAGCCTGGTGATCTTCTACTACGCCGTCGGCCTCGGGATGGAGCCCGACAAGATCAAAGCTGCGGTCAAGAGCGAAGAACGTCAACTGCAGCATTTGGAGGAACTCAACCTGCCAGGCTGATGTCGCCCATCGAGGGTCCCGATCACTCGGCCGCGAACTCGTGCCTCCCGAAAGGCCCTACCAACTCTGGAGGTGGATTGGCCGGGCCATCACTCAGTGCTGGTCCTTACCGGCGGCAGAGTTACAGGACGAAGCAGCCGATAGCGACGTACTGACACGCCGCCGCGGCCATGACGTAGGCGTGGAACACCTCGTGATAGCCGAATACCGACGGGTGCGGGTCCGGGGATCGGCGGTGGTATCCGACAGCGCCGATGGTGTACAGCAACCCGCCGGCGATGAGCAGCA
>JAVHVH010000200.1:0-13087 GCA_032160665.1 Pseudonocardiales bacterium
GACAACCGGGCTGGACCCCCAAGCCCGGCACCTGCTGTGGGAGCGGCTCTTCGAGCTCAAGAGGCAGGGAGTGACGCTCGTGCTCACCACGCACTACATGGACGAGGCTCAGCGCTTGTGCGACCAGCTGGCGGTCATGGACCACGGCCGGGTGGTCGCGACCGGATCGCCGCGCGCGCTCATCGAGTCCCACGTGACGCGCGACGTGTTGGAGCTACTCGTCGAACCCGGCACGGGCGGTGGCGTCGCATTGCGTGCCGAAGGCGTCGCCGAGCGGGTCGAGGTGCTCGCCGATCGGCTGCTCTGCTACACCGACGACGGCGAACGCGCGCTCGCCCGGGCCCACGAACGAGGGCTCGGCGACCTTGACGCGTTGGTGCGTCGCGCCACGCTCGAGGACGTCTTCCTGTCCCTCACCGGCCGATCGCTGATCGAGTAGCTCGATGCTGATATCGGTCGAGGGCGTGGCGCGGGCGTGGCGGTACTGGTTGCTGCGCTACCGGCGCACCTGGCGCGGCTCAATCGTGATCAGCGTCGCCAACCCGGCGCTGTTCCTCGCCGCGCTGGGCTTCGGGCTGGGCGAACTGGTCGACCACCGACACAGCGCCTACCTGCACGGCAGCAGTTACCTGGCGTTTCTCGCACCCGGACTGCTGGCCGCGGCGATGATGC
Source organism: Pseudonocardiales bacterium (assembly GCA_032160665.1). Lineage (GTDB taxonomy): Bacteria > Actinomycetota > Actinomycetes > Mycobacteriales > Jatrophihabitantaceae > Jatrophihabitans. The sequence goes on from JAVHVH010000200.1 coordinate 673, forward strand.
AGACCGCCTACCTCGAGTCGGCCGGTCCCGTGCACGTCTCAGCTCGCAGCTCCGGCGTCTACCGCGTGGCGGTAGCCACGCCGTTGAGTCCGCAGGACGTCCTCTTCGGGCACCTGCTCTTCATCGGCTTTCGCATCGTCACCAGCGCGACGGCTTTTGCGGTTGTCGCCTGGGCGTTCGGGGCGATGCCGGCTGCGCGGGTCGGGCCGGTCGTCCTCGCCGCGACGCTCACCGGTCTGGCGTTCGCGGCGCCCGTCGCAGCCTGGGCGGTGACGGTCGAGCGGCCGGCGTTGCTCAACGGCGGGTTCCGCTTCGTGATCATGCCGCTCTACATGTTCTCGGGGACGTTCTTCGCGGTTGCGCAACTGCCCGGCTGGCTGCAAGCGGCGATCCGGTGCACACCGCTGTACCAAGGCGTGCAGCTGTGCCGGTCGGCCAGTCTCGGTGGATCCGGTTGGCTCGCCACGACCGCGCACTGCAGCTATCTCGGCGCGCTCGTCGTCGGCGGACTCGCCATCGGTTCGCGGACCTACGCCAAGGTGCTGAGCGCGTGAGCACATCCGTCCGCGTTCCCGTCCAAGACCGAGCCCCCGATCGCGTCGGCGTCGGCGGCAGCGTCCGCGCCGTCCGCGTCATGATCGCGCGCAACCTGTTGATCTACCGGCACACCTGGGCCCTGCTGCTCGCCGAGGTGCTCGAGCCGGTGCTCTACCTCGGCTCCATCGGGCTTGGGATCGGGGTGCTCGTCGGTCGGCTCTCGGGGCTCGGCGCCGCAACGGTCAGCTACCCGCAGTTCGTCGCGCCCGCCCTGCTCGCGACGGCCGCGATGAACGGTGCCCTCAACGAGACCGCTTTCCTCATGTACAACCGGCTCGCCGTCCAACGGGTCTACCAGCCGATCCTGGCCACGCCGATGACCGTCGGCGAGGTGGCGCTGGGCGAAGTCGCTTGGGCCGTGCTGCGGTCCGTCGCGGTCACGATCGGGTTTCTCGGCATCGTGGCGGCCTTCGGTCTCATCGCGTCGCCGTGGGTGCTGCTCGGTCTGCTCGGGGCAGCCGTGATCGGCTTCTGCTTCGCGTGCATCGGAATGCTCGTCGCCACCAGTGTCCGCGGCTGGGCCGACTTCCAGTACGTGCAACTGGTGATGCTGCCGATGTTCCTGTTCGCGACCACGTTCTATCCCCTCGGCGTCTATCCGCGGCCGATCCAGATCGTCGTCGAGTGCCTCCCGCTGTACCAGGCGATCGAGTTGCTGCGGCGCCCGGCGCTGGGCCTGGTCGACGCCCACCTGCTGCTGTCGGCGGCCTACCTGCTGGTCCTCGGTGGGCTCGCCTTGCACGTAGGACTGCGACGCTTGCGACGAACGCTCGCGAACTAGCCACTTCTTGCACGCATTCGTCCTATAGTTGCGGTGTGGCCCGCCATCTGTCCGCCGTCGCCAAGCAGGCCGGCGTCAGCGAAGCGACCGTCAGCCGGGTGCTCAACGGCAAGGCGGGGATTTCCGATGCCACGCGCGAGGCCGTGCTCACCGCGCTCGACGTCATCGGCTACGAACGGCCGACCCAGCTGCGTCGCGGACGCGCGCGGATGGTCGGGCTGATCGTCCCGGAGCTCTCGAACCCGATCTTCCCGGCGCTGGCCGAGGTGATCAGCGGCGGCCTGGCGCAGCGCGGGTTCAACTCCGTCCTGTGCACCCGCACCGGCAGCATGTCCGAGTCGGAGTACGTCGACATGCTGCTCGAGCGCCAGGTGTCCGGGATGATCTTCGCCGGCGGCCAGTACGCCGAGGCCGACGCGCCCCACGAGCATTACAACAAACTGGGCAAGTTGCGGCTGCCGCTGGTGCTGATCAACGCCGCGGCCGAGAACCTGGACTTCCCCCGGGTATCGACCGACGACGCGGTGGCGATCGAACAGGCTTATTCGCACCTGATTTCGCTCGGCCACGAAGGCATCGGCCTGGTGCTCGGCCCCAGTGATCACGAGCCGTCGCGCCGCAAGCTCGAAGCATTCGACGCCCTGCGCGGGGATCAGCACCGCGGCTTCGTCGAGCGGACGATGTTCTCCCTGGAGGGCGGCCAAGCGGCGGCCACCCGGCTGCTCGCCGCTGGAGCAACCGGGATCATCTGTGCCAGCGACCCGCTCGCGCTCGGCGCCATCCGCGCGGTGCGCCGGCGGGGCCTCGCGGTGCCCGACGACATCTCGGTCGTCGGCTTCGACGATTCGGCGTTCATGAACTGCACCGACCCACCACTTACCACGGTCCGGCAACCGATCGAAGCAGTCGGCAAGGCAGCGGTCGCCCTGCTGGCCAGCGCGATGGAAGGCGCCAAAATCGCGCCCGAGGAGCTGTTCTACGAGCCCGAGCTCGTGGTCCGGGGCTCGACGGCTCGCGCCCGCGCCGCTGTCTAGTACCTCCGTCTAGTACGCCGTCGGCCTCCGCGGCCGCTGACTCCGCTGGTACACGCTCCGAACCCAGCATGGCTCGTTCATGTAACGAGATGACAAATTTTCGTCGATCTCTTGCATAAGGATTTCATCCATGCGTAATCTCCGTGTCGCTCGTAGCCGCCACTTCTGTCGCTAACGAAACGGGGTCCATGGTGTCGATCGGTATCCGACCACCCGGTTCGTCGTGGTGGCGGGACGCGGTCGTCTACCAGGTCTACGTCCGCAGCTTCGCGGACGCCGACGGGGACGGGACGGGCGATCTGGCCGGCGTCCGATCGCGCTTGCAGTACCTGCGCGAGCTCGGCGTGGACGCGCTGTGGTTCAGCCCCTGGTACCCCTCGCCGATGGCCGACAGCGGGTACGACGTCGCGGACTACCGCGCCATCGATCCGTCGTTCGGCACGCTGCAGGAGGCCGAGGGACTGATCCGTGAGGCGCTCGTGCTCGGCATTCGCACGATCATCGACGTCGTCCCCAACCATGTCTCCGACCAGCACGAATGGTTCCGAGCCGCGCTGGCGTCGGCCGAGGGCTCCGACGACCGTGCGCGGTTCTGGTTCCGCCCGGGCACCGGCGACAATGGGGAAAACCCCCCGAACGGCTGGCAGTCGATCTTCGGCGGCCCCGCGTGGACGCGCACCAAGGACGCCGACGGGGTGCCCGGCGAGTGGTATCTGCACCTGTTCGCCCCGGAGCAGCCCGACCTCAACTGGACCCACACCGACGTCTGGTTCGAGCACGAGAGCGTGCTGCGATTCTGGTTCGACCGCGGTGTGGCCGGCATCCGCATCGATTCGGCCGCCCTACTGGTCAAGGACCCCGAACTCGCCGAGGAACCCGAGCACCACGCCCCGGGTGAGCACCCGTTCACCGACCGGGACGAGCTGCACCTGATCTACCGGCGCTGGCGGGCGATCGCCGACGCGTACCCGCAGCCGCGAGTGCTCGTCGGCGAGCTGTGGCTGCCCGACGCGGAGCGGTTCGCCCGCTACCTGCGTGCGGACGAACTGCACACCGCGTTCAACTTCGACTTCCTCAGTTGCCCGTGGGAGCCGGCCGCCCTGCGCACGTCGATTATGGCCACGCTCGCCGCGCACGCTCCCGTGGATGCGCCGGCCACCTGGGTGCTCGAGAACCACGACGTGACCCGGGCCGCCACTCGCTACGGCCGCGCGGACACGTCGTTCTCCTTCGAGACCAAGCGCGAGGGCACGCCGACCGATCTCGCGCTCGGCAACCGGCGCGCCCGCGCCGCGGCACTGCTGGCGATGGCGCTGCCCGGCTCGCTGTACGTCTACCAGGGCGGCGAGCTGGGGCTGCCCGAGGTCGAGGACATCCCGCTCGAGCGCCGCCAGGATCCGATGCACTTCCGCTCGGGTGGGGTTTCGCCCGGCCGGGACGGGTGCCGGGTGCCGCTGCCGTGGTCCGGTGATCAGCCCCCGTTCGGGTTCAGTCCGCGCGCCGACACCCGCACCTGGCTCGACCAGCCGTCGACCTGGGCGCAGTACACGGTGGCGGCCGAGAACGACGACCCGGACTCCATGCTGTCGCTCTACCGCATGGGCCTCCAGTTGCGCCGCAGCGAGATAGTCGGCGCCGGAGAGTTCGCCTGGAAGCCCAGCGATCCCGACGTGCTCGCCTTCGGCCGCGGGGACGGCTTCGCCTGCATCGTCAACCTGGGCTCGCACCCGGTCGACCTGCCCGACGGCGCAGCCGTCCTGCTCACCAGTGCAGCGCTCGACGAAGGTCGGCTGCCCCCGGACACGACGGCCTGGCTCACCTATCTGTCATCACCCACCGCACCGCCAGAACGGCGCCCCGGCGTCCAGGAGAAGGAGTGACCATGAAGTCCAGATCGATCACCGGCCTGGTCGCCGCACTGACCGCTGCCGGGCTGCTCGCAGGCTGCAGCAGCAGCACGAAGAAACCCGCGGCCGACGGGGTGTCGTCCGGCGGGGGCACCGGCTCTTCGGCGTCGACAGCACCCGTGACGATCAGCGTCGCGTCGTTGCTGCCCGGCAGCACGCCCGCGGCGACCCAGCAGTTCAAGAACCAGGTCGCCGCGTTCACGAAGGCGTACCCGAACATCACCGTCAAGTCGGTGCAGTATCAGTGGACGGGACCCACCTTCACGGCCAAGCTGGCGGCGGGCACCCTGCCCGACGTCTTCACCGTCCCGTTCACTGACGGCCGCACGCTGGGTGAGAACGGCCAGCTCGCCGACCTGACGAGCGAGGCGAAGGCCCTGCCCTACTTCAGCAAGTTCAACCCCGCGGTCATCGCCGAGGGCACGACGGCGGACGGCAAGGTGATCGCGCTGCCGACCGCGGCCTACGCCCAGGCCCTGCATTACAACCGCAAGCTGTTCACCCAGGCCGGGCTCGACCCTGACAAGCCCCCGACGACCTGGGACGAAGTGATGGCCGACGCCAAGAAGATCTCGGACAAGACGGGTGTCGCCGGCTACGCCGAGATGGGCAAGAACGACAACAGCGCCGGCTGGATTCTCACGACGCTTGCTTACTCAATGGGTGCCCGGATGGAGGAAGGCACCGGGAAGGATGCCAAGGCCACACTGGACAACGCCCAGACCAAGCAGGCACTCGAGACGCTGCACAAGATGCGGTGGGACGACAACTCGATGGGCTCGAACTTCGACTACGGCTGGACGGACATCAACCAGGCGTTCGCGGCCGGCAAGGTCGGCATGTACGTCAGTGGCTCGGACGTCTTCAACTCGCTGGTTTCGACGAACAAGATCGACACGAGCATCTACGGGCTGTCGACGATCCCACTCGCTGACGATCCGAACGCCGGCGTACTCGGTGGCGGCACCCTCGCCGCTGTCCGCCCGGACGCCAGCAAGGACGCGCAGGCCGCGGCGGTGAAGTGGATCGACTTCTACTACGAGCAGCCCCTGGTGAACGAACAGGGCGCGATCCGCAACGCCCAGACCCTGAAGGCGTCGAACCAGCCGGTAGGCACGCCCGCCCTCCCGGTCTTCGACAAGGCCCAGTACGACCTCGCGAACACGTGGATCAAGTCCTTGATCAACGTTCCGCAGGCGCAGATGAAGCCGTTCACGGACAAGGTGTTCGACCAGAAGCTGATCGCTGAACCGGCCGCGTCAACCCAGAGCGTCTATCACGCGCTGGACACGGTGGTCCAGGCCGTCCTGACTCAAAAGGGCGCCAACATCGATCAGTTGCTCACGAGCGCGAACGACTCGGCGCAGAGCGCGATCTCACAAGGAAAGTGACGCTCGCCCAATGTCGGTAGTGCATGAGCGGTCGAGTGCGTCGGCGAAAGTGCCGGCGCACTCGACCGTGCCATCGTCCCAACACGGGGCATCGGCCCAGGAACCCGCAGCGAGACGACGGACCCGACGGATCGGCACGCCGGTCAGTTGGTACCGCGGCGGCGGTCTCGCTTCGCTGCTGTTTCTGCTACCGATGCTGCTGATCTTCGCGGCGTTCTCGTGGTACCCGATCGTTCGTACCGTGATCATGTCGGTGCAGCACACCAACCTGGTCCAGCCCGCCAAGTGGGTCGGCCTCGACAACTTCCGCACCGTGCTCAACGATCCGCTGTTCCCGATCGCTGTGAAGAACACCGCTTACTTCGCGTTGCTCGCGTTGATCTTCGGCTTTCCGATCCCGCTCGCCGCGGCCGTCTTGATGAGTGAGGCGCGCCGGTTCCGCGGGTTGTACAGCGCCTTGGCCTACCTGCCGGTCGTCATCCCGCCGGTGGTCGCGGTGCTGTTGTGGAAGACGTTCTACGACGCCAGTTCGACCGGCGTGTTCAACACGGTGTTGGGCTGGCTGCACCTCGGCCCGTACCCCTGGCTGCAATCCCCCACTTGGGCGATGCCCTCGCTGGTCATGGAGTCGACCTGGGCCAATGCCGGCGCAACGGTGATCATCTACCTGGCGGCGCTCACCGGCGTGAACCGCGAGTTGTACGAGGCGGCCGGTGTCGACGGCGCCGGGCTTTGGCACAAGGTCTGGCACATCACCTTGCCTCAGCTTCGCGGCGTGCTGCTGGTGACGTTGATCCTGCAGATCATCGGCACGGCGCAGGTATTCCTGGAACCGTTCCTGTTCACCTCGGGCGGCCCGACGAACTCGACGATGACGATCATGCTGCTGATCTACAACTATGCGTTCGGCAACAGCCTCGGCGGTGACTACGGGGCGGCGACGGCGCTGAGCCTGATGCTCGCGCTGTTCCTGGCCATCCTGTCGCTGCTGTACCTTCGCGTCACCCGATCCTGGAGCACCCAGTGACCACCACCGAGGCCAGGCTGCTGACCGACCGGAGCGCGCCGGACACCGCCCTCGTCTCGCCCTCGGAATGGCAGCGGCCGGCCGTCCGATGGGGCATGGGCGGTGCCCAGGTGGCCCTGCTGGTGCTCCTGATCGTCGGTGGGCTGGGTCCGATCCTGTGGCTCGGCAAGGCAGCAATCACGCCCACTAACGACACGCTGACCGCGCCCATGGGGCTCTTCCCCCACGGCGGCACGCTGCAGAACCTGCGCGAGGCCTGGACCGAGTTACGGGTCGGTCGCTACTTCTGGAACAGCGTCGTGCTCGCCTTCGGGGCGTGGCTCTGCCAGATAGTGGTCGCCACGACCGGGGGGTTCGCGTTGTCGGTGCTGCGGCCGAAATACGCCCCGATCATCACCGGCATGTTGCTGGCCACCCTGTTCGTGCCGGCGGTCGTCCTGCTGGTTCCGCTCTACATCGAGATCGTCCACCCGCCGCTGATCGATCACAGCTTCGTCAACAGTTACTGGGCGATCTGGCTGCCGGCCGGGGCGAGCGCGTTCAACGTCGTGCTCATCAAGCGGTTCTTCGACAACCTCCCCCGCGAGATCTTCGAGGCCGCGCGCATCGACGGAGCGGACGGGCTCCGGTTGTTCGTGCTGATCGTGCTGCCGATGTCGCGCCCGATCCTCGGCGTCGTCTCGGTGTTCGCACTGCTGGCATCGTGGAAGGACTTCCTGTGGCCGTTGCTCGTCCTCAGCGATGCTGACGGCCAACCCTTGTCGGTTCGGCTGCCGTCGATCCAGTCGCAGACCGAACTCGGCGTGTTCCTCGCTGCGCTGTTCCTCGCCTCGATCGGACCGATCATCGGATTCCTCATCTTCCAGCGCTCGTTCCTGCGCGGGTCCGGCCTGAGCGGCGCGGTCAAGGGCTGACCGCGGCCCGACGACGGGCGATCGCTACCTAGTCGGCCAGAACGCGCAACAGGTCAGCGACGACATCGACCATTGCGTCGCGCGCCGGCGCGAGATAACGCCGCGGATCGGGCGATTCGCCGGCCGCGAGGGTCGTGCGGACCGCGTCGGTGAACGCGACGTTCAGGGCGGTCCCTACGTTGATCTTCCGAATGCCGGCGCGAACCGCCGCTCGGAGGTGCGCGTCGGGGACGCCGGACGAGCCATGCAGCACCAGCGGGACGTCGAGCCGGGCCGCGAGCCGGGCGATCAGGTCGTGATCCAGGCTCGCGGTCCGGGTCGTCATCGCGTGCGAGCTGCCCACGGCGACCGCGAGAGCATCGACGCCGGTAGCGGACACGAAGTCTGCTGCCTCGTCGGGATCGGTCCGCACGCCGTCGGCGTGGGCGCTCGCCGCGGCGCCGGCCTTGCCTCCCACGTGACCGAGCTCGGCTTCCAGCCACAGCCCGGCGTCGTGCGCCCACCGGGCGGCGGCAGCGGTAGCGGTGAGGTTCTGGTCGTAGGGCAGCGGGCTCGCGTCGAACATCGCCGACGAGAAGCCGGCCGCGGCGGCCTGGTGCAGCAGATCGACGTCCTCGACGTGATCCAGGTGCAGGGCGAGCCGCGCGCTCGAGGCTTCGGCCACGGCCGCCGCGCCGGCCGCGAGCGGCCGCAGGGAGCCGGCGTGGAAACGAACCGCGTTGTGGCTGATTTGCAGGACCGCTGCGGCGCCCGCGCGTTCGGCGCCGGCCGCGATCGCCTCGGCGTGCTCGAGGGTGATCACGTTGAACGCCAGCACCGCGGTGCCTGGGGCAGACGGCACCAGCTCGGCGGTCGGGACGAGTGGCACGTCAGTTCCGCCACCCGTCCACGTCGTGACCGACCGCGCGCCACGCCAGCAGGGCGGCCCCGACCTGCCCGGCGCGCGCGCCGAGGGAGGACACCTCGACCCTCGGGGGCGGCCGCCAGCTCAGCCGGTTTGCCACGGCGGCCACGACCGGATCGCGCAGTGCCGCCCCGGCTTCGGACAGCCCGCCGCCGAGCACGATCAGGGTCGGGTCGAGCAGCATCGTGTGGCTGACGAGAGCAAGCCCGAGCGCGTCCGTGGCCTCGCCCCACACCTGCGTTGCGATCGGATCCGACGAGCGGGCGGCGACGATCTGGGCCGGGGTCAGGTCCCGCCCCGCGCGCTCGCGATACCGGCGAGCGATCGAGGCGGCCGACGCGTACGTCTCGGTGCAGCCGCGCTGGCCGCACGCGCACAACTCGCCGTCCGGATGCACCGGCAGATGGCCGATCTCACCGGCGAGATCGGTGGCCCCGCGCACGTGCGTCCCGCCCGACATGATCACGCCCGCGATGCCGGTTCCGATGACGACGATCAGGCAGTCGGCGACACCACGCGCCGCGCCCAGCGCGCACTCGGCGATGCCGGCCGCGCGCACGTCGTGGTCGACCGCCACCGGCACCCCGAGGTCGGCGCGCAACAGGTCGCCGAGCGGCACGTCGCGCCAGCCGATGTTCGCGGAGTACCGCGCCGTCCCGGTCACCACGTCGACCACGCCGGGCGCGACTACCGCGCACGCGACGACAGCCGGGGTGCGCAGCTCGGCAACGGCGGCGCGGACGGCGGTGACCACGGCTTCCTGGCCCTCGCTGACCGGAGTGGGCCGGTCGTCGCGGCGCAGCACGGTGCCGTCCGGGCCGAACGCGGCGGCCTTGATCGACGTGCCGCCGACGTCGACGGCGATCACCACGGATCCGGTCATGCCGGTCAGGACAGCACGATCGAGCGGGTCAGGTTCCGCGGCGCGTCCGGGTCCAGCCCACGGTGGTCCGCGAGGGCCACGGCCAGGCGCTGCGCGCCGACGAGCTGCGCCATGGGATCGGCGGTCGACGTCACCACCGCCGCCCCGGTCCGCTCGATCTCCGTGACGAGGCCGGCCGGCGCGGCACCGAAGATCCACACCAGCGAAGACCCGTCAACCACGCTGATCGGGCCGTGCCGGAACTCCATCGCGGGATAGGACTCGGTCCACGCCTGCGCCGCCTCGCGCAGCTTCAGCGCCGCTTCCTCGGCGATGCCGACCGTCCATCCCGTCCCCAGGAACGTGAACTGCCGCCGGGTGAGCGCATCGGCCGGCAGCGGGCGCAGCAATTCGTCTCGCGCGTCGACGACGACCCCGGACAGGTTCGCACCGACGTGGGCGCGCAGCAGGGCCAGCGCGCAGGTCGCGAACCGGGTCTGCACGACCGAGCGTTCGTCGGCGAAGTCCAGCACGATGGTCTCCCCCGCCGCGTGCGCCGCCGGCCGGTCCGTCGCGGTGGTGAGCACGGTAGTCCGGGTACCGTCACCCACCGCGGTCAGCAGCCGGAGGACCTCCGTCGTCGTGCCGGAGCGGGTGATGGCGACGATGTGGTCGTAGCGGCGCTCCGCCGGGAACTCGGACGCGGGGAACGCGTCGGTCTCGCCATGGCCCTGCACCTCGCGCAGCGCGGCCCAGGCGCGGGCCATGTACAACGACGTGCCGCAGCCGACGACGGCGACCCGGGCGCCCGGCACCGGAAGCGCGGCCGCGACCGCGGGGTGCCGGGCAAGATCGCCGGCCCGCAACCAGAGGTCGGGCTGGCTGGCGATCTCAGTGGCGACGTGCGACATCAGCCCTACTTGATCGAGCCGGCGGTGAGGCCACCGACGACCTTGCCCTCGATCATGGCGAACAGGACGATGACCGGGATCGTGGCGATGACCGATCCGGCGAACACGTGCCCCCAGTCGATCGAGTACTGGCCGATGTAGTCGTTGATCGACACCGTCAGCGGCTGTTGGCCCGGTTGCTGGATTCCGGACGTGAACGTCAGCGCGACGAGGAGTTCGTTCCAGGCGCCGATGAAGGTGAAGATCAGCGCGGTGACGATGCCGGGCATGGCCAGCGGCAGCGTGATCCGGTACAGGGCACCGAACCGGCTGGCCCCGTCGACCATCGCCGCCTCTTCGAGTTCCGCGGGGATGGAGGAGAAGTACGCGTTGAGGATCCATACCGCGAACGCGAGGTTGAACCCCGAGTTCACCAGGATCAGCGAGAGCACCGGGTTCGGCAGGTGGAAGCTCAAGAACTCGCGCTGGATGCCGACGAGCATCGCCGCCGGCTGGAACATCTGGGTGGCCAGGACGAGGAGCAGGAAGACGGCCCGGCCGCGGAAGCGCCGCCGCGCGGTGCAGTAGGCGGCGGGCAGCGCCACAACGAGCACCACGACCGTGGCACCGCCCGCGACCTTGAGGCTGGCGCCCAGATGGTCGCCGAACCCGGTCCGCCACAAGGAGGTGAAGTTCGACCAGTCGAAGTGCTGAGGCAGGTAGCCGCGGGCCAGCAGTTCCTTCGGCGGTCGCAACGCCGAGATCACCATCTCGGCGTACGGCAGCACGAAGATCATCGCGATGACGTAGGCGAGGAGGGCCAGCAGTACCTTGCGAGGCGTCAGGCGCTCGGCGTGGCGGCGCGGTCGGGCGGACCGTTCGGGCGCCACCGCGGCCGGTTCGGTCAGGACGACGGCCACGTCACATCACCTGCTCGCGCCAGCGGGTGGCGCGCAGGAACAGCAGCACGAGCACGATCACCAGCCCGAAGTTGATCACCGACATCGCCGCCGATTCGCCGATGTGGCTCTGCTTGAGCAGGTACATGAACGTGGTGGTCGTACTCGTCTCGTGTCCCGGGCCGCCGCGCGTCATCTCCCAGATGATCGGGAACGAGTTGAAGACGTTGATGACGTTGATCAGAGCCGCCACCAGGAAGGCCGGGCGCAGCAGCGGCAGCGTGATCGACCAGTAGGTCCGCCACCGCGAGGCACCGTCGACCCGGGCCGCCTCGAACACCTCTGTCGGGATGGTCTGGAGACCGGCCAGGAGTGCGTACGTCGAGAACGGCACCGAGACGAACACGGCGACGACCATCATCCAGACGAACGCCGACCCGGGACGTCCCAGCCAGTCCGCCTGGTTGGTGTTGAAGGCCTTGAGTACACCGATGTCATGCAGGAACACGTTGATGACGCCGTTGTTGGAGTCCAGCGCCCACCGGAACACCAGCGCCGTCATCATCACCGACGCGGCCCACGGAGCAATGAGCGCCCAGCGCGCGACCCGCCGACCAGGGAAGCGCTCGTTGAACAGCTGCGCCAGCGCCAGCGACAGCACCATGGTCACGACGACGACGGCCACCACCCACACGACCGTCCGGGTCAGGACACCAGGGAGGTCCGGCTCGGCGAACAAGTCGTTGTAGTTGCCGGTGCCGCGTGATCCGAGGACGAACCCGTCCGGGCTGATGTGCTGGAACGAGGTCCGGAACATCACGACCACCGGCCACAGCACTACGACGCCGATGAGCGCGAGCGCCGGCGCGATCCACAGGTACGGGCCGATCGAATACCGGATCCGTCGGGCCGAGCCCGACCGCGGAGCCGGGCGGCGAGCCCGAGTCTCCGGCGTCGGCGGCTGAGTCATGTCCACTGTGGTCATCGAAGCATCCCGCGGCCGAACGGTCCCGGCGCGGGCCGGAGGCACGCGCACCGGGACCGTGTCATCGGCTCAGCCGCCCTTCTTGGCGGTCTGCTGGATCGTGCTCAGCACCTTCTTCGGATCGCTGCTCACAGCGGTGCCGATCGTCTGCTGCACCTGGGTCTTGACCGCGGCCCATTCAGTGCTGCTCGGATACTGGACCGCACGGGGTAGGGCCTTGAGGA
>JAVHVH010000208.1:0-3028 GCA_032160665.1 Pseudonocardiales bacterium
AGCTGCGTGACCAGCGGCGAGGCGTAGACCGGGTCGATGACGAGCGGGCGCTTCGGCGCCGGACCCTTGCGCGGCATTAGCTCTTCTCCTTCTTGGCGCCGTAGCGGCTGCGGGCCTGCTTGCGGCCCCGGACCCCCTGGGTGTCCAGCGAGCCGCGAATGATCTTGTAGCGAACGCCCGGGAGGTCCTTCACCCGGCCGCCGCGGACGAGCACGATCGAGTGCTCCTGCAGGTTGTGCCCGACGCCGGGGATATAGGCCGTGACCTCGATCTGGCTGGTCAGCCGCACGCGGGCGACCTTGCGCAGCGCCGAGTTCGGCTTCTTGGGGGTCGTGGTGTAGACGCGGGTACAGACGCCGCGGCGCTGCGGAGAGCCCTTGAGCGCAGGCGTCTTGGTCTTCTCGACCTTGTCCTGGCGGCCCTTGCGGACCAACTGCTGGATCGTAGGCATGCGGCCTGCAATCTCCCTCTGTGCGATCTCGAATTACGGCGTTGTGGGCGGGTCCGCGGAGCATGGCACTCCGGCGTTCCCCTGCTGTGGTGTTGTTGCAGGCCCGATTTCCCGGGCCCTCTGTCCGCTCTGCCGATCCCCGCGGTCGGGCGTGTCGCGCCGCTCGTGGGCCAGCCCGGCGCAAGCGCCGAAACCAAGCTCGGTGAGCCCGTGTCATCTGGCGCGGGCCGCCGACCGGAACCGGTCGTCGAGCTGCTGCACCGTCGGGCACAAGACAGCACCCGGATGGCTCCGGGCACGTCGTGCAACATTACTCGTGCGTGCGCCGAGGCGCAAAATCCTCATCCTGAGGGGACGGCTGCCCTCGGCGGGCGATGTCCCTCAATGGACGGGCAGGCCCAACTCCTCGGCGACCGCGGTCGCCAGCGACACCGCGTCGTGCACGGCGTCCCGGCCCGGCCTCGGGCGCAACCGGCGCACGCCCATGGCGTCGCGGGCCCGGACGAGATGGGACAGCGCGCCGGTCACGTTCGTCCCCTCGACGGTAGCCACGGCGCTTGCTCCGGCCCGCGAGATCGAGCCGGGGCCGACCGTCACCTGGATCGCGGGGACGTTGTTGTCGGGGGCGATCACGCTGCAGGCGCCGGTTCGCGCCGGCTCGGTGCGGGTCAGCGATCCGGCCGTCTCGTAGCGCGTCGTGCCGAGCACGTCGGCCAGGGCCGCGGCGGGGACGAACCCGCAGGCCGGCCCGGCGCCGGTGCCCGTCGGGCCGGACGAAGTCGGCGTCGGGTGTCGGCACGGAAGTCTCCTCGCTGCCGGGCGCCGGGCTCGGGGTCCCCGCCACTGGTGCATCCCGCCACGGCCAGGGATGGTCGCCGCCGCGGCCACGCCCGCGAGCAGCAGCGCCCGGGGTGCCCTGCGCGGCATCAGCGGACGTTCGGAACGTCTAGGGCGGTACCCGACCAGCGCCGAGCCGAGCGCGCCGACAGCGGCCCGACCGGTGGTACTGCGCGCCGGAAACGACAGCGGGCCGGCACCCGAAGGTGCCAGCCCGCTGTGCGATGCGGTGTTAGCGGTAGTCGTCGTACCCGAACTCGTCCAACGGGACGGCCGGGCCGAGCGCGCTGTTGCCGAACCCGTAATAGTCGTTCTCGTCGTAGCCGGCCATCGAGAACGCCGCGGCGCGGGCCTCTTCGGTCGGGTTGACGTCGACGTTGCGGTACCGGGCGATGCCGGTGCCGGCCGGGATCAGCTTGCCGATAATGACGTTCTCCTTGAGGCCGACGAGCGAGTCGCTCTTGGCCGAGATCGCCGCATCGGTAAGCACCCGGGTCGTCTCCTGGAACGAGGCCGCCGACAGCCACGATTCGGTGGCCAGCGACGCCTTGGTGATGCCCATCAGCACCGGACGGCCCGAAGCCGGCTCGTTGCTCTCGGCCACCACACGGCGGTTCTCGGCCTCGAATTTGGTCCGCTCGATCAGCGAACCGGGCAGGAACTCGGTGGCACCCGACTCGATCACCGTGATGCGCTTGAGCATCTGCCGGATGATCACCTCGATGTGCTTGTCGTGGATCGCGACACCCTGACTGCGGTAAACCTCCTGGACCTCACGGACGAGGTGCAGCTGCACCTCGCGCGGGCCCATGATCCGCAGCACGTCGTGCGGGTTGACCGCGCCGGAGATCAGCTGGGCGCCGGCCTCCACCGCGTCGCCGTCGTTCACCAGCGGACGCGCCCGCCGCGTGATCGGGTACTCCCGCTCCTCGCCGCCGTCGTCCGGGATGATCACGATGCGTCGGCTGGAGCCCTTCGTTCCGTCGGACTCCTCGAACCGCACCCGCCCGGAGGCCTCGGCGATCGGCGCCACGCCCTTGGGGACGCGGGCCTCGAACAGCTCGCCCACCCGGGGCAGACCGTGCGTGATGTCGTCACCCGCGATGCCGCCGGTGTGGAACGTCCGCATGGTCAGCTGGGTTCCGGGCTCGCCGATCGACTGGGCGGCGATGATGCCGACCGCCTCGCCGACGTCCACGAGCTTGCCGGTCGCGAGCGAGCGGCCGTAGCAGGTGGCGCAGGTGCCCAGCGCCGACTCGCAGGTGAGGACCGAGCGGACCCGGACCTCGCTGACGCCGGCGTTGACCAGTTCCTCGATCAGGACGTCACCGAGATCGGTGCCGGCGGTCGCGACGACGCCGCGGCCAGTCGGCTTCGGGATGTCCTCGGCCAGGACGCGCGCGTAGACCGAGGTCTCGACGTGCGGGTCCTTGATCAACGCGCCGTCGGGTCCCGCGGACGCGATCGTCAGCGACAGGCCGCGGTCGGTGCCGCAGTCCTCCTCGCGGATGATGACGTCCTGGCTGACGTCCACCAGACGACGGGTCAGGTAACCCGAGTCGGCGGTCCGCAGCGCGGTGTCGGCCAGACCCTTGCGGGCGCCGTGCGTGGCAATGAAGTACTCCAGCACGGACAGACCCTCGCGGAAGTTCGCCTTGATCGGCCGCGGGATGATCTCGCCCTTGGGGTTGGCCACCAGGCCGCGCATGCCGGCGATCTGGCGCATCTGCATCATGTTTC
>JAVHVH010000221.1:0-19081 GCA_032160665.1 Pseudonocardiales bacterium
TCTGACCGATGCGGTGGCTGCGGTCGATGGCCTGTGTCTGCTCCGCGTCGGTCCAGGACAGCTCGGCCAGCACGATGTTGGAGGCGACCTGCAGATTGAGACCCACGCCGGCCGCCGTCAGGGAGCAGACCGCGATGGCGACGTCCGGATCGTTCACGAACGCGTCGATGTTCTTCTGCCGCGACGCCGGCGTCTGGCCGCCCCGGATCGACGAGAAGCGCACACCCTGCCTCGCGAAGGCCTCCTCTGCGACGTCCATGACGTCGACGTGCTTGGCGAAGAAGACCACCTTGCCCGCGCTCCGCGCGAGCTGTGCCGCATAGTCGGCGGCGAGGCCGGCCTTCGCCTGGCCGATGCGTCGCATCATGCTGAACACGTTCTCGCCGGTCGTCGTCGTGCTCGCATCCTTCTGCTCCCACGTGGCCACCTTGCGCACGAGGTCGTGGTCGATGCCCTCCACGACACCGGACCGACGGTTCGCCAGTGCCGTCTCGTACCGCGACACCAGCCGACGAGCGAGGTCGCGCTCCGCCGCCCGGATCGAACGGGCGACCTTCTCGTCGAGCTCGACGGGCAGGTCGGCGGTGCGGCGGGCGGGGATGTCGGCCGCCACATCGACCTTGCGGCGACGCACGATGCCGAGGTCGATCACGCACTTGCGAGCGGCGGAGTAGAACCCCGGGTCCGCGGGGGTCAGGCCGGTCTCCTCGAGGGAGTCCATCAGCTCGGCGAGCGGCTCGGTCTCGTCGATCCAGCCGAGGAACTGCCAGATGGCCCGGAAGTCGTCGATATCGTTGATCAGCGGGGTGCCGGTGAGGGCCATCAGCAAGGGGCGCGCGGTGCCGGACCGAATCCGCTCGGAGAGGTCCAAGACGTGCTGCGAGCGTTGGGAGGTCTTGTTCTTGATGAAGTGCGCCTCGTCGACGACCATGCCGCGGAAGCCGAAGCCGCCGAACCACCCCACGTGGCGGTCGAGCACCTCGTAGTTGACCACGACGATGTCGGCGTAGCCGTCGACCGTGTCACCGTTGCCGTGGACCACGGTGGCCGAGCGGTTCGGTGTCCACAGGCCGGCCTCGCGCGCCCAGTTGATCTTTACGACGCTTGGTACGACTACCAGCAGCGGGTAGGCGTTCGCCGCCTCCGCGGCGAGCAGCGCCTGAGCCGTCTTGCCCAGGCCCGGCTCGTCGGCGAGCAGGAAGGTCCGGTGGCCGGCCGCAGCCGCGGCGACCAGCTGCCCCTGGTGGGGCATCAGCTCCCGGTTCCCCGGCACGCGCACAGGGGCCGGCGCCGGCAGGGCCATGCACGCCGGGGCTCCGCCCTCGGCACGTTCGAACGAGCTGAGGAGCGGGTTCAGCAGCTCCCAACCGGCCAGGCGGCGCGGACCGCGCGTGCTCGGCCGGACCGACGAGAAGTCGGGGGCGAGGAACGAGGTGGCCAACTGTCGAGACACGACCGACCGGGGCACAACCCGACGCTCGGCGCTGGCAGAAGCGGCCGCAGCCTCCGCCGGCCCGGTCTCCTCGGGAGCCGGATCGATACCCACCGTCCTCAACATGTCCCGCTTGAGCAACCGCGCCGCGTCGGACACGGCGGCATCCTCCGCGAGGAGAGCGAGGAGAGCGGGGTCGCGTACTGCGGTCTTCGCGAGGATCGTCGCGATCCCGTCCAAGCGCTTCAGCTGCTCAGCCCGGTGCGTCTGGCTGCCGGTGCGCTCCCCCCTGACTCGGGCGTGCTCCTCACGCACAAGCAGCGCGACGGCCTGGAACTTCGTGCGCACCGCGGGCGTCACACGGGCGCGCTCGACAGCTGCTTCCACCTCACGGACGGCGCGGGCGAGCACCGAGATGACGTCCTCGGGGACGCGTCGCTGCTTTCGCGAAGCGGTACGGTGAGCGCCCACCTGACGCCGGCCCGGTCGAGCCACAAGCTCCTCCTCCGAACGCCCGACACCATGGCCGGGCCGAGAATTCCGCACACATACCCGCCATCGGACGATGAACGGTCGCCCGTAGAGCCCCGGGGCGACTGCTCCGAGACGACGCCGGCCCCACCGAACTCCGCGACATCGACACCGCGGGACCGGGCGGGCCGCCCACTGCAGGCGCGCCCTGAGCCGCCAGTTGACGGGCGGGTCGACGACCGCACACCGGAGGTCGTCGCAAACCGAGCAACGTCCCGCCTTGTGAGGGCGGTGCAGATCCATGCTAGCGCCGGTCGGACCGCACCGTGCTGCGAACCCGAGCAGGTCTCACGCGCACGACCCGTCGATCCCGCGCACCTCGATGCCGCTGGCCGCGCCGTGCGTTATCGCTCGAGAATGGTTGTTCGGCCGTGCGCGCCGCCTCGGCCCCATCAGACTTGGCGACCTCATGTGGACTTGGACCCAGAATCGGGCGCCGGAACATGTTCACCGACCGTTCGGCTGTCGCACAGGCGCGGCGCCGACGATTAGCGAACCGCTAGCAGACCATCGATGCGGACCTGCGGCTGCCCCGGGGTACCCACCGCAGTCACCGTGACCTTGTGCTTGCCGATACCGGCGAACTTGTACGACCAGACGAGCTTCCGGTGCTGCAACGTCGCCGAATACGTCGCGAACTTGCCGCGCGGAATCCCGTCCACTTCGACGGAGAACGCGCCGCAGTGCGAGCACTTGTCCGCAACCAGGGACACCGCCGAGGCGGACACCGAGATGGAGGCCGTGGCATCGGCCCGCAGTGATGTCGTCAACGTCGACGCGAAGGTTCCTGCCGCCGTCGTGCGGGACCAGCCGGTTCCCGTCGAGAACGCACGATCGTCATAGGGCACGGCCGCTGTGGCACGCGCCGACCATGACGTGACGTGGCCGAACGAGTCATGCACCCGGGCGCGCACGTAGTACGTGGTGCCAGCGGCAGCCTTGATCGTTGCGTGCGTGGCGCGGGTGGACGGCAGCCACGGCTGAAACACCGGGGCGGACCACCTGTTCGTCGTCTTGTTCAGCACACGCTGACCGAGTTGCACCTCATACGTCTGACCGGTCGGCGGCGCCGGGCCCCAGGACGCGGTGAACGACGGACCCGAACCGACCAACGCGCCAAGGACGGACCCGTTGGGCGATACCTTCGGCGTCGAGGCCGGGGATGCCGTCACCGTGTCCGCTCCGGAAGCATCCGCACCGGCGGACATCGCGAACACCGAGAACCGGTACTGCGCGCCGTTGGTCAGCCCCGCGGCTACGACGCTCGTACCGGTCCCCGCGTACACGGCGACTCCAGCGCTCGGAGAAGCCGGCGCTGAGCCGCCCGCAGCGGAGCGTCGGACAACCACGTACGCGGCGTCGGATGGCTTGGTCCACGACAAGGTCACTGAGCGGCTGGCCAGCGACGCGGCGAGCGCGCTCACCTTCGCCGGCGGCGTGGCAACGTAAGCGACGCGGGGGGCGTAGTAACTCCCCCTCCCAGCGGGGACCGATACCGGGAAAGGTCCCGCACTTGTGGTGCCAGCAGCCTGGGCGGCCTCGACCTTCGCCGAGGTCAGGAGGTGCAGTTCGCCGTACTCGTCACTGAACAGGACGCCGGTACCGTCCGGGCTCCAGTAGGCCGATTGAACAGTGTTCGCGGCAGGCGTAGAAGTGGTGAGGTCGGTCTGCGGTCCGCCGGCGGCCGGAACTACCTTGAGTGTGCCCCACGCCCAGCTGGCACCGGCGGGCCCCGGGGTGGCGACCACGTAAACCAGGGAGTTGCCGTCGGGCGAGAAACCCGGGCTGCGCAGATACGCCGGCGCCGTCGAGGTGACGACGGTTCGCTCGTAACCGTCGGCCAAAGTAAGGACCTTGATCGCGTGGGCTGCGGACACCACCGCCAGCTGCTTGCGGCTGGGCGACCACGCCGGATCCGAGTCCCCGCTCGTACCGGGCACCCGCGTCGGCGTCCCGCCGGAAGCGGGAACAGTCCAGATCGAGGAGCCCGATGCCGTGGTCCGGGTGAACGCGATGGTTTGGCCGTCCGGCGACCACGCCGGCTGGGTGTCCGACGCAGTTCCGGACGTCAGCAGCACCTGATCAGACCCGTCGGATGCGATACGCCCGATGTGCGCGGCCGTTTCCGAGGCCAGCGAGTACGCGATCCGGGTGCCGTCAGGAGAGAAGACCGGGGTGGCGTAGTCGTCCGGGACGGAGGGGACGGCGTAGTTGTTGCCGTGCTCGGCCGAGCTGATGATCATCGTCGTCGGCGGATCCACCGTGTACACGTAGGCGTGCTCGTCCCGGACACCGCTGAGAATCGCGGTGCGGTCGGACTCCCCGGATGAGTTGGAAGCCGTCACCGCGTAGTAGTAGGTCACGCCGGCCGCCGCCGAGAAGTCGTCATAGGACAGGTCAGTCACGTCGTAGCCACTCGGGACCTGCCCGGGCACTGTCGCCAGTGCGGTGAGCGCGGTCGGAGAGGTTCCGCGATAGACCGTGTACGCCGTAGGTGGGCCGTAGGGGAACAATCCGGAGACGGCCCAGACGATGCGAACCGCACGGTAGAGGGGGTTCGTACCGATGCCGAGCGGCGCGGGCGGGCGGGCCGTATCGGCCAGCCCGGTCAGCACGTGCAGGACGAGCTGCGATCCATCACCAGCCGCGGTCGTCACGGCGTAGATGGCAGTACCGGCCGCGTTGTAGGCGAGACCGGCCGCGAGAGCGTTCTCGACAGCGGGTGAGCTGATGTACTGGTAGCGGAACGACCCGTCCGGGGCGTAGACGTACACCAAAGGTTGCATCTGGGCGCCCCAGATGCCGACCGCGAGTGACCCGTCAGGGGCGAACGAGAGCCCCGCCGGGGCCGCTGTCGCCGGGTTGGTGGACGTGGTGATCGAACCGGTCGGCGACAGATCCGCCGTCGAGTAATTCAACACCTCGTGATTTGCGGCGGCGAGCAGTAGTTCCTGCCCGTCCGGTGAGATCTGCATGTCGGAGACGGCCTGGACCGGCGGCGCTGCGGGCAGGGTCGCCAGGGGGGCCAGCGCCGCGTCGGACACCGTGTAGGCGTCCACCCGGGACGGCGACTCACCAGCGTCCGCGGCGAACAACGTCCCCGGATCGTTCGAGGAAGAAATCAACGCCGGCTGGCGGTAGTAGTACGCCGATCCCGACGCGCCCAAACTCACCGTCGGCGTTGGTGCGGACAGATCCGCGGAGCCGATTGCGCCCTTCCCGGCGAGACAGCCGTAACCGAACCAGAGCCGAGCGCCGAGCAGGGACAGCGAGAGCGGGCAAGTGCTCGTACCGGTAGGGATGGACGACGTTTGCATCAACGACGCCGTATCGACGACCGCGATCGAGTCCTGGGAGGGCTGTGCCGCATACACGGTGGCTCCGTCGGCCGACAACGCAAGGCCATTCACCTGGCCGAGGTTCAGCGAGTTCGCGACAGCGGCACCAGAAAGATCGCGAACGTCCAGCCCGGTGTCGGAACTGAGGAACACGAGGCTCGCGGCGTCGGCAACGACGATGTGGTGGTAGCCGGACATACCGGTCAACGGGGTTGAGGTGTCGGTCGCCGGGGCTGGCGTCGCGGCGGCAGCGGCAAGACTGGTAACAGGCAGCGCCAGCGTGCCGGCGACAAGAACGGCCGCCAGCACCGAAACGGCACCGCCGCCGACCAGGACATCCCTGATTCTGCGGGCGTTCAGAGCAAACATGATCACGGCACCCTAGTGGTTGACGATCTTCGGGACGCCCGACGACATCAACCAGCGCACCGCCTCGGCGCCACCAGCCACGACACCCTCCCGGACGGTCAGAAAGAGCCGTCACACAAAGACTTTACGTTAGCTCAGATCAGCGTGGCGCGGCGGTCCTGGCCCCTGCCGCCGCGCCCGCCTTGACTGCGCGCTACGTGCAGCTGCTGGGCGCCAACCGCTACGGCGTCGCGGACGGCGCGCGTAATCGGCGGTACGGCACCGGCAACCAATTCCGGTATGACTCGACCAGCCAGCAGTACATCTTCAACTGGTCGACCAAGGGTCTGACCGCCGGTACCTACCTGCTGAAGATCGACCTCAGCTACGGCGCGGAATACACCGTGATCGTCTCGCTCAAGTAGCGCACGCACCACCTGGACGCGCCCGATCTGCAGCCTGACCGCCGCAATCGGGCGCGGCCCCCAAGTGCCCACTCCGACAGCACTCGTGACACTCCGCGCGCAGCAGCCCCCTCCGTACCCTCGACCTCGACACTTCGGCCACCGCGACGCGCGTGCAGCGCGCACCGTCCCGTTGGAAGTGCGCCGAGGGGCCGCGCATAACGCGCGAAGCTCGACCGCAGCATTCGGCCCCGCACTTCGCACCCGAATCGGCGATATCGACCCGAGTAGGGCGTCTTACGGGTCGAGCGGCTCGCATCCACACGCAAGATCGCGGTCATCGACATCGAGGTCGCCTACGTGACTGCGTACGACGCGGCGCGCATAGCCGTGACCGCCCACATGCTGTCGATCGGCTATGTCGGGCCAGCCACATCAGCGCGCTAGTATGTCTATGGAATCAGTAGGCAATATGTGCGTGGCGCAAGTAGGGCGGGTTGAGTAGCGATGCTGGCGAGCGACCGCGCTCCGCTCGTGGGGGTCGTGGTGCTGACGCAGGGAACCCGGCCAGACGATCTCGCGGCTGGGCTCGCGTCAGTGCGCGAGCAGCACGGCGTGCGGACCGATGTTGTCGTCGTCGGCAACGGTCAGCGACCGAACGGTCTGCCCGATGGCGTCCGCGGGCTTCACTTGCCCGACAACGTCGGTATTCCGGCCGGCCGCAACGCCGGGATCGGCCTGGTCGACGGCGAGTTCGTGCTCTTCCTCGACGACGACGCCCGCCTGGCCTCGCCCGACTTCTTGAGGACCGTGCTCGCCAAATTCGACCGCGACACGCACCTCGGCCTCGTCCAGCCAAGGGTTGACACTCCCGAGGGCGCCGCGCCGAGACGGTGGATCCCGCGCCTGCGCAAGGGCGACCCGCACCGATCGTCACCGGCGTTCAGTTGCTGGGAGGGCGCGGTCGTCGTCCGGCGCGACGCGTTCGAGCGGGCCGGCCAGTGGCCGGAGCGATTCTTCTACGCGCACGAAGGCATCGACCTGGCCCTCCGACTCTGGGACACCGGCCATCGTGTTCTGTACGCAGGCGACGTGGCTGCCGTCCACCCTGTGATCAACCCGCGTCGGCACGGCGACTATCACCACAACAACGCCCGCAACCGGGTCTGGATCGCCCGCCGCAATCTGCCTTGGCCGCTCGCCGGGATGTACGTCACCACGTGGACGATCGTCCAGCTGCTGCGCTCGGCACGCGGGCGCGAACTGCGTAGCCTGCGCCCCTGGTTCGCCGGGTGCTGGGCGGGCTGGCGTACCGATCCCGGGCCCAGCCGCCGGATGAAGTGGTCGACCGTGTGGCGCATGACTCGGCTCGGCCGCCCACCGATCGTCTGACGACCTCGCCCGGTCAGGCCTCGCCGTCATCGTCCTCCGGCTCGTCGTCGACGAACTCCTCGACCGCGGCCTGGTACTCCTTCACCCCGCGCGCGATCGCCGCCTCGATCTCGTCGAGCTTCGCTCCGGACACCGTCTCGACACGCAGCCGGTCCGGCCAGTTGATCAGCCGGAGGTCGAGACCCACCGGTTCGGGCTCCCAGACATCGGCCAGGCCGGCACCGACGGAGTAGTCGCGGTACTTCATGCCAGTGGCGTGCACCGCCCCCTCGAAGCCGCGGAACGTCACCAACGCGCACGGGATGCCATAACTGTGGCAGGCGATCATCACGTGCATGGCGCTCGTGATCACACCGTCGTACCGGCCCAGCTCGGCGACGAGCGCGGCGATGTCGCCCGGGTCGGAGGCCAGCACGGAGCGCTCGTCCATGGTGTCGGGCAGGGTGACCGGCAGATCCGCGTGCGTGTAGTGGCGGACGAGCGCCAGCCGGCCGTTGGTGGCGCACCGCTCGAGGGGAAGCAGCCGGGCGAGCAGCAACCCTGGGTCGCCGAAGCTGTCTACGAGTGGCCCCCCGCTGCGGCTGATGACCTCGGCGGTGAGCGGCCCACGTACTGAGATGTACTGGGCGTCGGCGTTGACCTCGACATCGGCGCGGGACACGCCCGTGCCGACGACGATCGAGCGCGGCTGGATGAATTGCCCGATCGAGCCGATGATCGCGAGGTTCGGCGATTCGGTGGCCGCCGTCGGCGGCTGGAACAGAACACGAAGACCGGTGCTGCGGTTGAGGACGAAGGGGCTGAGCCAGTCGCCGAAGTTGCCGGGGAACGGCCGCGGCCACCAGACGAGGGACAGTGCCGTGCCCGGGTCTCCGACCGAGGCATACGCGGCGAAGGAGCTCGCGACGTGTGTCGCGTTGCGCTCCGTCGCGGTGAGCGTGCCGGCGCGGGCCAGCCGTCCGGTCAGCTCACGGACCTCCGCGGTCTCGCCGCGCTGTCCGGCCATGACGATGTGCGTGACCAACTTGGCGCGACGACCGGGCGAGCTCGACTCCTCCACCACGTCGACGGCGGTCGCCGTCGCGCGAGCCAGTGCGGCGTTGCGGCGCACCGAGTCGCGGGCAAAGCGCATCACGCTGGGCGAGAGGGCCCCGAGGTGGCCATAGAGCAGGCGCAGACCGAGAAACAGCACCACCCCGTCCGCCGCCGAAAGATGCCGCGTCAGGGTGGACCAGAGTACGACGATCATCATCAGCGCCATCGACACCGTGGCGATGACCGAACCGAACTCGGCGGCGAATACCCGGGTCGAGATGCGCGCGCTGATCGAGGTGGCACCGGGTCTCATGCCCTCGTTAGCGAAGCTGAACTGCTTGGCAAGTTGGGACTTGTAGAGACCGGAGATCGCAACCAGCGCGGTCGCGCAGAGCGCCGCGTTGACAAGCCCGACCACCGGGTTGATCCACAGGAACAGGGCGCTGAAGGTGACGACCTGGATGAGACCGACGCTCACCGTTGACACCTCGAAGCCCTGCGCCCACTCCCAGGACGCCTCACCGTGCGTCCTCTGCAGCCCGGAAGTCTCGAGCCCCCTCCGAAAGACTCGTACCCGCCAGAACCGCACAAGGTGGTGCAGGCCGCGGGTGACCCCGAAGCCGACGAAGAACACGACCGCGCTATTCATTACGGCGTGACGGTCGGTCTGGTACTCCTTCGGCCCCGCGATGATCAGCTGCGAGAACGTCCTGATGACGCCGAGTTCGGCCACCGGTATGGCGGCCATCGTGAGGAGCAAAACGATGACGGCAACACGGCTGCGCCGCTCGGTGAATAGGCCGGCGAACGCGCGACCGAGGTCGGGGAACACGTCAGCCTGCGAGGTCCAGGTACGCCGCAACGCCGGCGGCAACTGCGGCTTCGATCTCGTCCAGCTTCTCGTCGGAGATCTTCTCGGCGCGTAATCGGTCCGCCCAGTCGAGGTGGCTCAGGTTGAGCGGGACGATCTGCGGCTCCCAGACGGAGTCCAGCCCCATGCCGAGGGAGTAGTCGCGGTACTTCATGCCGGTGCCGTGAACGGAGGTCTCGAAGCCGCGGAAGCCGATGAGCGAGCACGGGATGCCGTACGCGTGGCAAATGATCATGACGTGCATGGCGCTCGTCACCACGCCGTCGTAGCTGGCAAGTCTCGCGACGAACGACTCGAGATCGTCCGGATGGGAAGCCAGGATGCTGAGCTCGTCCGCTCCGTCCGGCAGGGTGACGGGCAGGTTGGCATGTGTGTAGTGCCGCACCAACGCCAGCCGTCCGTTCGTCGGGCCGATGTCGACGGGCACGATACGGCGCAGCAACGCCGCAGGGTCGCCCATACTCTGGACATCCGGACCGCCGCTGGCGCGCAGCACCTGTGCCGTCAGCGGGCCACGGACCGAGAGATATAGCGCGTGCCGGTTCAACTCGAGGTCGGTGCTTGAGACGCCGGTGCCGATGACGATCGAGCGTTGCTTGATGAACCGTCCGATCGAGCCGATCATGATCAAGTGCGGCTGTGAGGTCGGCGCCGTCGGCGCGACGTACTGCACCGGCTGGCCGCTCAGCCGCTGCAGGACGAGCGGGCTGAGCCAATCGCCGAAGTTGCCCGGGAACGGCCGCGGCCACCAGACCAGCGGCAGCGGCGACTCGCCCGTACCGCCCGTCGCGTACGACGCGAAAGCTTCGGCGGCCTGCATCGCACCCAACTCCTTGGCGCTCGGGATGCCGCTCACGGTCAATCGGGCAGACAGCTCGCGCACCTGCTCGAGTTCACCGCGCTGACCGGCCATAACGATCTGGTTGGCAAGCTGCGCGCGGTGCCGGAAGCCGGTTCTGGCCACCGCCACGTCCCGCGTGAGCCGATGGGTGACGCCACTCGCATCGGCCCATCTGCGCAACCGGGCCGCCGTCGGCTGAGACACCTCCGACAATCGGCGCTCGAACGCCTTGGCCGCGCTCAGGGCTGGTCTTCGCGTCCTGGCGCGACCACTGCGCCGCCGGCGTTCGTGCTGGATCACCTTGCCCTTGAAGTCGGCGACGTTGCCGCTCGCGCCGAACACGAAGAACGCCGGGACGTCGGCGTCCCCCTTCCCGACGACGGCGCCGGACGGAATCACCTGGAAGCTCATCGTCGCGGCGTTCGCCCGCCACGACTCCTCGAGGAAGTAGTCGTCAGTGGCCTTGATGCGCAGGCTCTGCTCAATGCGCGCCGCGTCAGCGATGAACTTGCGGGCTGGCGCGGTCGCGTTGATCCCGAAGAAGCACGGTTCCCAGAACCGCGTCCGCGCGTCGTACCCGATGCCCATTGGCGACCCGAAGCCGCGCTGGAACCCGATCAGGTCGGCGGTGAATCCGCTCACGTACGACGGAAGGCTCAGGATCTGGCAATCGACGTCGGCCCAGAAGACCTTCTTGTCGGGGTGCTGCTCGCACATCTGCGCCAGGAAGCCGACCTTCTTACGGCAGATGTCGGCCCAATCCTCGTCCGGTCGCTTGCCGATCGCCTTGAGTTCGTGCGCGACGCCAAGCTCGCTCAGATTGGCCCGCAGCTTCTCCGCGCAGCCTTCGTAGTAGTCATCGTCCGTATAGAACGAGCAGACCACCATGTCCGCCGTATGCATGTGATTCCTTCCGTCGGCGGCATAGTCTAGCAACACTGTAGGAAAAGTTACGCTAGGCTCTCGCGCCATGGACGGTGCACCCGGCGTGACTTATGTGATGCCAGTGCTCAACGAAGAGAAGTACGTCGAACGAGCGGTCGCCAGCATCCAGGCGCAGGACTATCCAGGTCCGGCGGAGATCGTTCTGGTCCTCGGAGCATCGACTGATCGGACCGACGACATCGTGGCCCGCCTGGCGGAGGACGATCCGCGTATCCGCACGATGCACAATCCGCACAACGACGTGCCGTCCGGTCTCAACCGCGCGATCCGCTCCGCCACGCAACCGGTGATCGTCCGGACCGACGCGCACACCGAACTGCCCGCGGGTTACACCCGACGCGCGGTTCGGACGCTGTTGGAGACCGGTGCCGCGAACGTCGGCGGCGTCATGCTGGCGCGCGGCAAGCCAGGGTTCCAGGCTGCAGTGGCGAAGGCCTACAACAGCCGCTGGGGGCTCGGCGGCGGGGCGTACCACAGCGCGGACGCGCCGGCCGGCCCGGCCGAGTCGGCGTTTCTCGGAGTGATGCGGGCCGATGCGCTACGCGACGTCGGTTACTTCGATCCGACCCTGCGCCGCGGGCAGGACTGGGAGCTCAACTTCCGGCTGCGCCAGGCTGGGCACCTCGTATGGCTCGACCCAGCGCTTCGCGTGGGGTACTGGCCGCGGTCGTCGCTCGGCGCGCTCTGGCGGCAAATGCACGCGACCGGCATCTGGAGAGGAGAGATCGTCCGGCGGTACCCGCGGGGAAACTCGGCGCGGTATTTCGCACCACCCGCGCTCGTGGTGGCGACTCTTCTCACCGCGGCGCTGTCTGCGTTCACCGTTCTCGGGACGCTCGAGTGGTCGGGTCGGGCACCTGCGCTCGGCCCGGCCGCGTACCTAGGTGTGCTCGCCTTGGCGAGCGCGCGCAGCGTGGGCACGGTCCGCGACCGGATCCGATTCGCGCTCGTCCTGGCGACGATCCACTACGCGTGGGGCACCGGCTTCGTGCGCGGCGTCGTGCGCGGCGCGCGCGACGCCGTCGATAGATCACGCATCACGGCGCGGGCCAGCGCATACGAGCGCGAGCCGGAAGTGCTGGCCGAGCCCGCGCCGGCCATCGGCAGTCGTGGCGCGTCGGACCGCGGGAGCATCTCGATCCGGACCGTCGGCGGGGTCCTTGGTGCGGGCTTGTCGGTCACGTTGTTTGCCGGCTTTGGCTACGGATGGCTCGAGGACCGGTCGCTGGACAGCGGCGTGCACCGGCCGCACTTGTCGAATCTCGGCAAGCCCGCCGTCGGCGAGGCACACATCAGCGGCGTCCAGGAGCAGAACACTCCGGTCGTCGGCGTCTACTCACGCGACGGGCGCATCGACCAGTAGGTCTAGCTCGGCTTCGGCGGCTTCGTCACGATCGCGAAGGCGCTCGGCGGCCTTCGCGTCAACGTCGGCCGGGCGCCTGCTCCGGTTCGTTCGTGCGGACCGAACGCCGCAGCCGCGGCGCTCACGGGACGTGCGCCCCACTGGTCCAGGCGCTGCTCAATGCCGACGCGAAGTCGAGACACGACACCCATGATCGCTCACGCGACAGGTATCGAATACGGCCCGATCGCGCCAAAAATACAAGCGCTCAGAAATACTTCTATGGGCTTAGTAGGTAAAACGTGGGGGCTTGAGCTTTGTCGCCCGAGTCGATTACATGGCGATATCAGTCACAACCAGTGTTTGCGATGGGGGACTGGGTGTCGCCGGAAATCAATCGACGAGACTTCCTGCGCGTGACTGCGAGCGCGGCGCTGGGTGCCTCACTACTCGGCGGCGTTGGCGCGGGCCCGGCCGCCGCGGTCGTGGAAGCGGGCCGGCCGCGCATTCCGGGTTCGTATACGGACGCGAACGGCGTCCGGCGCAGCCTCGCCTACTTCGGCATCCACCAGCCCCTCGATGTTCCGGGATGCTCCGATCCCGAGGACCTCGAGTCGATGCTCGGGCGCAAATTTGCCATCAATCACTACTTCAGAAACCCGCCTGAGGCGGAGTGGGGTCCCATCTGCGATCGGATGCAGGCTGACAAGAATGCCGGCCGCATTCCCATGTTGTCCTACGCCGCCGGCAAGAAGCCCGGGTACCGCGAGGACGAGGAGGGGCAGAAGCAGGCGGCACTCGCGCGGCTCATCGAGATCGCGGACGGCGACCGCGACGCCTACATCGACGGCCAGGCGGTGGCGCTCGCCGCGCTCGACACTCCCGTCTTCCTCCGGTTCACGTGGGAGTTCGACATCCGCTACTTCGGACCGGAAGGCGCCGCGGCGTTGACGGCCTCCTGGCGCCACGTGTGGGCGCGATTCCGGAGGCAGCGGGCCGCGAACGTGGCGTTCGTCTGGTGCCCGACGTGGTTAGCGTTCCAGGACCGCACGGCAGTGGACTTCTACCCAGGTGATCGCTACGTGGACTGGGTTGCTGCGGACGGCTACTCGCGCGATCCCGACTATCGTTCGTTCGCGTCGCTGTTCACGGCGGCGAACACATTCGCTCTCGACCACAGCAAACCGTTTATGGTCGCCGAAACGGGTGTGCACCGCCTGAGCAAGCAGCAGAATGTCACATCGGGCTCGACCAAACAGAGTATTTGGCTCGACGATCTTCGGCAAAACCTCGACGACGACAGATTTGCCAATATGAAGGCGCTCTTGTATTTCCACACGGATGGCAACAACCACCCCCAGCCGAACCAATGGCGGGTCACGATTCCAACAAACGGTCCTGCTTTTCGATCATTCAACTCGCTCGCCCGGAACCCCCGTCTGCAGGCGATCGAACCCGCACCAGGGTCCTCCGGCTACTCGGGTCGGGTCGAGCCCGCCGGTCTCAGCCCGCGCGTGAGGTAGTGGTGAGCGGGTCGCCGCCTCCGCGCGAGAGAGGCGGGCGAGCGCGGATCATTCCCGCATCTAGGACCAATCGTTCACCTGAAGAGAAGACTCTCGCAACCTGGCAGCGGTCGAGTTGAGACTTCACCAGCTCTCTTCAGAAAGGTTCGGCATGCTCCGAGCATCGAAGCGCAGGTACACGGCCTGCGGCAGCGCAGCCGTGACCGTCGGGTTGGTCGCCCTGTCGGCGCTCAACGCGACGTCGTCGGTCGCCACACCCACCGATCAGACGGCTACGCCCATCCAGCACCTGGTTGTGATCTTCCAGGAGAACGTGTCCTTCGATCACTACTTCGGCACCTATCCGAACGCCGCCAACACCGACGGCTCCCCGTTTCTCGCAGCGGCCGGCACCCCATCGGTGAACGGCCTGTCCGGCAGCCTGCTCACCGCCAATCCCAACGGCGTGAACCCGCGGCGCTACAGCGCCTCCGCCGTCGGGGACGTGCTCACGTGCGATCAGGACCACAACTACTCCGACGAGCAGAAGGCCTTCGACCACGGGGCAATGGACAAGTTCCCCCAGACCGTTGGAACCGGGGGCGGTCTGTCGCCGACTGGGACGGCCTGTAAGGCCGGCGATGTCATGAACTATTACGACGGCAACACGACTACGGCGCTGTGGAACTACGCCCAGCGCTACGCGATGAGCGACAACTCGTTCGGGACGACCTTCGGCCCCTCCTCACCCGGAGCCATCAACCTGGCCTCCGGCGACACCGGCAACGTCGACATGACCCACACCGCGAACAACCCATCGATCGCCACCGCCGCCAACCCCAACGCCGATCTGACCGCCGACGGCCAGGGCGGCTACTCCCTCACCAGCGACGCCCAGCCGTACTGGGACGACTGCTCCACTCGTGACGCCGTGGCAATGTCGGGCACCAATATCGGCGACGAGCTCAACGCCGCCGGTGCGTCGTGGGGATGGTTCGAAGGCGGGCTCCGCCCGACGACGACCTTCGCCAACGCCGCGTCAGCGACCGGTCACACCGGCCAGCCCACCTCGACGTTCATCCCGGACGAGTTCAAGAACGCCGGATTCAACAATTCCGTCCCGCATTCGTCGAACCAGGGCATCTGCAACGCCGCCCACCCAGTGGGATCCGGGCTCAGCAGCCCGCTGGTGGCCGGCACCGGACAGTACGGCTACAAGGACGACTACATCCCGCACCACGAACCGTTTCAGTACTACGCCTCAACGGCGAACCCCCATCACCTCACCCTGCCGACCACGCAAAACGGCGCCGTCCCACTCTCGGCACTGAAGACCATCGGCACCGACACCCAGCACTACGTCCATGGTCAGCCGCAGTTCGACACGCCCAACCACCAGTACGACATGAGCGACTTCGACCAGCTCGTGGCCGGCATCGGTAACGGCGACCTGCCCCCGTCGTCCCTGCCCGCAGTGAGTTTCCTGAAGGCTCCGGGCTACCAGGACGGACACGGGGCGTACTCCGACCCCATCGACGAACAGCGGTTCATCGTCAACGAGATCAACGCGCTCCAGCACACGCCTGACTGGAAGAGCACTGCGGTCGTGATCGCCTACGACGACTCCGACGGGTGGTACGACCACGCATTCAGCGGGGTGACCAATCCGTCGACCACGGTGGCGGACACTCTCACCGGCAACGGGATGTGCGGCACCGGGACTCCCGCCGCCGGACAGCAGGGACGCTGCGGCTACGGCCCCCGCATGCCGCTACTCGTAGTCTCGGCGTGGTCCAAGCGGAACTCGGTCGATCACACCCTCACCGACCAGTCCTCGATCACCCGATTCGTCGAGGACAACTGGGCGCTACCCCGGATCCCGGGCAGCCTCGACTCCAAGGCGGGCAGCCTCGAGGGGATGTTCGACTTCGCGGCGAAGAACGGCCATGGCAACGCGTACGGCAATGCGCCGAACGCCACGCCCTACCTGCTCGACCCCGCGACGGGGACGAGCACCGGCTGAACACACTGAGGAGACGGTGCGCGCCAGCCGTGGGCTGGCGCGCACCGCGCGCGGCGTTTCCGGGGCGTGTCCCTAGCTCGTCTGTGGCCAGGGCAGCCGGTAGGCACGGTAGCTGTTGACGCCGTCGGGCAGGCGGGCATCGAAGAGCAGCTCTCCGGAGCTACTGAACTCCGAGAAGTACGGCAGCGCGCCCCACCCGACGAACAGGTCGCCGTTACGTGTGGTCTGTGCGTTGCCCTGTGAGGGGGCGACCAGGCCTTCGGGCTGATTGTCCGAGCTGACCAGCGTGGCGGTCCGGGCCTTGGTATCCAGTTGCACGGTCACGGCCCGGCTGCGCGGCAGCAGCGGTGTGCCCGTCGAGTCGTTGTCGAAGATCGTGTACCGGCCGTGGCCGAGGGCCTCGGGGTCGTGCTGCCACGCGAAGATCTCGCCGGCGCTGTCCAACTCCTGGCCCGGGGCCGCCTGCAGCGTGAAGGAGCTGTCCTTCCCGCCTAGTTTCCAGACGATGTGGCCGCGATGCCGGTTGACCTTGTACACGGTCCAGGTGTTGCGGGCGTCGATCAGCAGACTGCCGTCGGTGTCGACGTGCACAGCGTTGATGTGGAACCAGTCCCACGGCGTGGCCGGCGAGGCCGGAAGTGGCTGCTCGCTCTCGTTGAAGGGCACGTGGTTCTGGCTGTTCCACTGAAACAGCACCTTGCCGCTCGGGATGTCGATCTCCTGCACGACCCCGTTGATGACGGTCTGGTTCGCCGGCCCGCCGATGGAGGTCAGGTCGGCGGTCGCGGTCGTGTAAGCGAGGATGAGCGCCGTGTTCCATGGCGTGATGAGGAACTCGTGCCCGTCGGCGGTGTAGCCGTTGCCGGCCTGCACCTCGGCGATCTGCCGGTAGTGCCGGTCATAGATGTAGTCCGTGCCGCTGGCGAGGCCGCCGAGGCCGGTGCCCTGCCACCACGTAAGGACCGGCCGGCCACGATACGTCTGCGTCCGGAAGTCGGCTGCTTCCTGCCCGGCGCGCACGGCGTGGAACCAGATCGTCTGACCGGTATTGCTGATGATCTCCGGGCCGTTGGCGTACTTGGCAGTGTCGCCGAACGGCGAGATGAAGATCGCGCCCTTGGCGGTGTCAGCGCCAGGTGTGAGGACGGTGACCGGCGGAGGCAGCGTCGGCGCGGCGTCCGCGCGAGCCGCGCCGGCCGTCCCGATGAGCGCGGCGCTCAGCACCATCACCGCGCCGATCAAAGGGGCGCGCAAACGCGAGCGCACCAGGTGGTTGCCGAGGACGTCCGCGCCCTCGTTGAGTCGGGTCATTCCAGCTCCTTGTTCTGTACCTGCGAACCGGCCAGCGGGCAGGCGGGCGCCTGCCTGTGACCGTTGGGGAGACGTCCGGATCGACGGGCCGGACGGGGTGGCGTCGTCGGACGCCGCAGAGGTCCGCTGTCGCATGCTCAGAGCGGACAGGCGTTCAGCGACAGCTGCTGCTCGACACCCGCATGAGGTCGACGTAGCGACGCGCTACGAGCGGGCTGTTGGGCACGACCGAACTATGACACTGGTGACGAAACGCTGTCAATCTATCTCTATCGACATGCTAGAGATAATCTGCCGACGCGGGTGACTCAGGCTCCGCCATACGACCAACGGGACCGACAACGTCGGGCGTCCTCGCGTCCCCTTCCCGAATCACCACATCAATCACCAGGTCTGGTGATGCTCGCTCACCACATTCACTCCTACCTTCCGATCAGACCAGCGAATGGTCGCGCCGCCGGCGGAGATCCCTCCCCAGAAGCAATGTGCGGGAAGGAACTCGATGAGCGAAACACAGGCACCGACCGGCAAATGGAACGAGGCCGGCCGGTACGAGATCCGCCTCAAGGGCCACCTCGACACCCGATGGACCGCGTGGTTTGAGGGGCTGACCCTCACCCACGACAGCGAGGGCACCACGATCGTCCGGGGCCCGGTCGCCGACCAGGCGGCACTGCATGGCTTGCTCCAGAAGATCCGGGACTTGGGCCTGCCACTGATCTCGGTCATTCACGTCGAGCCCGATTAGCCCGGCGCGTCGACCATCGAGGCTCGATAACTCATCAATCCACCGAAGGAGACCACCATGACGATCACCATTCAACCCACCGCAACGAAGCGAGTCCCGATGGACTCAACGAGGAAAATCGCGTTCGTCGCGGGCGCGCTCTACCTGCTTACCTTTGTCACCTCAATCCCGGCCTTGCTGCTCTACGGCCCGGTGCTGCACCATTCGAACTACATCATTAGCTCCGGCACCGACACTCGCGTGCTCTGGGGCGCCTTCCTCGAAGTGATCTGCGCCCTGGCCGGCATCGGCACCGCGATCGTGCTGTTCCCAGTAGTCAAACGCCAACACGTCGGCGCCGCGCTCGGCTTTGTCGCCGCCCGCGTCGTCGAAGCCGGCATCATCATTACCGGCGTCATCAGCCTGCTCTCGGTCGTGACCCTGCGGCAGGACCTGGGCGGAGCAGCCGGAGCAGACAAGGCCTCGCTCGTCATCGCCGGCAAGTCACTCGTCGCGATCCATGACTGGACGTTCCTCCTCGGACCCGGCGTCATCCCCGGCGTGAACGCACTGCTGCTGGGCTACCTGATGTACCGGTCCGGCCTCGTGCCACGGATCATTCCCACGCTGGGACTCATCGGAGCCCCCCTGATCCTCGCGTCCTCCACCGCAATCCTGTTCGGGATCGACCACGCCGGTTCCGTGTGGCAGGGGATCGCCACCGCCCCGATCTTCGTGTGGGAGCTCTCACTTGGCGTCTGGCTGACCGTCAAAGGCTTCAAGCCCTCCCCCATCACGACCGGAATGGTCGCTCCCAGCAGGCCGCCCGCCCATCACGACGTCACCGTCTAACCGTCGACCAACCCGGCCGGGCCCACGAAGGGCCCGGCCGTTTCCCAAGATGAAACGGAAGGCCACAGGATGATCGAAGTAGAGAACCTCAGCAAGCGATACGGCGAGAAACTGGCCGTGGACGGGTTGAATTTCGTGGTTCAACCGGGAATGGTCACCGGGTTCCTCGGTCCGAACGGCGCCGGAA
>JAVHVH010000289.1:0-6644 GCA_032160665.1 Pseudonocardiales bacterium
CGCGGGGTAAGCGCGGGGCCCAACCGGCGAAGGAACCAATGCCGATGTCCCACCCCCGATTCGCGATCCTCATTTCCCTGGGGGCGACTGTCCTCGCCTCGGCTGCGCTCATGGTGGCTCCGCCGGCCGGCGCCACCGTGCCCCACCCGTCCGCGCCGTCCGGCCTCACCCGCACGATCGAGCCCCTTACCGACTACGTCGAGCAGGTCTCCTGCGATCCGCACCTGCGTTCGGGCACCGTCAAGTTCGCGCATCTGCTAGCGGCCACCTACACGTCCTACAACGCGACGAGCTGGTCCTCGACCTATGCCTGCGGCACCGACGGCAATCGCAGCGAGCACTACGACGGCCGGGCCATCGACTGGATGGTCGACGTCCACAACACCCGCCAGTTCGCGGCCGCCAAGGCGACGATCGCGTGGTTGCTCGCGACCGATCGGGCCGGCAACCGGTTCGCCATGGCCCGCCGGCTGGGCGTCATGTACCTGATCTACAACAACCGCATGTGGGGGTCCTGGGACGGCAGGTGGCAGTCCTACAACAACTGCGCGAACCTGCCCGGCCGCGCCAACGACAATGCCTGCCACCGCACCCACATGCACATCTCGTTGTCCTGGAACGGCGCGACCGGCCGAACCTCGTTCTGGACGAACCGCGTCTACCTGACCGACTTCGGACCGTGCCGCGCGCCCGACCTGAACTGGGCGTTCCTGTACACGCGCGTCAACACCCAGGAGTGCCAGCGGTACCCCCTGGTGCAGGCCAAGAGCACCGCTTCAGCGACGAAGAAGGCGCTGGTGACCTACTCGGGCGCCGCCGTCCGCAGCGGGTGGGACGGCCCGGCCGTCAGCGCGGTGCAACGGGGCCTGCATGTCACCGTGTCGGGCAGCTACGGCCCCGCGACCGTCTCCGCGGTGCGGCACTTCCAGGCCACGCACAGGGGCTGCCCGATCACCGGGGCGATGAATCAGCGCACGTGGCGCGCCCTGCTGGCGGCCGTCCGGTAGCCGAAAGTCAGGATTCGTTCGACACCTTCGCGACGATCGTCTCGGCGATCTCGGCCAGCTGCTCGAGTTGCTCGGGGGTCAGGCCGTCGATGACGTAGCCGCGCACCGTTTCGACGTGTCCGGGTGCGGCCGCGGCCAGCACCGCGAAGCCGGCCTCGGTGAGCCGGGCGTTCTGCCCACGCCGATCGGTCGCGCAGTCCTCGCGCACGACCCAGCCGCGTTCCTCCAGCCGCGCGACAGCGTGCGAGAGACGGCTGCGCGACGACAGCGTGACGGTGGCCAGCTCGCTCATCCGCATCGTCCGGCCTTCGGTCTCCGAAAGCCGGACGAGGATCTCGTAGTACGTGTGCGGCATGTCCGCGTCGCGCTGCAGCTGGCGGTCCAGCGCGTCGAAGAGGACCTTGTTCGATTCGAGGTACGCCCGCCACGCCCGCTGCTCGGCAGCGCTGAGCCATCGGGTCGCCATACGTTGAGCCTACATGGTTGAACTTTCAACTGTATGGACGTAACGTGGGGTAACCCGAACAGGAGTCCGTCATGGCTATCCACCGCCTCAACCACGCCGTGCTCTACGTCCGCGACGTCACCCGCAGCGTCGCCTTCTACCGCGACGTCCTCGACTTCGACGTGATCATGCAGATGGGGACCCAGGCGGCCTTCCTGCGCGCCGAGGGGTCGACCAACGACCACGACCTCGGGCTGTTCGAGCTCGGGTCCCGGGCCGGGGAGTCCCAGGCCGGGCGCAGCACCGTGGGGCTGTATCACCTGGCCTGGGAGGTCGACACGCTGCGTGATCTCGAGCGCATCGCCGCCCGATTGGCCGAAGCTGGCGCGTTGGTCGGATCGTCGGACCACAGCACCACGAAATCCTTGTACGGCCACGATCCGGATGGCCTCGAGTTCGAGATCGCCTGGATCGTCCCGGCCGATCTGCTCGACGACGAGGCGCGGGCCGGCCGCACCGCCATCCGGCCGTTGGATCTACGCCGGGAGATGGCGCGCTACGGGGCCGAGACTCCGGGCGGCATCGGGATCAGCCGACCGGTCTCGATCTGAGGACCACTGATACCTGTTACGACCTCGGTTAGCGCCGCAGAAACACCGGGTACCTCCTGAGCATCTCGTCATAGGAGGTCCGCACATGCTCGGCTTGATCATCACCCTCATCATCGTCGGCCTGATCGCCGGCGCGCTCGCCCGACTGCTGGTGCCGGGCCGCGACCCGATGGGGATCGGCGCAACCATCCTGCTCGGGATCGTGGGCTCGTTCATCGGCGGGTTCCTTGGGTATGCGCTGTTCCACCACGACAAGTCGGACGGGTTCTTCCAGCCCGCCGGCCTGCTCGGCTCGATCATCGGCGCGGTGATCGCCTTGCTCATCTACCGCAAGGTCGGCAGTGGCAACCGGTCGGTACGCGCCTGACGTCAGGCCCGACCCGCACGATGTGACCTCGCCCCCGTCCGGGCAATCCGGGCGGGGGTGAGCGCTGTGCGCACCTAGACTTGAGGGCGTCCGATCCCTCTCGCGAAGGCACCCCGATATGACCGACGCCCCTGTCCGCGTCCTGCTCCTCGAGCAGATCCACCCCGACGCTGAGGAGATCCTGCGATCGTCGGGCTTCGAGGTCGAGGCCGTGGCCCGCGCACTGGACGAGGACGAGCTCATCGAGAAGCTGCCCGGAGTGGCACTGCTGGGGATCCGGTCCAAGACGCGCGTAACCCGGCGCGTCCTCGAGGCGGCGCCGGATCTCATTGCCATCGGCGCTTTCTGCATCGGCACGAATCAGATCGACCTCGTCAGCGCGTCCGCGCGCGGCGTGATCGTCTTCAACGCACCTTTCTCCAACACTCGCTCGGTCGTCGAGCTGGCGATCGCCGAGATCATCGCGATGACCCGCCGGCTGACCGAGAAGAACGCCCTCATGCACGACGGCGTGTGGGACAAGTCCGCCGACGGCGCACACGAGGTCCGTGGCCGCACCCTCGGCATCGTGGGCTACGGAAACATCGGTACCCAGCTGTCGGTACTGGCCGAGAACCTCGGCATGAAGGTGCTCTTCTACGACACCGCCGACAAGCTCGCACTCGGCAACGCACGGGCGTGCCTGTCGTTGAAGGAACTGCTGGCCGAGTCCGACGTCGTCACGCTGCACGTCGACGGTCGACCGGCGAACGAGAACTTCTTCGGCGAGGACGACTTCGCGACGATGCGGCCGGGCGCGCTGTTCCTGAACCTGTCCCGCGGCTTCGTGGTCGACTACGCCGCGCTGCGTTCGCACATCGAGTCCGGGCACATCTCCGGGGCCGCCGTGGACGTCTTCCCGGTCGAGCCGAAGGGTCGCGGCGACGAGTTCGTCTCCGCGCTGCGCGGGCTGGCGAACGTCATCCTCACCCCGCACATCGGCGGGTCGACCGAGGAGGCGCAGCAGGACATCGGCCGCTTCGTGGCGAACAAATTCCGCGACTTCGTGCTCGACGGCTCAACGTCGATGAGCGTGAACGCACCCGGGCTCACCCTGCCGCGCGCGGCGGGCACATTGCGGCTGATCCACCTGCACCACAACGTCCCCGGTGTGCTGGCCCGGGTCAACGGCCTGCTCGCCGAGAGCGGGGTGAACGTCGAGGCCCAGATGCTCGGAACGCGCGGCGATGCCGGCTACGTGGTCACCGACAGCGCGAG
This sequence comes from Pseudonocardiales bacterium, assembly GCA_032160665.1. GTDB lineage: Bacteria > Actinomycetota > Actinomycetes > Mycobacteriales > Jatrophihabitantaceae > Jatrophihabitans. The sequence goes on from JAVHVH010000289.1 coordinate 3,688, forward strand.
CGGTGTCACCCAGTCGATCGTCGATCAAATCCGAGCCATGCCCGAGACGATCAGGCTGCGCGTCATCTTCTAGCGCCTTCGTGCGCTGATCCCCGCAGCGGGCGACGCTGCCGGGCTGATCTTCCTGCGCTGGGGGTGTGGGGGCGTGCTGGGTGCAGGAAGGTCGATTGCGCGGCGCGCCGCTGGGCTGATCTTCCTGCGCTGGGGGTGTGGGGGCGTGCCGGGTGCAGGAAGGTCGATTGGGGCCACGCTGCCCGGCCGGGCGGTGGCCGACGTCACCTGCCGGACCGACGCTTTCTGAGAATGACGTTCACTTCTCTGCGCGCGCTGGGTTGCGGCCTGCTACTGGCGGGTAATATCCTCCATGTTACTGGCGGGTAACCGAAGCCGCATCCAGAGCAGGAGATTCCTCCCATGGGCCACTTCAAGAGCAACGTCCGTGACATCGAGTTCAACCTCTTCGAGGTGTTCGGGACCGACAAGGTGCTCGGTGTAGGCCCGTTCGCGGACCTGGATGTCGATACCGCCCGCGGCATGATCGCGGAGGTCGCCAAGTTGGCCGAGGGCCCGCTGGCCGAATCCTTCGCCGACGGCGACCGCAATCCCCCCGTATTCGACCCGGACACGAACTCGGTGACAATTCCCGAGTCGGTCAAGAAGTCCTTCAAGACCCTGTACGACGGTGAGTGGTGGCGGCTCGAGACGATCCCCGAGCTCGGCGGCCAGCTGGCCCCGCGCACGGTCGTCTGGGCGGTGGCCGAGCAGATCCTCGGCTCGAATCCGGCGCTGCACATGTACATGGCCGGCGCGCCGTTCGCCGGGATCCTCTACCGCAACGGCAACGAGACCCAGCAGAAGATGGCCCAGCGCATGATCGACCGCGGCTGGGGCGCCACCATGGTCCTGACCGAGCCGGACGCCGGCTCCGACGTCGGCGCCGGCCGCACGAAGGCGGTCGAGCAGGCCGACGGCTCGTGGCACATCGAGGGCGTCAAGCGCTTCATCACCTCGGCCGAGCACGACATGACCGAGAACATCGTCCACCTGGTGCTGGCCCGCCCCGAGGGTCACGGTCCTGGCACCAAGGGCCTATCCCTGTTCGTGGTGCCGAAGTTCCACTTCGACGCCGAGACCGGCGAGCTGGGCGAGCGCAACGGCGTCTACGTCACCAACGTCGAGCACAAGATGGGCCTGAAGGCGTCCACCACGTGCGAGCTCCGGTTCGGCGAGAACCCCGACGTCCCGGCCAAGGGCTGGCTCGTCGGCGACGTCCACGACGGCATCGCCCAGATGTTCCAGGTGATCGAGCACGCTCGGATGATGGTCGGCACCAAGGCCATCGCGACGCTGTCGACCGGCTACCTCAACGCGCTGGACTTCGCGAAGACCCGTGTCCAGTCGGCCGATCTCACCCAGGCGTCGGACAAGACGGCCCGGCGCGTCACGATCATCAATCACCCCGACGTGCGCCGCAGCCTGATGCTGAACAAGGCCTACGCCGAGGGCCTGCGCTCGCTCGTCCTCTACACCGCCGCCGCGCAGGATCGCATCATGATCGGCGAGCACAACGGCACCGACACCACCCTCGACGAGGCGATCAACGACCTCCTCCTGCCCATCGTCAAGGGCGTCGGCTCCGAGCGGTCCTACGATCAGCTCGCCCAGGCGCTGCAGACGTTCGGCGGCTCGGGCTACCTGCAGGACTACCCGCTCGAGCAGTACATCCGCGACGCCAAGATCGACACCCTGTATGAGGGCACCACCGCGATCCAGGGCCAGGACTTCTTCTTCCGCAAGATCGTCCGGAACAAGGGCCAGGCCCTCGGCGCGCTCTCGGCCGAGATCAACGACTTCCTCGAGTCGATCGCCGACGAGGGCCGGCTCAAGGAAGAGGCCGCCCTGCTGCAGAAGGCCCTCGAGGACTTCGGCGGCATCGTCAGCGCCATGTTCCAGCAGCTGATGAGCGGCCAGGAGGACGTTCGCAACGTCTACAAGGTGGGCCAGAACGCAACTCGCCTGCTTATGTCGGCCGGCGACCTGATGGTCGGTTACCTGCTGCTGCGCCAGGCGTCGGCGGCGCTGACGAAGCTCGACGCCAACGGGGTCTCGGCCGCGGACCGCGCCTTCTACGAGGGCAAGCCGGCCGTGGCCCGGTTCTTCACAACGACGGTGCTGCCCGAGCTGGCGGCGCGTCGCGCGGTCGCCGAGGCGATGGACAACGGGCTGATGGACGTGCCGGAGTCGTCCTTCTGACCCCAAGCTCCCCGGCTTTGCACCTTTCAGCGCCCCAAATCGGGGGTCAATCGGGGCGCTGAAAGGTGCAAAGCGCGGGGTTGGGGTCGGCGTCAGCGGGCGAGCGCGGTCAGCTGTGCTGCATCGGTCCCGGCGCGGGCGTGCATCTCGTCGGGGTCGAGCGCACCGCACTCGATGCCCCGCAGCAGGAAGCCGGCCAGCGCGCGGGCGGTGGCCGGCTCGTCCAGCACCCCGCTCTCGGCCCGCGCCAGGTAGGCGCGCAGGCGCTCGGCGGAAGCGGCGGCGCCGTCCCGATAGAAGCCGAGCGTCGCCGCGTACCGGCTCGGCAGCTGGGCCGGGTGCAGGTCCCAGCCCTGATAGAAGCCGCGTTCGAGTGATCGGCGCACGAGCCGCGCGTGCAGCGCCCACGCGTCGCGGACCGCCTCTCGCCCGCCGACCGGCAGGACGTTCGTCGAGCCGTCGCAGACCGGGACGCCGGTGGCGGCCGCGGCCACCAGCATGACGGCCTTGGCGTGGTCGGCGACTGAGTGCTCCATGCTCTGGAACGCCGCCGCGACCCCGAGCGAGGCGCTGTAGTCATAGGTGCCGTAGTGCAGCCCGGCGCAGCGGCCGGCCGCCGCGTGCAGCATCGGCGCGACCAGCGCCGTGCCGTCGGCACCGAGGATCGCCTGTGGTGTCTCGATCTGGAGCTCGAAGCCCAGCGT
>JAVHVH010000028.1:0-9595 GCA_032160665.1 Pseudonocardiales bacterium
CCCCGCCACGCCAGCAACTACGAGTGCCGGAACCGTTCGGTGTCAGGGTTTCACGCGTTGGGCAGGCACCCGCCGCCGGTGCGGGCGAAGTCGCGGTTGCTGAACTCCTCCTGCGTCAGGTAGCGCCTGCTGGGTGGCATCGGCAGCTGTTTGCTCGGCACTCGTCCTACCCACCGATTGTTCTGTTGCCATCGTTCGGGCACCCGGCTGGATGCCCTACCAAGGTCGTCCACAGCCCCGCGAGCCCGTCGATGGGCTCGGTAGTCGCCCGCGGCAGGAACATCTCCTGGACCTTGATCAACCCGTCGCTCAATGCCCAGCGCCGGATCGTGTGGTCGAGCGAGCGGCGCCTTGTCGCCCATGACCAACACCCGCAAGATCGCTGCTGGACGGTACGCCTGACGCCGGCCGGTGTGGCAACCGGTGAGCGACGACCGTATGGTTGCTTGACGCAAGCAAATACTTCAGTTTGGTGGGTACTGCGTTCATGTCGACCGAAGATCGCGGTCGTCCGGCGGCGTCGGATCTGGCCCTACGTCTCGAATCGGCGTTCCGGCTGCTGGGCAAGCGGATCTACCTGCCGAGCGTGCACGAGATGCGGGCACTCAACCGCGACCTCGACCGGGCGAGCATTCCGCTGCTAGCCGCACTCGAGGAGCGGGACGACCTGCGACCGTCCGACGTGGCCGCCGCCGTCGAGCTCGACCTCTCGACGGTGAGCCGGCAGCTGCGCCAGCTCGAGATGATGGGCCTGGTGACGCGGCGTCCCGACTCGGTGGACGGTCGTGCGAGACGGCTCACTCTGACGACCGAAGGACGCCAGGCCCTGCAGCGGATCCGCGGCAGCCGCGCAGCGATGCTCGACGAGGTCTTCCACGACTGGCCCGAGGCCGAGCGCGCGGGCCTGCTGCGCCTGCTCGACCGCCTGCTCGTCGGTCTTAACGCACTTCCCGCCCGGACGTCGGTCAACAGGATCAGCCAGGAAGAAGCGTCCTTGCATGAGTAGTACCGTGTCCGCCCCAGAGGACCCCGCGTTGAGCCATCGGCAGATCCTCGTGATCATGTCCGGGCTGATGCTCGGCATGTTCCTTGCCTCCCTCGACCAGACCATCGTGTCGACGGCGCTGCCCACGATCGTCGGCGACTTCCATCGCAGCGACCTGCTTTCGTGGGTGATCACTGCCTACCTGCTCGCCAGTACGGCGACCACGCCACTCTGGGGAAAGGCCGGCGACCTCTACGGACGCAAGCGGGTCTTCCAACTCGCCATCGTCATCTTCCTGGTGGGCTCGGCCCTGTGCGGGGCCGCGCAGAACATGTACGAGCTCATCGGCTTTCGTGGCCTGCAGGGCATCGGCGGCGGCGGCTTGATCTCGCTGGTGTTCGCCATCATCGGCGACGTCATCCCGCCGCGCGAACGTGGCCGCTACCAGGGTTACTTCGGCGCGGTGTTCGGAGTGTCCAGCGTGGTCGGACCGCTGGTCGGCGGGTTCTTCGTCGACAGCCTGAGCTGGCGCTACATCTTCTACATCAACCTGCCGCTTGGCATCGCCGCCCTCATTGTGACCAACCGGGTGCTCAAGCTCCCGGTGCGTAAGCGCGAGGTGCAGATCGACTGGTGGGGTGCGCTGCTGCTGGTCGTCGGGGTGTCCTGCATCTTGCTCGCCACGCAGTCCGGCGGGAACGACTACCCCTGGGGGTCCTGGCAGATCATCGGCCTGTTCGTGCTCGGTGCCCTGGTGCTCATCGGCTTCGCCGTGCGCGAAGCGACGGCGCGCGAACCGATCCTGCCGCTCGAGCTGTTCAAGCTGCAGATCTTCACCGTCAGCAACGTGATCGCCTTCGTGAGCGGTGTCGCGATGTTCGGCGCGCTGGCGTTCCTGCCGCAGTACATGCAGCTCGTCCACGGGGTGTCGGCAACCGAATCCGGGCTGCTGTTGCTGCCGTTGCTCGTCGGCCTGTTGATCATGAGCATCGGTTCCGGTCGCTTCATCTCGCGCACCGGCAAGTACCGCTGGTTCCCCCTTGTCGGTACCACGCTCGTGACCATCGGCCTCGTGCTGCTCACCCACCTGGGCGCGCACACCTCGCTCGGCATCATCAGCCTCTACATCCTGGTCTTCGGTGCCGGCCTCGGCCTCTTCATGCAGGTGCTCACGCTCGTCGTACAGAATGCCGTCCCGATGCGGCTGATGGGCGTCGGTACCTCGTCGGTGACGTTCTTCCGGTCGATGGGCGGCGCTATCGGGGCGTCTGCCCTCGGTGCGGTGTTGACCGCTCGGATCGCTGCGGAGTTTCCGCGCTTCCTGCCGGCCGCGACGCTGAGCGCGGGCGGTGACAAGGTGTCGCAGCTGGTCCAGAGTCCGGCCTCACTGAACGCCTTGAACAAGACCAATCCCGCCTTGCACGAGGGAATCATCCAGGCGTACTCACACGCTATAGACACCGTCTTCGTCGTCGCGGCGATCGTGTCGGCGGTGAGCATGGTCGCGGCGCTGTTCATCAAGCAGACGCAGTTGCGCACGAGCAACACAGTCCCCGTTGCCCCGGCGATGCCGGACGAGGCGCCGCTTGCATCAGGGGGGATGCACTGATGAAGGGCGTGACCATCTCGGCCGGCTACGGAACCGGCGGCAGTGTGATCGCCCCTGCCGTGGCCAACCGGCTCGGCCTGCCGCTGCTCGATCGCGCGATCAGCTCGGACGTGGCGCAGAAGCTACACGTGACGGTGACGGAGGCACAGAGTGGTGCGTTGAAACGCTCGCTGGTCGGGCGGTTCTTCGACGTGCTCGCACCGCTCGCCGGCGGGGTCCTCGGCGCCGGGACGGACGCCGCACCCCCGGAGGCCGCGGTCGCACCCGACGCGGCCGAGCCGTTCCGTGAGCAGGCCGAGCTGATCATGCGACACGCGCTCGAGAACGGCGCCGTCATTCTCGGACGCGGTGGGGCAGCCGCGTTCCGCACCGAGCCGGACATCCTTCGCGTTCGCCTGTTCGGCCCGCTCCACGCACGTGTCGCGCACGCCTGCCGGATCCAGGATGTGGACGAGGCGACCGCGCGGCGCCTGCTGCCCGAGGTCGATCACGCGCGCGCGCAGTACGTCCGGCGGTTGTACAGCACCGACATCGATGACCCCGCGCTCTACACCCTCCAGCTCGACAGCACCGCACTCCATGTCGACGCCTGTGTCGACCTCATCGTCACCGCCTACGACGGCCTGGTCCGCAGCCTAGGTTGACCGCGTTGCCGGACGGCCAGCTCACCGAAGTCGCATGACGGCGGAAGTGCCGAGCAGGACGATCCAGGCGGCCTTTCCGCATTCGCTGAGGACGGTCTGCGGCTCGGTCAACTCGATGATGCGGAGTGCATCGGCGAGCAGGGCGAGGGCGCCAGTGCGCGGCGAGTCGATGTCTCCGGCGGTGGCACGATCGAGTGGTTGCCGCTCAGCTTCAACCTCACGCCGACCGATTTCGTGGGCTCCTGGATTACGAATGGCGGTTCAGGTCGGGTGTATCCAGGAAATGGGCCATCCGTCCGGGCGCCTTGGCCAGAATGTCGCCGGTGGGTGCTGCCGGGATGCCGGTCGATGTGAGCGAGCATGTTGTTGGCGACCGGGGTTCCCGGTCGCCGTCGTCGAGATGATCAGCTCACCGGTATCGGCGCGAGTAATCCTGCGCCACAGGACAAGATCGATAAAAACTGCGGGTCGACCTGCGTGATCATGAAACCGAAGCCCGGGTAAACGCCGCGAGCGCAAGGCACAAATTCGGCACAGCCTCTCGCCGAGCCGGTCGCCCTGCACGCGGTCATTCTGCACAGATCATGATCCGTGAACCACGATTGCTCACCTCATCTCGTGCAGCGCAACAGATGGACGAGCGAGTCTTTCGTGGACGTGAATGCGACCGTGCCGTTCTCATTGATGGCGGTTTCGGGTGCGACGCCGCCCGTCAGTGACGGTTCTGCAGGCAGCGCTCGGTAGGCGCCGTACGAGGTTCGCAGGTGCTGCTTGCCGGCGTCCCAGCCGACGACGACGTCGCCGCGACCGCCGGCCGCAGCGATCCACAGCGTGTCGTCGCGTGGGGCGATGGTGCGCTCGGGGCGGATCCCAGATGCGGATGGGTACTGCACGTTCCACCGCACGATCGGCCCGTACTGCGAGCCGTAGAAATGGGTGCCCGGGCCGCTGAACAACCGACCCTCACCGTTCTCCCCGTGCGGCCCTGTGAGCGGGTAATCGGCGCCGCTGATGTGTACCTGGCTGTGCTGATTGACGTCGACGTACGCGATGTCGCCCGCGGCATCGGCGCTGACGGACGAGCCGTAGCCCGCCGAAATCTCCGCGATCTTGGTCAACGGCGAGGTCGGCGTGGCCCAACTGACGGCGTAGCTGTGGGTGGCACTCGAGGTCGGCCCGTTGCGCACCCAGCCGACGATCGCCCCGCTCAGGCCATACACGCCGGTTGGATGAACCGACCAGCCGCTGGGGGCATGAAGCCGGTAGCGCTGCCCGTTGGCCCAGACGAACCCTTGGAACATCTGGTTGGCGACAGCCCGCGACGTCCCCGCGACCGCCGCAACGACCGCTCCCGAGTGGGTCACGCCAGCCACCGACACCGACGCCTCAGAATTCTCGCCGAGCACCGGGAATCCGCCACGGTAGGTGAACGTATTCAGCACCGTGGCCCGCGATCCGCCGGTCCAGCGGATCACCGCGACGGTCGCGTCAGAGGACTGATTGAAGGTCACCGCCGCGCCCGCCCAGACGCCGTTCGCGGACGCGGACATGCTCGCGAAGTCGGTGAGCTGCGGACTATGCCAACCGCGCGGTTGAAAGCCGGCAAGCGCCACCCTGGTGAAGGCCGGGGCGCTCACCGTGCACGTAGCCACGACCAGCGCCGTACGGTGCACGGTCGACCGCACCGTGCCGACCTGCGCGTAGTAATAGAGGCTCTGCCGTTCGAAGTACGAGAGGCTGAAGCGTGCCGACGAGTCCGAAGTGAACTGGCGGCTCGAGGCGTACGTCGAGCTGGCCGCGCTGCGGAAGTACACCGTGACCGCCTGGTCCGGTGCGGGCGTCGTCCCGGTCAGCGTGACGCGGTCGTAATAGCCGACGACCGAGGGACCGCCGATCGTCGGCGCGGCCCCGGCGCTCGCCGGCCCGATGCCCGCCGCCGCGCCACCGAGCACAACCAAACCGACCGCAACTACTAAGACACCGCGCGTCGACATCAATCTCCCTCCCAACGGGAGAGTATGCGCGGCAACAGGCTCTGGGCCATTTCTCCGCCTTGATCAAGGTGGAGCGCTGGCGCGGACACCCGCGCAGACGGCTACGCGTGCGAGTCAGGCGCACGGTGTCCGCGGCGAGATCCGGTCGTGTTGGTCGTGGCATCGGAGCTTGATCTCGCGTCGTACGTCCAGGCACCGCGGGTCCAGGGGGCCGGTTCGTTCGTCGCGTGACATCCGAACGCTTGCGACGTTGACAGCCGGGTCAGGCCAGCCAAGCATGTACCTCGCCGTTGAAGCACACCCACACCGGCGTCACAGTTCTGCATTCATAAGCGAACGAGAGGCTTCGGTATGTGGGCACAGCTGATCACCATGAGTCTGAAGCAGGGCAAGGACGAGGACGTGCAAGGGTTTGTCGACCTGTTGCGTGCGGCCGAACAGCCAGGCTCGGGCCTAGTGCGCTCGCTGACGATGCGAGACCAGAATGACCCGAGCCGGATCTACACGCTGGTGGTGTTCGACAGCGAAGAGCACGCTCGCGCGCGAGAGAACGATCCACAACGTCAGGAGCTGCTTCAGCCCGCGCGAGCGGCAATGGCCGACATGCTCGACGGTGCTCCGGAGTTCGTCGACCTCGTCGTTGTGGCCGAGACGTTGCCGTAGACCCTCAGCCCTTCGGTCAGTTGCCAAGCCGGACACCGGGTCTTTGCGTCGCCGGTCTGACCCTGATTCAGCTGACACTCGCACCTTGCGATCGATCTGCGCAGCAGTCCGCCGCCGGCGCAGTGCTCAGACGGTTCTTGAACGACCGCGAGTCGACGCCGGCGAAAGCGGGGGTAGTATCTGATCAGATACCTCTATTGAAGGGTGGTGAATCCGATGGCGCTCTTGGCTCCTGGCGGGCTTGTCGCACGGCTTCGTCGCGCGTCGGGGCTGAGTCAGGGTGAGTTGGCGCGTCGCGCCGGCACGTCTCGTCCCACGCTGTCGGCATACGAGCACGGGCGAAAGTCGCCCTCGCTCGACACGGTGGAACGCCTGGCGGCTGCGGCCGGCCAAGAACTTCTGATTTCGCCCGCGGTTCAGTTCGTATCCGTGGCTGGGCCGCGCGGCCGCACCGTCCAGGTCCCTACGGGGTTGCCGCGCCTTGAGCCCAACGCCGCGCTTGCCGAGGTCGAGCTGCCCCTGACGTTGAACTGGTCGCAGCCTGGGCGAGTTTTCCGGCTGGCTGATCGGGGCGATCGAGCGCGACTGTATGAACTGGTCCTTCGCGAGGGTGCCCCCGAGGACCTTCGGCGCTACGTGGACGGCGCGCTGCTGTTGGATCTGTGGGATGAACTTGTCCTGCCGAAGTACGTGCGTACCGCGTGGGAGTCGGTGATCCAGAACGCCCTCAACGGATCCGTTGCCGGTCTCGCGTCGTGAGTGCCGACGAGCCCGCGCTCACCTCGTTCCAGGTTGAGGTCGCGCAGGCGTTCTTCGGTTTGCGTGCCAGCGACGGGGTTCTGCTAGCTGGGGGAGTAGCACTGCTCAGCAGAGGGCTCGCGTACACCGAAAATCGGTGCTGCGGCTCGAAGCCGAAGGCGAGATTGGTACCGCGTGCACTCCGGATGCCGGCTTCGTGAAACAGACGTGCAACGCGAGGGTTCGGACGCGGCGCTGAGGGCGGCGCAGCGCGCGACCGTCGCACCGTCCACTTGCCTGTGGATAACTGAGGGATGACGCCGTCCGAGTGAACGCGCGGATCCTCGTGGCGGTAGGCGAGATCGCCGATTTGTGTACGCGTTCGGGTCCTTGGACCGATGCTGGCTGGTGGTCTGACGACGGCGAGGCTGCACCGGTTCAGTCGGCTGAGGCGGATCACGGCCAGGGTCTGCCTCAGCCGAGGCGGGTGTCCGCGGCTGGACACGTGCTGCCCGTTGCGCGCTCGGATGATCGCCTCGGGACGCGGAGTGCGCGCCCGCTCGGCTGATTGGGTGGGCGTGGTTGTCGGGCTCGGGTCGCGGTCGGCGTTGTCCCAGCGGGCGATCCGATCAGATGCTAGCCGGTGCCGGGCGGCCGAGGTGATAACCCTGCGCGTAGTCCACGTTCTCGGCGCGCAGGATTGCCAGCGAGTCCTCTTCCTCGACTCCCTCGGCGACGGTTTGTAGCCCGAAGGCGTGGGCGAGGCTGACGATGGCCTTCACGACGTGCCGGTTTGCGGTGTTGGTGGCGAGGTCGCGGACGAATTCGATGTCGATCTTTAGGTGGCTGACCGGCAGCCGTTTGAGGTAGGTGAAGCCGCCGAATCCGGTGCCGAAGTCGTCCAGAGCCAGGCCGCAGCCGATCTCGGCCATTCCGTGGGCAAATGCCTCGCCCGCGGCGATGTCGTGCATGAGCGCGGTCTCGGTGATCTCGAAGATGAGGTCGGCGGGGTCGGCGCCTGTCTCGCGCAGCTGCCGCTCGATGAACGGCAGCAGGTCCGTACTCCCGACCGATGCGGCGGACAGATTGGCCTCGACGACCCGCGTGCCGAGCGCCGCGCGGCGCACGGCTTGCCTGATGACCCAGCGGTCGATTTCGCTGATGAGCCCGTATTTCTCGGCGATCGGCAGGAAGCTTGCCGGCGGGATGATCTCGCCGTCGCGGCCGAGCATGCGCAGCAGCAGCTCCTCGCCCGGGCGGCCGCCGTTGAGCGGCACGATGGGCTGGGCGTAGAGGACGAGGCGGTCCTCGTCGATGGCGTCGCGGATACGTCCGATCCAGCTGAGCGCGGCGAGTTCGCGTTGGATGCCGGCCTGCTCGCTCTTCTCCTCGGTGATGTCGCGGAATGCGACGACGAGGCCGTTGATCGTGGAGCCGCCGCGCAGTGGGGCGGCCGAGTACGCGACCGGAAGGATGGTTCCGTCCTTGCGGGTGAATGCTTCGTCAACGATCCGGATGGCTCGATCGCTGGCACGGACGCGCAACAGTGCACACTCATCCGCCGGTACGGGTGTCCCGTCGGCGCGCTGGAAGTGGATCGTCTCGTGCATGGGCTTGCCGAGCAGCTCCTGCTCGGACCAGCCCAGCATTTGCGCCGCGGCGTGGTTGAGGTACCCGACGCGCCCGTCGGCGTCCAGGGCGAACACGCCTTCGGCGAGGTTGTCCATGACTACGCCGCGGAACTCCTCGGCCTCCTTGCGTTCGGTGATGTCAAGCACGACGTTGCCGACGCCGATGATCTCGCCATCGACCCAGACCGGGTAGAAACTGGCGAGCCAATGCCGCGTTCGCAGCGGCTCGGCCGCGCTCGGCGCACTGATGTCCACGTTGCACACCGGCTCGCCACCAAGGGCCCGGCGGTAGATGGTCTCGAGTCGGGGCCACACGGCCGGCGCGACCTCGGCCACGGTGCGCCCGATGTGCTCGGCGACCGAGAGACCGTTGACGCGGGCGAGTGTCTCGTTGATCCGGACGATGCGCAGGTCCCGGTCGACGAGTTTGAAGCCGACAGGTGCGGCAGCCTCGACAGTGCACAGCAGGGCCAGGCTCTCGTTCGCCTCCCGCTCCGAGCGCCGTAAGGAAAGTTCGAGCTGCTTCTGATCTTCGACGTCGGTGGCCGTGCCGATCCACATGCGCAGGTCTCCAGCCGCATCGCGCACCGGCAGCGCACGGAAGGAATGCCATCGGTAGACGCCGTCGAAGCGCCGGATGCGGTACTCCAACGAATAAGCGGTCTCGGTGTGGGCGGCGCGGTTCCACGCCTCCGCGGCACGTTCGATGTCGTCCGGATGAACGAGCTCGATCCACTTGCCGTCGTAGTTTGCCTCCCGCGGGCAACCGGTGTAGTCGACGCACTGGCGGTTGACGTAGCTGGTCAATCCGTCCGGTGATGCCGTCCACACGATGTGCGGGATGGACTCGACGATGATGTTCACCGCTGGCTCCGGAGATGCCGCGCGGTCGACGACCGAGGGGCTCCACTCGAGGCTGGCTGGGCGCGTAAGACTGGTCATGTCATGAAGGGTCCGACCGCAACCCCCCGGTGCGGACACGGACTTTGGTCACATCCTTGGTCACATCCTTGGTCACGCTTCGAGCGGGACCTTCTCCGTGTCTTCGGCGGTCACCCCGTAGAGCTTGCTGGCCGCCTGTCTCGAGATCCGCATCCGCCGTGACACCTCCGTCAACGTGAGTCCGTCCTCGTCGACGAGCGTCCGCACGACCTTGCTACGCATCGCCGCAACCGCCCGCTCGTACTCACGAAACGCATCGGCGGAGCTGATCCGCGTCGCGCGCCCGCCGCCGCCGATCAACAACTCCACGATCTCGACCATGGATCCGCCCGCCAGGCGCGCTTCGCGGCCGGTCTCGAGCGCCCGGACACTGGCCTGGATCGCGTCAC
>JAVHVH010000068.1:0-15829 GCA_032160665.1 Pseudonocardiales bacterium
TGGTAGAAGGTGAGGTTGTCCCAGAAGAGGAATTCTTCGTCCATGACGCCGGTGCGGTTCCAGATGCCGACGGTGGCCATGTTGATGGCGTAGGCCTTGCCGGTGGGGGCGATGGTGCCGCCCTTGCCGTCGGGCATGGGGCGGGTGAAGGTTCCGCGCATGACGCCGGTGACGGCGGTGAGGTTGTCTTTGGCGACGCGCAGCGGGTGTTCTTGGATGCGGGTGTCCGGGGCCCAGGCGAACAGGGCGGCGAGGTCGGCGATGTGCTGCTCGAGGCCGTCGGTGTAGTGGCCGTCGGGCCAGTGGGCCCGGATGTTTTGGGCGTGGCTTTCGCCGAGCCGGTTCCATTCGGCGTGGGTGAAGACGTCGAAGTCGAGTTCGTCGAACTTCACCAGGTGCGTGCGCTCGGTGTTCGTGAGCCCTTTCGGGAAGGGTGGGCTGGGCACGAGGGTGGTGGCCGGGTCGGGCAGCAGCGCCGGGGCGGAGGTGGGCTGGGGGGAGCCGGTCGGGAAGGCGAGGTCCGTGCCGGAGGCCACTGCGCTCAGGGCCAGGGTTCCGAGCGCGGCGGCGCCGCTGGCTTTCAACATGGAACGGCGATCGATCATGGTGAGCTCCCAGGGTGTGGGTGACGGGGGGGTAGAACCCAACCTACAGTATCTTTGAGAAACTGCGCTCAACCAGTAACCGGTATGCGTCAGGTAGGATCGGAGTGTGGCGAAGAAGCGGGACGCGATTTCCGGGACGAACGACGTACCGTTCGATGTCTTTTCCCGGGCGTGCCCGTCGCGTCCGGTGCTCGAGCACGTGACCGGACGCTGGGGCAGCCTGGTGCTGGCCGCGCTGCGGGAGGGACCGATCCGGTTCAACGATCTTCGCCGCCGCGTCGACGGCGTCAGCCAGAAAGTCCTCGCGCAGACCTTGCAGGCACTGGAGCGCGACGGGTTCGTCAACCGGCATCAGCTCAGTGTTTTTCCGCTCCGGGTCGAGTACACGCTGACACCTTCGGGCCAGGACGTCACCAGCAAGCTGCTCGAGCTCATCGCCCAGGTCGAGGCCAGCATGGACTCGGTGCTGGCCTCCCGGCAGCACTACGACTCCAGCGCTGCCGCCGGCGACAAGACCGGGGCGTAAGGCGGGGAGGCGTCCGAGCAGCCCGCTCGGCCCAGCCCATCCCGGGCCCCCGCTCGGCTGGGTCCGCCCCGAGCGAGCACGGGCAGCATGGCGCCGCGGTCATCGCAGGCAGCGCTAAGGTCCCTCGTCGACGGATGGGCGGAGCGGCAATCGGCGCGATTCCGTTCGGCGGTTCGTGATGCGATCCGCGACGCGGGCCGCACGGGTGCTCGAGGTATTCACCGTCCTCGATGACACCGGATGCTCGTAGTTGATCTCCTCCGGTCCGCAGAGAGTCCACAGAAAGTCCGCAAACCATCCGGTACCAGCCATCGCGATGTATGGGTGGCGCCATTTCAGCCACGAAACGGCCGGCGCCCGCAAAGAGCGCCGGCCGTTTCCATGGGTCGCCAGCAAGTCCCGGCGGTATCTACCCAGGTCGACGATGGGTGCCTCATCCGACCTGAGTCCTGAGGGTGGCCGGCGGCCCAGCCGTGCCCACCTCACGCCGAACTCGAGCACGAGCTGAACGGACCGCCAGCCCATCACCCTCGGTGGATCAAGGCTCAGGTGGCGGAGATCAGGTCGTGCGCCGCGGCCCGCACCGCGTTGTAGGCCTGCTCCAGCACCTCCGGAGAGGTCGTCTTCCGGGGCAAATCGTCCGGGGTGTGGAACTCGCGGAATTGCCCGGCCAGGGACAGCAGCGGGACCGAGGGCCCCAGGAACGTGTTCCACTCCGCGCCTTCACCGGGGAACGTGGCCGTTTGGCTGAACCTCGCGGAGGCGAGGTCGGCGGCGAGCCCAGGAACCGCGTCGAACGGCGGATTGCTTGCGGCGGCCCGGGGCACCAGCGCGAAGCGCCCGTCGGGCCCGACGCCACCTGCCGCAAGCGAGGCACCCAGGTGGAAGACCGCGCGTGGCTCGAGATCGAACTCGTCGGCCAGGTAGGCGCGCACACCGTAGTTGTTCAGCTCGTGGCCCGTGTTGCCGAGGAAGAACACCGGGTGTTCGCGTGCGAGCTCGCTGGCCAGTGTCAACGCGAGCGCGATGCCGGTCCCGCGCTCGGCTGCGCAGGTGAACCATCCGCTCAGGGGAGTGGTGACGACGATAGGGTCGGATACCGGCTTCCGGGTGCCGAGCCAACCCGTCAGGCAGTACGAACGTGCCGGAAGAGTCTGTGCCTTGAAGTCGACGTCGGCGCCGTACTGCTGGATCTGGTCCGCGACACGTCCAGGGACGAGCAGCGTCGGGACGCCAGTCTTCTCGACGTCGGGGTCGCTGTTGTAGGCCACCAGCCCGTTGTACGGCGGGTAGCCACTGGTCGTATTGGTCGTGGGCAGCAACGCCAGGGCGGCTCCGGCCTGGGCGGCCTCGGCCACTGCTGCCAGCACTCCGGCCTGGGTCGTCACGGGTCGTACGAAATCTGCGCGGCCCTTCACCCGGCCGACGCCTTCGTAGTACAGCGGGATGGCCGGCACGCGGACTTTCCCGACCCGGACCTCTGCCTCCCACTGGTAGTGCGGGTAGTCGTAGCCCCACTGGCTGGTGACCGCACCCAGATCCCGCAACTCGCCCTGGAGCCACCTGAGCGCAGCCGACTCCCCTCCGGTCCCGGTCCGGTGGATCGGCCACCGGCTGTAGCCGTCGACGATCGAGTAGAGCGAGGCGCCGGCGGCGCTCCCGTCCCGGGAGGAGCCGGGCGTACGGCGAACGCCGGTCCCGAAAGCTGGCGCTGCGCCGAAGGCGGTGAGGCCGGCCACCGCGGCTCCGGCGGCGAGCACTGCGCGGCGAGTCGGGTGCCCGGGAAGGTTCGAACTGTTCGAGGTCATTCACTGCTCCGTCAGTCGAGAGTATTTGTCTACTAACAATACCGACTTAGATGACAATGCCGCCGCGGGGGTGCAATGGGACGAAGTCGGCCATCCGCGGCCGGGCCGTCACCCGCGGTCGACAAACGGGACCGGCCGGGCGAGGGAAGCGATCGATACCACGCTGGCTACAGCAGATGGACTAGTCCCGGTCCGTCAGCTGGCGGAGTCAGCGCTTCCGGTTTCTCCTTAGAGTGCGAGCGACGCATAGGGCGAGCGACCGTTGAACCCATTACGGGCGAAGGCCACGGAGGGTTCGATGTACCTGCTTCCGCCCGTATCCCATCCACTCGCCCAGCCCTCACCTTCAGCACAGTTCAGCCGGCCGCGACGGCCGCGCTGGACGACTGCCCTCGCGCTCGGCATCATCGCAACCGTCGTGTCCGCACTCGCCTCGCCCGCGTCGGCCGACACCGGCGCCGGGATACGGTCCGCGGCCGCATCCGCAGACCCGGCAATGTCCAGTACAACCAGCCCGTCCGGGGACACCTACGTCGACTCGCGCTACAGCGCGACGAACTACGGCACCGCGACGCGATTGCGTTCCACGTCCAGCGTCGACCGGGCATTCCTGCGCTTCGACACCGGTGGCTCCGTGCCGTCCGGTGATGTCATCACGGTCGCCAGCCTGCGGATCTACGTCACCACCAATGCGGCGACGACCGGCGGTTTCGAGGTGCATCCGGAGGCGGACACCTGGACCGAGGGCGATGTCACGTGGGACAACCAACCGCCATGGAACAGCGCTATCGCGACGACATCGACCACCCCGAGCGCCGGCAGCTGGCTGACCATTGACCTGCCCGGGGACGCCATCAACAGCAGTGGTGACACCAGCCTGGGCCTGCGCTACACCGTGCCGAACTCGAACGCGAGCTTCGCTTCGCGTGAGGACCCGGTCAACGCCCCGCAGTTGGTGATCAGCTACGCGCCGGCCGACGCCACCTCCACGCTCGCCGCCAGCGCCGACACCTTCGTAAATGCCAATGTCGCCTCCGCGAACTACGGCGGCGCCGACCCGGTCGCCACGAGCCCCAACACCAAGCGCGCCCTTCTGAGATTCGCCACCTCTGGGACCGTGCCGGAGGGGAGCGCGTTGGTCAGCGCAGTCCTCACCGTGTTTGTGACCGCGATGGACACTGCCGGCACCGGTTTCGAGGTCCACCCGGAACCGGACACCTGGAGCGAGACGCAGACGAGCTGGAGCGATCAGCCGGCCTGGAACAGCACCGTCCTGGCCACCTCCGATAGTCCGGTGGGTGGCGCCTGGCTGTCGATCCCCCTGCCGACGGGCGCGATCAGCAACTCGGGCAACACCAGCCTGGGGTTGCGCTACACCGTGGCCGGCTCCAACGCATACTTCGCGTCGCGCGAGAACAGCGTGAACGGGCCACGACTGATCCTGACCTGGGCCCCCGCGCCGACCGTCACGACCGGCTCACTCAGCAACCGGAACGCGACAACCGGGACGTTGAACGGCGCCGTCAATCCCAATGGCACGCCCACGGCCTGCCACTTCGAATACGGCACGAC
Organism: Pseudonocardiales bacterium; assembly: GCA_032160665.1. Taxonomy (GTDB): domain Bacteria; phylum Actinomycetota; class Actinomycetes; order Mycobacteriales; family Jatrophihabitantaceae; genus Jatrophihabitans. Next base: position 4,512 of record JAVHVH010000068.1, read on the forward strand.
GAGCGACTACGGGACGGCCACCGCTAGCGACACGACACCGGGGTCGGGGTTGAGCGCCATGAGCGTGCTCGCCGACCTCACCGGCCTTGCGGCCGACACGACCTACCACTACCGCTTGAGCTGCAGCAACGACTCGGTGACTGCCGTCGGGGCCGATGCGACTTTCACCACGGACCCGGCCGATCTGTTGCAGCAGAAGGGGCTGATCTACGGCAGCGAGATCGGCGGCTGGCTCACCGGCGGAAGGCCGGCCACCGATGCGAGTACCGGCATCCCCGGCAAGGTCGTGGCCGCCGGCGTTCCCGTGATTCGCTACGAAGCCCGAGACTGCTTCACCGACGAAGTCTGCGGCCGAAATAATCACGTGGGCACGCTGAGCCGCAGCTCGTTCGACGATGCGATCGTCGCCATCACGAGCAGCATGCACGCGATACCGTTCATCAAGCTGCTGCCTGTGTCCGTCGCCGGATCGACGTTCTGTCCGGACAAGAACGTCGACCTGACTCTGGCGAACCCCACGCTCAACCTGCCCATCTACGAGTCCATGCTCGCTGAGATCGCGAACGGCTCGGGCTATCACGGTCCGATCATCATCGAATCGAGCAACGAGATGGAGTACGACTGTGCTGCGCACTGGTTCGGTGCCGGTGCGAGCGCCGGCCTCGCGGGCGTTTCCACGCTCATCGGCGAGCACTACGCGGCCAACATGCCGGCTCTCGTCAAGTACGCCCGCGACACCCTGCGCTTCAGCCAAGTGGTGTCGGTCGGCTACATCGGCGTCAGCGGCGGCGGCTACGGCAGCATCACGAATGGATGGGGTGCCAACTGCACGGCCAATGCCGCCGCGCCCTACGGGTATGCGTGCGGCTACCGGCGGCGGGCGGTCACCGAGTTCAACACCGCCGTCTTGGCCGCGTACCACAGCAACGGCGATGACCCGGACTACATCCCGGACGTCGAGAGCATCCACGCCTACTGTCATTCAACCGACTTCGTGCCGACCTCATTCACGCCCAACGCGTATGACTTCGACGACAACGTCTGTTACTCCTTCTACCGCAACTGGATCGTGAAGTCGCGCGCGTACGTCAACGCGATCTGGGGACCGACCCTCGGTAACAACATCCGGTTCTCGATCAGCGAGTGGCAGGCCGGGGCCTGTGCCACGACCACCAACTGCTGGACCGGGTTCAGCTCTCCGAGCGCGGTCCAGTCGTATTACGACGGCTGGTACCGCATGCTGCGAGGGAACGGGAACACCGCCGGCACTGGAACCAGATACTGGTCCGCGAACGTCTTCGCCATCGCCTCGTTCACCGACACCGATCCCAACGGGGCCTACAACCTCGTGCGGCAGGACGGCACGACGCCGCCCTGGTACGACACGTTCAGGTCGATGTCGACCGTCGATCCGCTGCGATGACCTCGAGCGTCGGATGGCGGGAGATGGAACCGCCGCTACGGCTCGGGCGAGACTGGGCTGCGCTGGTCTTCGAGCGGGATATCGATCAGCAGCGTGGTGCCCTTGCCGGCGGGGCTGGTGACCTGGAGCGTGCCGCCGAGCGCTTCGATCCGATCGCTGATCCCGACCAGTCCGGATCCCTGGCTGAGGTCGGCTCCCCCGACCCCGTCGTCGCGGATCGCCAATTGCAAGGTTGCGTCGCGGGTGTCGAGTTCGACGTTCACGACTGATGCGCACGCGTGCTTGGCGGCGTTGGCCAACGCTTCGGACACTACGTAGTACGCCGCGACCTCGACCGCCCCTGGCACTGGTCGCTCGGCGTGCAGGTTCAGCTGGACCGGCACTGCCGAACGGCGACACAGCGCACGAAGCGCCTGCTGCAGGCCCCCCTCGGACAGGATCGCGGGGTGAATGCCGTGGGAGATCTCCCGCAGCTCCTCGAACACGCTCGCCAGTCCCTCGGCCACCCGCGCCAACGTGACCTCGAGTTCGCCCAACTGGGGGGGCACTGTCGCCCGCGCCATGCGCAACTCCAGCCCGAGCGCCACGAGCCGCTGCTGGGTGCCGTCGTGCAGATCGCGCTCGATCCGCTTGCGCGTCTGATCGGCGGCGGCGACGATCCGCGCGCGCGAGGCCATCAGCTCGGCGCGGCTCTCCGCGTTCGCGATCGCCGTCGCCGCCAGCTCGGTAAAAGAGGCAAGACGCACCTCGGTGTCCGCCGGCAGCGGCCGCTCCGGCCCCGAACTCGCGCTCATCACACCCCAGAGGCGGCCCTCGACGATGATTGGCGTCCCGATCGCTGAGTGCAGGCCGTGCTCGCGAATGGCGGCAGCAAGGGGGCCGGCGGCGTCGGCATAGCCGTCGATGCGGGCCGGACGCCCAGTCTCGAAGACGAGCGTGCTGGTGTTTCTCCCCTCAAGGGGCCACCGGCCGCCAACGGGGAACCGGTCGCCTAGCCCGCTCGAGGTCGCGACGGTGGTGATCGTGCCGTCGGACTCGTAGCGAGCCATGGCCGCGAACTCGACGGGGAGCACCTGGGCGACTTCCTCGACAACCGCCGCGAACACCTCCTCCGGCGGCACACCGCGCGCCACGAGCGTCGCGACTCGCCGCAACGCGGCCTGTTCCTCGGCCAACCGGGCCAGACCGGCGCGGCTCTCCGTGTTCGCGATCGCTGTCGCCACCAGCTCCGTGAAGACACCGAGGCGCGCCTCGGTGTCCGCCGGCTGGGACTGGCCCGGGGGTGAGTAGGTGGCCATCACTCCCCAGAGGCGCCCTTCGACGATGACCGGGGCCCCGACGCCTGAGTCGACTCCCGCCTCGCGGGCTATGACACCAAGCGGCCCGGAGGCATCGGCGTAGCTGTCGATCCGGACCGGACGCCCGGTCTCGAAGACAATCGTGTGGACGTTCTTCCCGGCGAGGGTCCACCGGCGGCCAATGGGGAAGCGGTCGCCTACCTGGCTCGAGGCCGCGACGGTGGTCATCGTGCCGTCGGACTCGTAGCGGCCCAGGCTCGCGTATTCGACGGACAGCCGGCCGGCCTCCTCGGTGACCGCCGCGAACAGCTCGTCTGGCGGCGCCCCGTGCGCTACCAGGGTCGCGACGCGACGCAACGCCGCCTGCTCCTCGGCTAGCCGGGCAAGGTCGGCACGGCTCTCGGCGTTCGCGATCGCCGTGGCGACGAGTTCCGTGAAGGCCGTGAGACGCGATTCGACGTCGCGGGGGAACGGCTGGTGGGTCTGCTTCGAGTGGACGAATAGAGCACCCCACACCCGCCCTTCGACGACGATGGGGCTGGCGACCGAGGCGCTGATCCCGAGCTCGTCTCGAACGAATGCGGCGATGCGCCCGGGAACGCCGTCGTAATCGTCTATTCGGACGGGGTGGCCCGTCTTCCAGATCATCGAGGCCACATCGCCACCGTCGAGCGGCCACGGACCCGGAACCAGGGGGTGGGCGCCGCCGGGTTCGTCCTCGGCGGCCCAGGTAGCCAAGACGGTCACCGTGTCGTCGCTCTCGTAACGGGCCATCCCGGCCAGGTGTGTGCCGAGCAGCCGTCCGACCTCCTCCGTGACCGCCGCGAACATCCTCTCCGGCGGCGTCCCGCGCGCGACCAGCGTTGCGACCCGGCGCAACGCTGCCTGCTCCTCGGCCAGTCGGGCCAGCTCGGCGCGGCTCTCCGCGTTCGCGATCGCCGTCGCCACCAGCTCCGTGAACGAGGCGAGGCGCGCCTCGGTGTCGGCCGGCAATGGCTGCTCCAGAACCGAACCGGCGGCCATCACCCCCCAGAGCTGACCCTCGACGATGATCGGCGTCGCCACGCCTGAGCCGACCCCGTCCTCGCGGGCTGCGACACCGAGCGGCCCGGAGGCATCGGTAAAGCTGTCCATCCGGGCCGCACGGCCGGTCTCAAAGACCAGCGTGCTGATGTTGTTCCCGCCAAGGTTCCAGGAGCGGCCAACCGGAAATAGATCGATTGTCCGGCCCGAAGCGGCGAGGATGGTGATCGTCGCGTCCGACTCGAAGCGGCCCAGGTGCGCGTATTCGACGGAAAGCAGCCGGCCGACCTCCTCGGTGACCGCCGCGAACACCTCATCCGGCGATACCCCGCGCGCCACCAGCGTGGCGACGCGACGCAACGCGGCCTGTTCCTGGGCCAGCACGCGCAACTCCTTACTGCTCAACGGCGCTCGCCATCCCCTCGCGATCGCGGGCCAGCACGATCGTGAGCGCCGCCGGAGCCTGCGGATCATCGGCAACGAGGTCCGATGAAGGCGGGACGAGATCGCCCAGCCCCCGAGAGATCTCCTGCGGGATACGGTGCAGCGGGTACACCACGAGCATCACCCCACGATCAACGCGACGGCGACCACGATCCACGACGCGAGATGCGGGACATCGGGCGGATCAGCAGCGACAGCACGCGCGTGCGCATCGATTAGCAACCGTACCCGTGTCTCGCCGACGCGTGAACCCGCTCGCTGAGCTCATCTCGGCGACGGCCGGTTGTCGCGGTAGCTCACCTGGTTCCCGGCGTTGTCGTCGCGCCGTTGCTGTCGATCGTCATGTTCGCCGGCTGGCTGCCGCGTGAAACAGCCATGGTCGCGCTCCGCGACCGAGCATCGTCGGCACGACCTTGACGTTCGCCCCCGGCACCGCACCACGTCGTCAGAACGGCGTGGTGCGCGCGATCTGCAGCGTGCGCTGCAGGTTGAACGGGGACGCCTGATTCGTCAACCACGGCCGGCCCAGCCATGCGTAGCCGTCGCAAAAGCGCAGCGCCATCGTCCGAACGGACGGCGAGAGTTGCTGCGGCGAATGGGCGATGTCCCAGGTCGGCGGCGCGCCGAGCGTGACGCAGCGGTGCGAGGACTTGGTCGGGCAGGTCTCGGCATTGTCGAAGCTGCCGTTCGGGTGCGCCGCCCAGTACTGCGACCAGGTGAACGGTTGGCCGGTGTCCGAGGTGTTGACGACGAAGTGCTTGCTCGTGATGCCGGCCGTGGCCAGCGCGGAAGCGATCTGCCGACCGTGGACGATGTTGCTCGGCGTCGAGGTGTAGTGCGTCGCGTTGAGCGCGAAGCCGCGAACCCGGGACAGCCCGACACCGGCCGCACGCAGCATGGACGCCGCCTTGCCCGGCGTGAGCCAGTCGGCGGCCCCACCGTCGATGTACACGCTCGTCCGCGGCAGCGCGCTGAAGGTCCGGGCGGCGTACTTGGCGAGGTTGAAGCGTACGGACGGCCGCCACCCGTTGTACGCGACAGCGAGATCGGGTTCCAGCATCAGCGCAACGCGCGCCGATCCGATACCCCGCGCGGCGGCGTCCACCCAGTCGCGGTACGCCTGCTGATCGGCAGCGCTGAGCGGTATGCCCTTGTTCCGCTCACCGTTCGGCCACAGCCGAAAGACCGCCATCAGCACGACGACGTTCGGGTTGCCGTTCTGCGTCTGGACGACGTAGTCGTGCACCTTCCCACGGATGTCGCGGCGCGCGATGGACGAGGTGAACCAGCGCACCCGGGCCTTCCGCGCGACCTTGCCGAGCAGGTACCTCTGGGTACCACTGGCGGACTGGTAGGCGGGGTACACGCCGTCGGCGGCTCCGGTGTAGACGCCCCACGGCCCGGCGATCGGGTTGGTGCTCGCGGCTTGCGCCGGCGCCGCCGGAGCAATGAGCAGCGCCAGCGCGGCGGCTAATGCCGCGGCAACCCGGCTCGTTGTTTGCTTGTGCAGCCGTGCACGCACGATGGCAGCCGCCCTTCGAAACGGTTTTCCGAGCTTCTATCGGCCGCCGCGCGTCGCGCGTAGGCATCCGGCGGAGCCGACGCGGAGATCATGCCCCCCGCAGCGTCCGCCATCTTCGGCACTGCCGAGGACGGCGGTGCCGCCCCACCGTACGCGGTGGCGGGTGCAAGATCCTTGGTTTGGCATGATCTTGCGGCCCATCCCGCGCGAGCGGTCGCCGAGCGCGTTCGACATGCTGAGACGAACTCCATGACGGAAGGCGGCCGGTGACGTTCAGCGAGCAAGACGGTTCGTACCCGCGTCCACTCCTGCGGCGCGCCCAATGGCAAAGCCTCGACGGTCAGTGGGGGTTCGCGTTCGACGATGCCGAGCAAGGTCGTGCAGAGCGCTGGTACGAGCCCGCCCGGGCTGCGGCCTTCACTCGCGAGATCACTGTCCCCTTCCCGCCCGAGGCACCCGCATCGGGCATCGGCGAGCGTGGCTTCCATCCAGTCGTCTGGTACCGACGGCAGGTGCCGCACGCGCTGCTCGCAGGGCACCACGACGGCAGCGCGCGGGTGCTCGTCCACTTCGGCGCGGTGGACTTCCGCGCCGATGTCTGGTGCGACGGGCAGCACGTCGCCGGCCACGTCGGCGGGCAGTCGCCATTCACCGCCGACGTCACCGACGCGCTGTCGTCTGAAGCCGAGGAGCATGTGATCGTCGTCCGCGCCGAGGACGACCCGCACGACCTCGAACAACCCCGCGGTAAGCAGGACCGGCAAGAACGTCCGCACTGGATCTTCTACGAGCGCACCAGCGGCATTTGGCAGAGCGTGTGGTCTGAGACCGTTCCGGCGCAGCACATCGCGGACGTGGCGTGGACACCGAACGTCGCGGCGTCGAGCGTGCACGCCGAGATCGCGCTCGCGCGCACGCCGTCGCCCGGGCTCACCATCGAGGTGGCGATAACTTTCGGCGAAACGGTGCTGGCCACGGAGTCGGCTGACGCGGCCGACCGGACGACGGCATTCGACGTGCGTGTGCCGGTGCTGCGAGCCGCGAACGAACGCGACCGGCTCCTGTGGAGCCCGGAGCGGCCCGTGCTCGTCGACGTCCACGTGTTGCTGCGGGACGCGTCCGGAGCCGTGATTGACGACGTTCGCAGCTACCTGGGATTCCGGACGGTCACGGCCAGCGGCGGCGCATTTCTGCTCAACGATCGGCCGTACCACCTGCACGCAGTGCTGAACCAGGGCTACCGTCCCGAGACCCACCTGGCCACGACCGGCTCGGAGGAACTGCGGGCCGAAGTGGAGCTCGCCAAGGCAATGGGGTTCAACACGGTGCGGATGCATCAGAAGGCGGAGGACCCTCGTTTCTTGTATTGGGCCGACCGACTCGGGCTGCTGGTGTGGTCCGAGACGGCGGCGGCCTACCGGTTCAGCGCACGTGCGGTGACGCTGCTGACCAATGAGTGGGTTCAGCTCGTACGTCGGTACCGCAGCCATCCATCGGTCGTCGCCTGGGTGCCGATCAACGAGAGCTGGGGCGTCGAGGAGATCGCCACGGACCCGGCGCAGCAACATTTCGCGCGGTCGCTTGCAGAGCTGACCCGCGCACTCGACCCCAGCCGCCCGGTGCTGTCCAACGAGGGGTGGGAGCACGTCGACAGTGACATCCTCGGCGTGCACGACTACGCGAAGCGGCCGGCGGTGCTGCGCCAACGGTACGGCTCGCAGCGGGGTATGGCGCGGCTACGGGAGGGCCGACGGGGGGCGGCGGGGCGGAATCTGTCGGTGACGGCAACACAGCGCCGCGCGGTCGCGTCCGGCGGCGTTCCGGTCATGCTCACCGAGTTCGGCGGCATCTCGATGGCCCCGAAACGCGCGGGATGGGGCTACGCCACCGTGCAGTCAGAGGAAGAGTTTGCCGAGCGCCTGCGCCGACTGTTCGATGCCGTGCGCGCGAGTCCGTTCCTGGCCGGATTCTGCTACACCCAGTTCCGCGATACCGGGCTCGAGACGAACGGGCTTTTGCGGGCCGACGGCAGTCCGAAGGTGCCGCTCGCGACGATCCGCGAGATCGTCACCGGCCGGTGACCGTCCGGCCCTCTCACCGTCGCCTCTTCCAATGATCAGTGCCGCGCGAGGATGTCGAGCAGGTCCTCGGCCGCTTGCGCTGCCGCAGCGTCGGCGACCGCGGACACGCCACCCAGTCCGAAGTACGAGTGGTTCAGCGATGGGTGCTCACGCGCGATGACGTCGACCCCGGCCGCGGCGAGCGCGTCGGCGTAGAAATTTCCCTCGGTACGCAGCACGTCCAGCGTCGACGTGTGGATGACCGCGGGCGCTACCCCGTGCAGCTCGGCCGCGCGCTTCGGTGACACCCGCCAGTCGGTCGCGTCGCTCTCGTCGACGTAGGCGCGGGCGAAGGTCGCCATGGTGTCGAGGGTCAGGCCGAACCGCTGATATGCCGATGCGCGGGACATGTACCGGGCGTTGATGTCGTCGTCGTTATAGCGGCCGGCGACATCGGTGACCGGGTAGAGCAGCAGCTGGGCCGACAGCGGTAGCCCGGCGTTGCGGCGGGCGATTGCCACCGACGCCGCGAGCTGCCCGCCGACACTGTCCCCGGCCGCGACGAGCGTGTCGGTGCCGCCGAAGTCGGCCAGGCGCTCGGCCACCCAATTCGTGGCGCGTACCGAGTCGTCGAACGCGGCCGGGAAGCGGTGCTCGGGGGCGAGCCGGTAGCCGACGGAAACCACGACAGCGTGGACCTGGGAACAGATCCGCCGCGCATGTCCCAGATGGGTGTCGAGATCACCCAGCATCCAGCCGCCGCCATGGAAGTAGACGACCGTGGGCAGAGGGTCGGTGTCGATGTCCGTGCCACCCGGCAACCGCGCCGGGCGCAGGACCCGGATCGTGATCGCCGGATCATCTGAATCCGCGGGGATTACGTCATCGATCTCGCTCGCCGGCACGAGCAGCGGGCTCAGGCCGGCAAGGGCCCGGGCGTTCTCCCTCCGCGCCTGCGCGCGCGCCTCCAGAATGGTGGTCGGCTCGCTGTTGGGCAGTACCCGGACGCTCCACCCCGCAATAGCAGGATCGAGTGGCAAGTCGTCGGTCCCGGTCACGAATGAATTGTGCCCCGCATCGCGCTCCGAGCATCTGGACGGTCCCGCGCGCCGACAGCAGTTGGCGGGGGTGCGGACCTACTTGATCTCGGACCGTAGGACGATCCGGAGGCCGATCGCGAGTGGAATCACCAGCCAGGTCAGCCCCGTCACGCCGACGTTCGCCCACTGCTCGCCAGTCAGCGATCCGTCGAACAGTGCGGCCTGCGCAAAGTTGACGTCGACCCACGGGCGCAGGTCCGCGAACCACTGCTGGTTCTGCGCGAGCAACTCCGACAGCGTGGTCAGCACGAACGAGTACGCGAAGTACGCGGTGATGGCACCCGCGGAGTTGCGGATCAGCACGCCGAGCATGAAGCCGGTCAGCAGGCCCAGAACGTTCGCCAACACGATCAGCGCGGCGTCCGACAACGACACGTCCCACACCGGGGTGATACCGCGGACGGTCGAACCCAGGATGTTGCCGAGCGCGCCGACGGCGAACGCGACGAGCATCGACGCGACTCCGACGCCAACCGCGCACGCGGCCTTGGCCACGATCACGCGGCTGCGCTGGGGGACCAGGGTGAACGTCGTCAAGCCGCTGCGCTGGCTCCATTCGCTGGTGACCGACAGGATTGCGATCATCGGCAGGATCACCGCCATCGGGAAACCGATGGCGGCGCCGAACGTGGAGTAATTCAGGTCGCGGTCCTCGGCGAAGATGATGACCGCCCCGGTCGCAATGACCTCGGCGATGACGATGCTCGCCATCAGCCAGAACCCGGAGCGGGTGTCGAACATCTTGCGCAACTCCACTGCGGCGACGCGCCGAAGCGGCACCTCGTCCACGGCGGTTCGCGGGCTGCGAATGGTCTCTACGGCGACGGCGGTCATGCCACTGCTCCTTCTCGTTGGGTGTCGGCGGTGAGCTCGAGGAACATTTCCTCGAGGCCGGCGCCGTCGGCGGTGCGTAGCTCGGTCAGGGCGACTCCGGCCCGGAGTGCGATGGTCCCGACAACGGCCGGGTCGGCGTCGGTGCGCAGGGCACCGTCGTCGGACCGTGTGGCCGTCAGCCCGGAGGCGACGAGCGCGTCCTCGAGGCTGCCGAGCTGATCGGCCCGGACGATCGTCCCGGCAGCGTGGAGCAGTTCGGACTTCGTGCCCTGGGCGACGATCCGGCCGTTGCCGATAACCACGATGTCGTCGGCGATGATCTCGATCTCGTGCAGCAGGTGTGAGGAGAGCAGCACGGTGCCTCCCCGGTCGGCGAATCCGCGCAGCAGGTCACGCATCCAGCGGATGCCGGCCGGGTCCAGGCCGTTCGCCGGTTCGTCGAGGATCAGGACGTGCGGCTCGCCGAGCAGCGCCGTTGCGATGCCGAGCCGCTGCCGCATGCCGAGGGAGTAGTTGCCGACCCGGCGTTCGGCCTCGGTGGTCGTGAGGCTGACGAGATCAAGGAGTTCCGCGACGCGGTCGGGCGGTAGGCCCATCGTCCGCTGCGCGACCCTGAGGATTTCGCGGCCGGTGCGCCCGGCGTGCTGCGCCGAGGCGTCGAGCAGAACGCCAACCTCGCGACCCGGGTTGGGCAACTCGGCGAAGCGCCGACCGTTGACGGTCGCGGATCCGGACGTGGGGGAGGTGAGGCCGACGAGCATCCGCATGGTGGTCGACTTGCCGGCACCGTTCGGTCCCAGGAACCCGGTAACGCGACCGGGCCGGGCGGTGAAGGAGACGTCGTCCACTGCAGTGAAGGTGGCGAACCTCTTGGTGAGCGATTCGATCGTGATCATGCCGCGAAGCCTCGCAGCGTTCGCGCTCCCGCCACATCAGGGAAGCCGCTGAACCGCCCCTTGTATCGGCCCGAAGCGAACTCAGGGTCAGCCTGCCGTGCGTGCGCAGGAATTGGGGTCGCCCCAGGCAACGTCTAGGCGTGATCAACACGGAGGAATGGCGGTTCTGACGACCACTTCGACGGCTTGATCAGGCCGCTGAGGTCAAGATCGACCGCTGGATGAGTACGGCTCAGGTGGTTGCTGGCGCGGTCTTCTGCCGATCGCGCCCGCTCGTCGTCGAAATGCGGAACGTCGCAAATTTCCTATTGGTTCCAGACGGGCGAACGGCCGCCGGTGAGGTAAGATCCACGTTAGTTGGTGCCCCAGCCGCATTTCTGGGCCGATAACACCGACGTCACGCATCCTCGAGGAGACGCGCAGATGTCCAGCCGCCGTCCCATCACGATCATCGCGATCATCGGTTTCATCGCGATGATCGTTGGGATTCCTGCTGCGGTCGCGTCCGCGAGCCCGGCCAGCACCCCGAGCCGACCGCACAACCCGTCGACCCACGCGCATGCGGGCAAGACCCACACGGCCAAGACCCACACGGCCAAGACCCACACGGCCAAGACCCACACGGCCAAGACCCACACCGCCAAGGCCACCAAGGCCACCAAGGCCACCAAGGCCACCAAGGCCACCAAGGCCACCAAGGCCACCAAGGCCACCAAGG
>JAVHVH010000073.1:0-4810 GCA_032160665.1 Pseudonocardiales bacterium
AGCCGGCGTGGTCACTGCCGAGGTAGACGCGCATGCGCGCATCATTTCACTGCGGGGATCATGGGGGCGTGATCGATTCGCTCGGCCGGCCCGCACCCGCGTCGCTGCTGTCGCAGTGGACGGTGCAGCCGATCGCCGTCGTGATCGTCGTCCTGCTCGCCGTGGCCTACGTCCTGGGAGTGCGTCGCCTCGGCCACACGTGGCCGGTCGGCCGGTCAATGCTCTTCGGGCTGGGCCTGGCTTTGCTCGCGTGGACGAGCTGCGGCTTTCCGCAGGTCTACGCGAGCTCGCTCTACTGGGTATGGACGTCCCAGGTCCTGACGCTGTGGCTGGTCGTGCCGATCCTGCTCCTGTCCGGCCACCCGGTGCAGCTTGCCCGCGCGGTGTCAGGGCCGAGCGGGCGGGTGGAGCGGATCCTGCAGTCGCGGTTCTGCCGCGTTGTCGGCAATCCGCTCGTGGGACCGGCGCTCGTCCCGCTGCTGTCGGCCTTCCTATTCTTCGGACCGCTGCCCGGGTGGGCCATCACCTGGACGCCCGCCGGTTGGGGACTTCAGGTCGCGCTGCTCGTCGTCGGTGGACTCATGGTCCTGCCCCTGGTGGGCCTCGACGAGACAGCGTCGTCGTTGGCCGTCGGTCTGTCGTTGGCGATCGGGTCGTTCGAGTTGGTGCTGGACGCCCTGCCGGGCGTGATCCTGCGCCTGCATCAGGGGCTGGTGACGTCCTGGTTCGACCACCGGGATCGTCATTCGTGGACGCCGAACGCGCTGCACGACCAGCGAGTGGCCGGCGCGATCCTGTGGTGCATCGCCGAGCTGATCGACTTGCCGTTCCTGGTACTCGTCTATCGCCGCTGGGTGCGCGCGGATGCCAGGGACGCGGCCCGGGTGGACGCCGTCCTCGAAGCCGAACGAGCGGCACGACAGGGCCTGCGGCCCGAGGACGACGAGACGCCGCCGCCGCTGGCCGAACGCGACGCGCCGTGGTGGGTCAGCGACCCGGCGATGCAGCGGCGGCTGCGCGATCTCGACTGAACACCCAGTCCCCGCCTTGTCCCCGCGTCAACACGTGCGCGGCCACGACCGCGGACACTGGCACGGGCCCGTAGACGTGCGGGAACTCCGTACCGCTGCCATAGCTGTCCTCGACGACCACGTCGGATGGGACGGCCGTGGCGTCGACCTCGATCACGAGGAGCTCCGGTTCGTCGCGCAAGCGCAGGTTGGCCGTAGCGGCCACCTGATGGGCGAACGAGAAGTGGACGAAGTTCTCCCGCGCCAGGGACTCCGGTCGATGCTCGCCGGCGGCCACGGCCTGCGCCCACTCCCCCGGGGCGACGATGTGGAACAGCGGGGCAACAGGCACCAGCCGGGGGCGTTTGGCGCTGATGCCGTCGCCGGACGAGCGGCCGCGGGCCCGCCGCCACATCCACGGCGCCACCGTGCCGCCCACCCACCGGAGTTCGGTGCCGACGCGCACCGCTCGGCCGACGGGTGGACGGGCCGGTAGCGGCTGCGCCCAGTCCTCGTAGCCTGGCAGCCCGAGGGTGTGGGCGAAGGCGGCGGCGATCAGGGCGTGGCCCACCGGGTTCGCGTGGATGCGGTCCGGGCTCCAGACCCGCGGGTCGGTGCCCGTCCCGTGCGCGGCGAAGTCGACGACGAGGGCTCCGCGCGCGGCGGCGACCTCGCGGATGCCGGTGTTGAGCGCGTCCATCCGCGGGCCCAGCCGCCGGAACAGCGGGGCCACGGCGGCGATGTCCGGGAAGGTGTTGGTCAGGACCGTCGCGCCGCCGAATGCGGACAGCGTCGCGTCGAAATGCCCCAGTACTTCGTCCAGTTCGAAGGACGGCCGCAGCAGGTCGTTCAGCCCGCCCATGACCGTGACGAGATCGGGCCGCATCGCGAGACCGGGGTCGACCTGCTCCTCGTGGATCTGTCCGATCAGCCGGCCCCGGACCGCCAGGTTGGCGTAGCGCAGGCTGGGGTTGGTCAGCGCGACGAACCCGGCGAACCGGTCGGCCCATCCGCGGTAGCCGCCGCGACCGTCCGGATCGAGCAGCCCCTCGGTCTGGCTGTCGCCGAGCGCCACGTATCTGTGGAAGGTCACCGCGTCATCGTCCTCCAGCCGGCGCCACGACCTGGCGAACACCCTGAAGTGTGCTGAAAACGCCCGGAGATGCTGGGCCGGACGACGCAAGGGGGGTATGCGTCGTCCGGCGAGCCGACCCTACTTCACCGTGCGTAGGAGCGCGCTTAACCGCACGGGCAACGCGGTAAGAAACGATCGGCCGGTTGCTCAGTCGAAGCGAGGACTTTCGGTGCGGGTGCGCTTGAGCTCGAAGAAATACGGGTAGGCGGCGAGGAGACGCGCACCGTCCCATACCGTGACCGCCTCGTCGCCTCGGGGAATCCGGGTGAGCACCGGACCGAAGAACGCGACGCCGTCGATGTGGATGGTCGGAGTGCCGACCTCCATGCCGACCGGGTCCATGCCCTGGTGGTGCGACTTCCGCAGCGCCTCGTCGTACTCGGTCGAGTCGGCGGCGTCGGCGAGCGTCTCCGGCAGGCCGGCCTCCAACAGCGCCTCCACGATCAACTCCCGATCGAAATCGCGCTCGTCGTTGTGCCGCCTCGTCCCCAACGCGGTGTACAGGTCGCGCAGGACCTCGGTGCCGTACTCCTGCTCGGCGGCGATGCAAACCCGGACCGGGCCCCAGCCGCGTCCGAGCATCTCCCGGTACGCCTCGGGCAGGTTCTCGCGGTCCTCGTTGAGCACCGAGAGCGACATGACCCGGAAGTTGAGCTCGATCGGACGTTGCTTCTCGACCTCGAGGATCCAGCGGGAGGTGACCCAGGCGAAAGGGCACAGCGGATCGAAGTAGAAGTCGACGATCGGACGCTCGGCGGTAGTAGTCACATCAACAACCGTACCGAAAACGTGGCCGCCCCGACGACGGGCGCTCAGGAACCCGCCGGGGCGCAGAGCCTCAGATGGCGAGCAACGCGCTCAACGCCTCGTCGGCGTGCACGTTCATGTTGACCTCGCTGTGGATCACCTTGACGAGCTTGCCATCCTTGCCGATCGCGAACGTCCAGCGCTTGACGGGCCCGAGCTTGCCGAACAACCCGCTTCGCTTCACCCCGAACCGGTCGGCGACCGTCCCGCCGACGTCGGAAAGCAGCGGGTAGTCGAAGGAGTGCCGGCCGGCGAATTGCTTCTGTCGGGCGACGCTGTCCGGGCTGATTCCCACCCGCTGCACTCCAGCCGCCTCGTACTCCGCACCGACGTCGCGGAAGTGGCAGGCCTCCTTCGTGCAGCCCACCGTCATCGCGGCCGGATAGAAGAACAGGACCACCGGACCGTCGGCCAGGAGGCCGGACAGCGATCGCATCGTCCCGTCCTGGTCGGGCAGTTCGAAATCGGGAACTTCGTCACCTTCGCGCATGAGGTCACCGTATCCAGGAACCCGGGGGGCCAGGCAAACGTGAAAGACTTCTCGCAAAGTGCCCGCCGCGATCCGGCCGGCGCAGGACGCATGAACAGTCAGCGCCCATACCAGCCAGCGCTCTTACAAGGAGTGAGTACGTGCCTGTACCGAACCTCACCCGCGACGACGCCCGCGCCCGTGCTGAGCTGTTGCAGGTCGAGTCCTACGACGTCGTCCTCGACCTCACCGATGGCGGCGGCAAGCCGTCGGACCGGATCTTCCGCTCCACCACGACCGTCCGATTCACCGCCCGTGCGGGCGCCGAGACGTTCATCGACGTGATCGCCGACCAGCTGCACTCGGTCACGCTCAACGGCGCCGACGTCGACGTCTCGGGCTACGCACCAGAGGACGGCATCACCATCACCGGCCTCGCCGACGACAACACCCTGGTCGTCGACGCCGACCTGCGCTACACCAACACCGGCGAGGGCCTGCACCGCTTCGTTGACCCGCTCGACGGCGAGGTCTACCTGTATTCGCAGTTCGAGACCGCGGACGCCAAGCGGGTCTATGCCTGCTTCGACCAGCCCGATCTCAAGGCGCCGTTCACGTTCCACGTCACGGCCCCCGAGCACTGGCAGGTCGCCTCCAACGGCCGGGTCGAACGGGTCGAGGAGCTGCGCGCCGGCAAGCAGCTGCACTTCGCCACCACGGCGCTGATGAGCCCGTACGTCACCGCGATCGTCGCGGGCCCGTACCACGTGGTCACCGACCACCACGACGGGATCGACCTCGGCCTGTGGTGCCGGCAGAGCCTCGCTCGGCACCTCGACGCGGACAACCTGTTCGAGGTCACCAAGCAGGGCTTCGACTGGTATCACGCCAATTTCGGCACCCGGTACGCCTTCGACAAGTACGACCAGCTCTTCGTCCCGGAGTTCAACGCCGGCGCGATGGAGAACGCCGGCTGCGTGACGTTCCGCGAGGACTACGTGTTCCGCAGCAAGGTCACCGACGCCCGCTACGAGCGCCGGGGCGAGACCCTGTTGCACGAGATGGCCCACATGTGGTTCGGCGATCTCGTGACGATGCGCTGGTGGGACGATCTGTGGCTCAACGAGTCATTCGCCACCTACGCCTCGATCCTGTGCCAGACCAGGGCGACGCGGTGGACGGACGCGTGGGCCACGTTCGCCAACGTCGAGAAGACCTGGGCCTACCGCCAGGACCAGCTCCCGTCGACCCATCCGATCGCGACGGACGCCCCAGACGTGCAGACCGCCGAGGTCAACTTCGACGGCATCACCTACGCGAAGGGGGCGAGCGTGCTCAAGCAGCTCGGCGCCTACGTCGGCGTCGAGGCCTTCCTGGCCGGCCTACGCG
>JAVHVH010000085.1:0-6788 GCA_032160665.1 Pseudonocardiales bacterium
ATCAACCCGACGGTGGTCGACGGGTCGTGGATCGCAGTGGTGCTCGGTCGACATGTGCGGTGACCATGCGACAGGGCGCGTTTCAGCAGGTCATGCGCATCTCGCCGACGGGGCGCGTGAACAGCCGACGAGGTCGTTGGAAGCAATGTGTCGCACTCGGGTCGCCGATCCGCCAGCAAACAGATGCTCCGCTGCTGGTGCTACCCGGCCAACTAGGGGTCAACCACAAAGTCGCGGCGCTTGATCCTCGGGGCTGACCACTATGTCAGCGAACCGTTCGACATCGAGGAATGCTCGCGCGACTGCGCGCCGCCGCCCGCTGCGCCGGGACAGCCACGAGCGCAGCCGTGGTCACCATCGGCGATGTGCAGCTCCGCGTGCCGGTCGCCGCGGGGTCACCTCGCCGGAGTGCTCGAACTCCGCCTGACATTCAGGAGCGGCGAGCGAGCCGGCGAGCGGGCGCTGTGGCTGCTCGGTGGCATCGTGTCCGTCGCGCTCGCCGTCGTCCTGTTCATTCGGCCCGACATCGGTGCCGAATCGCTCGCGATCGTGTTCGGGCTGTACAGCGTCGCGTTCGGTATCTCCGCGCTGGTTCTGTCGACCCAAGCCACCGAACTCCGCTCCAAGGCTGCGCACTGGCTGCCCGCGCCGAGTTAGCCCGCGCGACGGTTACGCCACCGCCGCCTGCAACAGGCGCCCGGTCGAGAGGATGGCCCAGACCTTGGCGGGTGGCGGGTCTCGCCTGCGGCGCCGTCATCGTCGTCGCTGCAATCGCCTCCTGGGCCAATGCGCCGACGCCCGGCCACTCGCTGGCCGCCCATACCGGCATCGCGAACCAGTCCCGACCGTACTACGCGTTCTGGTCGGGATTCGGCTCGGACCTCACCGAGTTCGGTGTCATCGACGCGGTCGCGACTGCTACCACATGATCAGGAGGAACAGCTGCCATGAACCCAGCTGCCGGCGCATAGGTAACCATCAGGCCGCCGGCAGTCAGTTCCTGCTTTGCTACCGCCACCATCCCGACCACGACGGAAAGCGACCGACGGCCGAGATGATCCGGCGGCTACACCGGGACCACGTTCGTCGTCAGAGGTACGTCCAGCAGATTGATTCCGGGCACAATCTAGGGAACACAGGCCCGGCGGCCGCCGGTCAGCTACGACCGCACCGCCTACCGCGGGCGCAACGTCATCGAGGCGCCTTCAACGGCTTCAAGCACTGGCGCGGCCTGACAACTAGATACGACAACACGCCGTCTTTTACCGTGGCGGGCCTCGTCCTCGGTGCGGCCCCTATCTGGGCCGCCGACTAGGAGACACGTCATAGCAGCCGACGATGCAGTTCGGCAGTGAGCGTATGGATCTCGCGGGTCAGTTCCGTGTTCGTCTTGAGCTCAAGCTCTTGTTCGTTGAAGTCGTGATCCGCCTTGGCCTGTTGGAAGTCCGCTTGCCGGTTCTGGCCGATCATGACAAACGTGGACAGGAAGATCGCCTCCAGCGAGACGACGAGGGTCAGCATCGGCCACGGCTTGGACTCGATGAACAACATCCAAATCGCGAACACTGCCACGTGAATGTAGACGAATGGCATCGACCCCGCGAACGTGGTGATCCAATCCGCGATCCGCAGCTGAATGTCCGCAGCCCGCTGCGCCTGTGTCGCCGCGACGACCGGGTGCTGTCGGCTCCCGTCCGGCTGCGCAGGCTGCACGCCATCGGCCAGCGGATTGGCCGGGCCGGCAGCGCCGGTGATGTGTTTCGCCGGCTCGGGTTTTTCTTGCTGGTCCGACGGGACGTCGGAAGGTCCCGCCGGGGGGATGGGTGTGACCATCGTGGGTGCCTCCGTGTGTCATGCGGCCGGCGTGATGAGTCTGCCTGCCAAGGCCGGGGTCAAGGGCTTGGCAGGCGCTTCGTACGCCCTATCCCAGAAGACCAACCACGCTGGTTGGCTGCTATCGAGCGCCGAGTGGGCGCCGGTGTGTCTAGCCCTGCTGCGCGAGGGCGTCTGCGTCGGACCGCGCGATCGCCGCATCGATGACGGCGCATTCGGCCTGGTCGAGGACATAGAGGGCCAAGTCGAGCGCGTCAGCGGCGTCTTGCTCCGCCTCGTCCGCGTGGTGTTCGGCCTTCTTGATATCGCGCTCCGTCCGACGCTCGTCTGCCCTTGCCCGCAGCGCGGTGAACCGCTCGTCCACCGACAGGCGGGTCTCGCTCCACCAGCGGTCCGCCTTGCCTTTCGCGGCCGCCGCGGACTCCTTGACCTTGGCATTGCCGTCCGCGATCGACGCCTTCAGCTGTGTCCGCTCGCTTTCGAGCTGCTCGCGGTTCTTCGTCCGCGCAGCGGCAATCACGTCCTCGGTCTTCTTTGCTCGATCAGAGAGATCACTTAGCTGTTCAGACAGTGCCTTCATCGTCGATACTTCCTTTCCGGTTGCGGGCATCGTGTTATCAGATGGGAGCTTCGGGCTGTCCGCCCGCGATCAGGCCGCAGGCTGCATCACGGCCTTGAGGTCTCCGCCGGCGTTGCGGGCCTGAGCAGCCAGGACCAGTTGGGACACGCCGTAGACGATCGCGAAGAGCCCGAAGACTAGGGCGAGGCTGACCGCGCCGATGTCCGGGCTGGCCGACAAGACGACGCCGAGCGCGATCGACACGAGGCCGCCGAGGACGAAGTACGCGCGCAGCCCAGCCGTCTCGCCGTCACCAAAGGCAGCCGCGATCTCAAGGAATCCTGTGGCGAAGGCCCAGACCGCGATAAGCAGCACCAGCGCGAGCGCGGTGATACCCGGCCAAGCGAGAGCAACCACGCCAGCTGCCAGATCCAACAGCCCGAGGAGTAAATGACCGAATACCGGCCCAGCGCTCGCACTGCTGAATGCCCGCGCAGCCTGAATCCCGGCATCGATGAACGCGTAGACCGAGAAAAGGACGACAACGGCCGCCAGTGTCACGCCCGGCCAGATGACCGAGACCAGCCCGACGGCGACGGCAAGAACCCCGCGCAGTGCCAACGATCCCGATATTGAGCGATACATCTCTATCTCCTCTGTGGTTGATGACGACGCCCGGCCGCCCGACCCGAACACTCACGCCGAGCGTCCGGCGAAAGAGCTTCGACAGGCCTCTCGACTGCCGCGAAACTGTCGTGCTTCCAGGCCGATACGCCCATCGTCGCTGGCATTGCGGCGAGTCCACCAAGTGCCATGGCCAATGGCTCTATCGGCCGCGGCTTCGCATCGCGCACTTGCCCCAGGCCAGAACCCGGGCAACATTCGCCGACCGTGCAGGTCGAGTTGGGTCTCGTTGCTCGTGCTCAAGCAGCAGGCGCGCCAACTGGGCGCGCGAGGTGACACCGAGCTTCCGACAGACGTGGCGAGCGAGTTGAGCCTGAACGGCGAGTCCGCTGCCGGGAACCTCCGTCGCGCGATCTCGCCACGCAACGATCAAGGCAGTGACCGGCAGAGTCGAACCGAGGACACCGCCCGTTCGCGCTAGCGAGGGCGTTCCCACGCGCCTCGGACAGCGCGCCCTCAGCGGCCGCCATGCGTCCGGCCAGCAGATCAACGGAGGCGGCGTAGGCAAGCGCCGTGGGGAGTGTCCTGACCTGCCCGTGATCAGCGTGCTATGCGCGCGGACAACGACATGCTGGTGGGTCCCAGCCCGCGGAACGAGGCTGGGGCCCACCAGTCGACGGCCGTCAGGGCTATCCCGTGATGAACAGGTCGTCTTGCACGTAGGTGACGCCTGTCGCCATCCACGCGGCGTCGACCACCGCGTCATGCTCGGCCCAGGTGCGGACGTGCCCCGCGAGCGTGACGAAGTTGTGGTCGGTGTCGATGCGGACGTCGCTGTCGTCGGCAATCAGCGACCACCGGTCCAGAGCGTCCTGGACCCTGATCGTCACGTCGACCGGGTCCGCGTCCACGACGATGTCTATGTTGTTCGTGATGTTGCGAACGCCGGTGAGGCCGGCCACGGCATGGAACGCCGCGTCTCGCTGGGCACCGAACTGCACGGTACCGACGAGCGTGACGTTGCCGTCCTTGGCTCCCGCCTCGACATCGGGGGGCACGACGATGTCCCAGGCCAGGGCGTTGTTCGCAGCCGTGGTCAACGCCGCGTCTGACCGATAGTCCGCGTCAGGCAGAAGCACCTCGAGATGATTGTGTACCTTCTTCACGCCAGCCACCCGACGTGCCGCCGCGGCGGCCTCGAGGTACTGCGGGTAGCTGGGGACCTTGCCATTGAGCGCGACCTCTCCGCCGAGATTCTTGACCGCGATGTCCGTGGCGTCCAAGAGCGGGTCGAAGCGCAGCTCGGCCTCTACCGCCGCATGTACATCCTGTGTCTTGCTCACGTTGATGCTCCTTCCAAGGGTTGATGACTGACACCTGCATAAGGAGCTGACCTCAGGCCCACGGCGAGCGAAAGCTGTTGCTGCCGAGGGCAGCATTGGTGAGCTCCATATCCGGTTGGCGCGCAGCCCCCGTCTCCAGAGCGCCCGGCTTTGGCCCCAACGTCGGCGTCTCTTTGACGCAGCCGCGTCCAGGTCGTCTGCTGGGGGGACGCATGCTGTCCGCGTTCGCACATCGACGGCGTGACCTTCAATATCGCGTTCGGGACGTTCGGTAGTGACCATCGCCCAGACAAGGGGGAGTGCCTATGACCGGCAGCGCGACGACGCACGGGATTCCACGGGGTGAGTCGCCTGACGGTGGCGCAGCGCGCCCGCAGGATTCCGGCGCTGAGCGGGAGCGGGTGGACAGTTTCGACCGAGCCGGATCCGACGAACGGCTGAGCGAGTGGTACCTGTGGGGGCCGTATCTGAGCGAGCGGCAGTGGGGCACGGTGCGCGAGGATTACAGCGCCGACGGTGCGGCGTGGAGCTATCTGCCGCACGATCACGCCCGGTCCCGGGCGTATCGGTGGGGTGAGGACGGGCTGGCCGGGTTCAGCGACATCGAGCAGCGGCTGTGCCTGGCGCTGGCGCTGTGGAACGGACGCGACCCGATCCTCAAGGAGCGGCCGTTCGGGTTGACCGGAGCCGAGGCGAACCACGGTGAGGACGTCAAAGAATATTGGTGGTATCTCGACGCCGTACCCAGCCATGCCTGGAATCGGTGGCGCTACCACTATCCGCAGGCGGCGTTCCCGTACGAGAAGCTGCGCGCCGAGAACGGCCGCCGCGGTAAGCACGACCCGGAGTACGAGCTGCTCGACACTGGCGTGTTCGACGAGGATCGGTACTGGATCGTCGAGGTGCACTACGCGAAGGCCAGTCCCACCGACCTGCTGATGTCGGTGCAGATCAGCAACGCCGGACCAGACGAGGAGACGCTGCATGTGCTGCCCACGGCCTGGTTCCGCAATACCTGGTCCTGGGATCCGGACGCACCGAGGCCCGAGCTCGCCGCGACCGGGGACGCGTCCATCGGGATCAACCACCCTTCCCTCGGTGAGCTGGAACTGCTCGCCGGCGCCGGGCCGGACGGGGCCGGGCCGACGCTGCTGTTCTGCGACAACGAAACGAACCAGCAGCGCCTGTACGGAGTGAGCGCCGCCCCGCGTTACCCGAAGGACGCGATCAACGACCACGTCGTGTCCGGCGCGGCCACGGTCAACCCGGCGCGTCGAGGCACCAAGTGCGCCGCCTGGTACCGCGTCACCGTCGCGCCGGGATCAACGGTGGAACTGCGTCTGCGGCTGCGTCCCGCTGGGGTTGGCGCCGACGCCGCCGAAGCTCTTGGATCCGACTTCGCGCGGGTCGTCGCGACGAGGCGCGCGGAGGCCGATGAGTTCTACGCCGGCCTTACCCCGGTGGCGGCTTCACCGGATGAGGCGATGGTGATGCGCCAGGCCTTCGCCGGGATGCTGTGGAGCAAGCAGCTCTACGACTACGACGTGGCCCGCTGGCTCGACGGCGATCCCGGCCAGCCGGTTCCTCCGGCTTCGCGGCTCACCGGGCGCAACTCCCGGTGGCGCAGCTTCGACGCCTTCGATGTGATGTCCATGCCGGACAAGTGGGAGTACCCCTGGTTCGCGTCCTGGGATCTCGCGTTCCATTGCGTGGCCCTCGCCCACGTCGATCCGGCCTTCGCGAAGCGGCAGCTGCTGCTGGTCTGCCGCGAGTGGTTCCAGCATCCTGACGGTGCCCTGCCCGCCTACGAGTGGGATTTCGGCGATGTCAACCCGCCGGTGCAGGCATGGGCGGCGCTCGAGGTGTTCGCGATCGACGGTGGCCGGGACCTGGATTTCCTCAGCCGGGTGTTCGACAAGTTGCTGGTCAACTTCACGTGGTGGGTCAACCGGGAGGACGCCGACGGGTCGAACCTGTTCGAGGGCGGATTCCTCGGGCTGGACAACATCGGCCCGCTCGACCGTTCGCACCTGCCGGTCGGGGGCATCCTGGAGCAGGCCGACGCCACGGGCTGGATGGCCACCTACGCGCTGGCCATGACGACGATCGCCGCGATCCTGCACCGCGCCGGACGCCGGCCGGGGCTCGACCTGGTCGCCAAGTTCCTGGAGCACTTCGCCGGGATCCGTGACGCCATGCAGCGCCAGGGGATGTGGGACGACGCTGATGGCCTGTTCTATGACCGCATCGTCACGCCCGACGGTGTGGTGGTGCCGGTGAAGGTCCATTCGATGGTCGCCATCATCCCGGCGCTGGCCGTCGCCGTGATCGACGAGCAGATGCTGGACCACTCCGTGGCCCTCGGTAAGCAGTTCGCCGAGTTCCTCGACCGTGAGGGACTGCGCGATCCCGAGAGGCTCATCGACGCC
>JAVHVH010000105.1:0-21491 GCA_032160665.1 Pseudonocardiales bacterium
ATCGGGAGGAGGACGTGTGACGGCACAGTCGACGGCGCCTTCTGCCCCTGGAACCCGATGCACGCAGCCCGCGTCCGACCGCGCGGCCCTCGACGCGGCGTTGCGGCGCGTGCCGAGATTCCAGCGACTCTCCTGGCAGGTCGAGCCGTTGGCGGGCGGGCTGACCAACCGGATCTACAAGATCGTCCCGTCGTCCGGTGATCCCGTCGTCGCCCGGATGTCGTCGGGCAAGAGCGGTCTGCTCGCGATCGACCGCGTGGCCGAGTGCCACAACGCCGGCGCTGCCGCCCGAGCCGGCGTCGGTCCCGAGATCCTGCTGTGCGAACCCGAGGATGGCATCGCCGTCGTCCAATGGATTGACGGACGGACCTTCCAGGACCGCGACCTGGACGACAGCCCGAACCTGACCCGCATCGCCGCGACCTGCCGACGGCTGCACGGCGGGCCGCGCTTCGCGAACGACTTCGACATGTTCGAGGTGCAGAGGGGTTACCTCGACGCCGTCACGCAACACCGGTTCCGGCTCCCCGCCCGGTACCGCGAGTTCCTGCCGCAGGTGGAGCGGATCCGGGCCGCGCTGGCCGTTCGATCCGAGCGCACCCTCCCATGTCACAACGATCTGCTCGCCGCCAACGTCATGGACGACGGCGACCGCTTGTGGTTCATCGATTACGAGTACGCGGGCAACAACGATCCATGTTTCGAGCTCGGCAACATCTGGAGCGAAGCGGCGCTGGGTGTTGACCGGCTGGCTGAACTCGTCGGCGCGTACTACGGCAGCCCGTCCCGGTCCAAGGTGGCCCGGGCCCGGTTGCTGGCGCTGATGTCGAAGTACGGGTGGACGCTGTGGGCGTCGATCCAGGACGCCGTAAGCGAGGTCGACTTCGACTTCTGGGCGTGGGGAATGGAGAAGTACGAGCGGGCCGTCGCCGAGTTCGACGGTCCGGAGTTCGCGCGTCTGATCGACGACGTGCAGCAACCGAACTGACACCGAGGGAGCACGCGCAGTGGCCAACACCATCGTCGATGTAGATGAGCAGCGACTTGCCGAAATGGGCTACAAGCAGGAGCTCAACCGCTCCTGGTCGGGCTTCTCCAACTTCGCCATCTCGTTCTCGATCATCTCGATCCTGGCGGGTTGCTTCACCAGCTTCGGGTTGGGCTGGAACAACGGCGGACCGGCGGCCATCGCCTGGGGCTGGCCCATCGTCTCGATCTTCATCCTCATCATCGGGCTGTGCATGTCCGAGCTGGTGTCGGCGTATCCGACCTCCGGCGGCATCTACTGGTGGGCCTCCAAGCTCGGCGGCGCCAAGGCCGGCTACTACACCGGCTGGCTGAATCTCATCGGGCTGTTCGCGATCGACGCGTCGGTGGCCTACGGCTGCGCCACCTTCTTGGACGGCACGCTGGGCTTCTTCGACTCGAGTTATACGGCGGGAAACCTCAACCGCGTTTTCGGCTACTTCGTGGTCGTCCTGCTCCTCGCGGCACTGGTCAACATCTTCTCCAGCCAACTGCTCGCGGCGCTGAACAACGTCTCGGTGTGGTGGCACGTCTTCGGCGCGGCCGTGGTCGTCGGCATTCTGATCTTCGGGCTCAAGAGCGGCGCGCACCACGCGTCGATCAAGTCGGTCTTCACCGGGACGGTGAACGGCACCGGCTTCTTCAGCGGCCACACGAGTGGGGCCGGATTCATCTTCTACGTCCTACCGCTCGCCGCCATCCTCACCCAGTACACGATCACCGGCTACGACGCCTCGGCCCACCTCTCGGAGGAGACCCACAGCGCTGCGGACTCCGCCGCCAAGGGCATCTGGCGCTCGATCTTCTACTCGGCGATCGGTGGCTGGATCCTGCTGCTGTCATTTCTGTTTGCGGTACAGGACAAGGCCCTGGTCGGGGGCAGCGTCCAGAACATCTTCCATCAGGCGCTGAGCTCGAACGTCGGCGGCATCGTCATGGTGATCTCGACTGCTGGCCAGTTCTTCTGCACCGTGGCCTGCATGACCAGCACGACGCGCATGCTCTATGCATTCAGCCGCGACGGCGCCGTACCCGGCGGGAAGTACTGGTCGAAGCTGAGCGCAAAGCGGGTCCCGGTGTACGGAGTGATCCTGTCTGCCACCGTCGCCCTGATCATCACCCTGCCGGCACTCGTGAAGGTCGATTTGGGCGGAGTACCGACGCCGGTAGCGTTCTTCGCCGTCGTCTCCATCGGCGTCATCGGTCTGTACGTCGCCTTCGCTATCCCGATCTTCCTTCGGTGGAGGGCCGGCGACAAGTTCCAGCCCGGCGGTTGGACGCTCGGCTCGAAGTACAAATGGATGTCGATCGTCGCCGTGATCGAGATTGCGATCACCTCGGTCTACGCGATGCTGCCGACCTCAATCGGGGGCGCACCCTGGTACCCCGGTTTCGCGTGGAAGTACGTGAACTACGCGATCCTCGTGGTGCCCGGCGCGCTACTGATTCTGTGGGTCTGGTGGCACCTCTCGGTGAAGAACTGGTTCACCGGCCCGAAGATCACAATCGACCTGCCGCCGAACGTGACCTCAGCGGACGAGATCGCGCTTGAGCATCAGGGCAAGACCGCGCACCGGCCCCACGAGCCGGAGCCCACCACGGGCTGACCCGTCCCTAGCGGGCGAGGTCGGGGTGGGCCCGGCCGGACATCAGGGGCAGGTCCAGATAAGTCTTGATGCCCGGTTCAGCGCGGCAGACGTAGGGCACCGAGTTCACGCAATGCATTGCGGTCGCCACGATGCCGGGGTTGCGGCGCAGCCCGGCCTCGACCGTCTCCGGTTGCCAGCCCTTGATCGTGACGAACGCGTTCGGGTCGCCCTGCACCTCGACCTCGAATCGCTCGCCGGCCGGGCCGAGCGTCCACGGCGGGTCGAGGTGCTCCTCCCCCATCAGCCAGTTCACTGCCGCCCGCACCACGGTCCGGCCGTCGATCACCGCGTCCCATTGGAAGCGCTGCGCCGCCACCAGCCCCACGGCGATGGGACCGATCGGTGACTCGATGGGCGCGGTGGCGACCGCGACCTGCTGCGAGGTCTTGATCTCGGCATCGGCGCGGAACCCCAGCGCGTCGAGACACATCCGCACCGATTGGACGAAGCCGCCGGACAGCAGCTTCAGCATCGGGCTCGACATCGCCTCCTCGGGCGTGTCACCGAAGCGCATGATCCACCGCACGACGTCCGGGGCGGCATAGCTGCGGATGTCGGAGAACTCCTCGCCGCGGACGCAGGTCACGGCCGAGGAGAGCGCGGAGAACATCAACGGATGCAGTTCGGTGATGCCGCCGGGATTGATGCCGGTTCCGTGCACCGAGGCGCCGCCCTCCAGGCACGCGGCGCTCAGCAATGCGGCCTCGCGCTCGGGCGGATAGAACCAGCCGACCGGGGTGACGACGTTCTTGCGCGAGCGCAGCAGCGCCACGACGTCGTCGATCCGCGGGATCATCGGCGCGTAGATCACGCAGTCCGCGTCGAGCGCCAGGATCGCCTCGACGTCATCGGTGGCCGCGACCCCGAGCGAATCCATCCCGACGATCTCCCCGACGTCCTTCCCGGCCTTCGCGGCCGAGTGCACCCAGCAGCCGACGAGCTCGAGATCCGGGTGCCGGACGATCCCCTCGACCGCCGCCCGGCCGACACCACCCGTGGCCCACTGGACTACCCGATACGTCATCGGCCATTCATACCGTCGCGAGCACCAAACTGGAACACGTTCTACGCCAGCGATGATCGCGGCGGGTGACAAACGCTGTCCAAGCCGCGGAAACGGACGACCGGGTACATCTTGACTTCGTATGTTCAGCGCGCGAACAATCCGACGCATCCCGCCACCGATGTCGAGGAGCTCTCGTGCCACGTCGTGCCGCCCGCCGCCGGACGGGCCTCGCTCTCGCCGCCACCGCCGTGTCCGTCGCCGGACTGCTCGCCGTCCCCGCCCCCGCGGCGGTCGCGGTTCCCGCCGCCGCCGCGCCGGGCGGGCCGGGAGTCCTGTCCCGCTTCGACCTCGCCCGCAAGGACTGCGTGGGCACGGCTCGCAACACCGACTCCAAGGTGTGGTTCACCGTGGCCGGTGGCGTGCTGTCCGACGTCTACGAGCCGACGATCGACAACACCAATGTGCAGTCGCTGCAATACATCGTCACCGACGGCAGCTCGTTCACCGATCTGCAGGAGCGCGACACCACCTACACGGTGCAGGCCGACGACACCGGGATGGCCTGCACGGTGACGTCGAGGAGCACGCAGCACGGCTACCGGCTGGTGACGACGTACCTGGCCGACCCGCAGCGCGACACCGTGCTCATGCACACGTCCCTGACGGAGACCGCCCGCCACACGCATCCGCTCAAGCTGTACGCGCGGCTCGACGCGCACGTGAACGGCAACGGCGGCGGGGGCGCGGTGAACGGCGGCGCAGACGACGGCGTGGTCGCGCCGTCCGGCGTCCCGGTCGTCGGCGACACCCACACGGTCAGCCAGGCCGCGAACCGTGATTACGCGGTACCGACCTTCATGGCGCTCGACTCGTCGACCCTTCGGGCGGCGTCGGTGGGCTACGCGGGGTCGTCCTCGGATGGGCTCACCCAGCTGGACGGCTCCCGCTCGCTGACCCCGGCCTACTCGGCGGCGCCGAACGGTCACGTCGTCGCCACCACCGACGTCACGCCGCGCGGCCATTCCAGCCAGGTCACGCTGGCGCTCGGCTTCGGGCGGACGCAGAGTGGCGCCCTGAGCACCGCCGCGGCGTCGCTGGGCACCAACTTCAACGCCGTCCAGCGTGCCTACGCGCGGGGCTGGCAGCGTTACGACGACGCCCTGAACCGCCCCTTCGGCAAGCACGCCGCGCAACCCGCGCTGGAGCACGCGTACTACCTCAGCGCCAACGTCCTCAAGGCCAGCGAGGACAAGACCTTCCCCGGCGCGCTCGTCGCCTCCCTGGCCAGCCCGTGGGGCCAGGCGGTCAGCGCCGGCGACCTGCCCGGCGGCAAGCCGGTGTACTTCGGCTCGTACCGCGAGGTGTTCGCGCGCGACCTGTACGAAGGCGTAACTGGGTTCATCGCCGACGGTGACCTGTCGAGCGCGCGGGCGGCGACGCGATTCCTGTTCGACCGCCAGCAGCAGGCCGACGGCCGGATGCCGCGCAATTCGCTGCTCAACGGCAAGGTCGCGCCCGACACCGGCGGCGACCAGTTGGACGAGACCGCGTACCCGATCCTGATGGCCTACCTGACCGGGCTGGGCAGCGACGGTCAGCTCTACCGCGACCACATCGTGCCGGCGGCGGACTTCCTCGTGACGCACGGCCCGTCCTTCGGCTCCGAACGGTGGGAGGAGCAGGGCGGTTACTCGCCCTCGACGATCGCGGCCGAGATCGCCGGGCTCACCGCCGCGGCGACCATCGCCCGTCAGCACTCCGATCGGCCGCACGCCCGCCTCTACCAGGCCGTGGCCGACGACTTCCAGCGCACCGTCAAAGCACGCACCGTTACGCACAACGGTCCGTACAGCGCCGATCCGTACTTCATCCGGCTGTCCAAGAACGGCGACCCGAACTCGGACTGGACCTACAACCTCGGCAACGGCAGCGTTGACGCCGACCAGAAGGCCGTGGTCGACGGCGGGTTCCAGGAGCTCGTCCGGCTGGGCGAGCTGCCCGCGTCCGACCCCGACGTCGTCAACTCGCTGAAGGTGATCGACGCCCAGATCTCGGTGTCGACGCCGACCGGCACCGGCTACTACCGCTACGGCACCTCGACCGCGGGCAGCGAGGACGGCTATGGCGACTGTTACGTGCCCGATCCGACGAACTGCCCCCGCAACGGTCAGCCGTGGCCCACGACCAACACCGGCAGCGGGCACCTGTGGCCGGTGCTGTCCGGCGAGCGGGCCGAGACCGCACTGGCCTCGGGTGACCCCGCGTTGGCCGGCGAGCAGCTGTCGTTCATGTTGGGTTCTGCGTCCGGCGAGGGACTCGTCCCGGAGCAGGCGTGGGAGGACCCGTCCATCCCGGGCGACCCGTACGGCACCGACCCGACCACGGCTTCGATCGGCTTCGTGGACGGTCACGCGGCCGGCTCCGCCTCACCGCTCACCTGGGCCCAGGCCCAGGAGTTGCGGCTGATCGTCGACCTCGGCGCCGGGAAGATCACCGACCGTCCTGACATCACGACCAACCGCTACGTGAAGCACGCTCCGCCGGCCGCCGTGCCGGTCACGATCACCGCACCGACCTCGGGGCAGAGCGTTTCGGGCAGCACGACGGTGTCGGGAACGACCACCCCCGGCGCACACGTCGTCGTCAGTTCGATCGGGACCGACGTTCCCGGCTCGGCATCGGCCACCGCGACCACCGCCGACGGCTCCGGGGCGTACTCGGCGGACGTTCCGGTCGCGTTCGGCACCAACGTCATCACGGTCGCGGCCACGACCTCGGCCGGCACCGGCATCGCGCAGGTGAGCGTCCAGGGTGAACTGGTGGGCGGCACAACGGTCCTCGACGTCACCGATCCGGCCAACGACGACAACGGGCCGGGCACGTATCAGTACCCGACATCGTCGGCGTTCACCGCCGGTTCCTTCGACATCACGCGCTTCCAGGTGCTGACCAAGGACGGCGTTGTCTACCTGCGCACCACCCTGCGCGATCTCGCCGACACGTTCGGCAATCCGCTCGGCGCGCAACTGCTCGACGTGTACGTGCATCAGCCTGGTGCTGCGCCGACGTCGACGGCTGCCCCATCCAACCTGCGCAACTACTCGATAGCGAGCGCCGATGCGTGGAGCCAGCGCCTCGAGGTGCAGGGCTTCCGCTCGCCGGACTGGCTGAACGCGGACGGCAACGCGGTGGGAACGGTGAGCGGGGTGGTCGCGTCGACCGTCGCCAACACCGTCACCATCATCCTGCCCCAGGCGCAGTTCGGCACACCGACGACGGGCTGGTCGTTCGTCCTCGCCCTCACCGGTCAGGACGGGTTCAGCCCTGACCAGGCGCGCGGGTTCGCCCCGACGCCGCAGGACTTCGCATTCGGTGTGTGCGCGCCGGGCGGCTCGGCGCCGATCTGCTCGGTCAACCCGAACACCGTGCCCAAGGTGATGGACACCGTGACCCCGGACGGCGTGCTGCAGTCCGTCGAGCTCGACCCGACGCTCGGTCCCGTCGTGCTGCACGGCGTGCCCGTTCCCTGATCGGGAAGTTCGACACTTCACACAGACCTCACACTGTGTTAGGTTGCCCGGAGTCGCTGTTGCGATGAGCTGCGGGGGTCGTAGCCGAAGAAGGTGACCCCGCATGACGAGTACCGATCGCGTCCAGCAGCCACCGGCGACCGTCGCCACCCGGAGCGAGAGGTACCAGCCCCGGCATGCCGCGCCCGCCGACGACCGACCGCAGGCCCGGGACATCGACACCAGCGCCGAGGTCGCACAGCCACTGCACGCCCTCGACCCGGACTGGCAGGTCCTGCACTCGATCCCCGCCGGGAAGAACGGCAGCACCATCGATCATCTGGCGATCGGTCCGGCCGGGGTCTTCACCATCGACGTTGCTGATCACCCGAACGCGGCCGTGTGGGTGTGCGGTGACATGTTCAAGGTCGATCGCAAGAACCAGCGCTACGTCCGCAACAGCCGGCTGGAGGCGCAGCGCATGGCCAAGCTGCTGTCGGCCCGCGCGCGGTTCGACGTCGACGTGCACGGTCTGGTCGCGGTCGTCGGTGCCCGCGGCGGCTTCACCGTGAAGGAACAGCCGGCCGACGGGACGGTGACCGTCCTGACGCGCGCGACACTCGCCGCGCACCTGCGCTCATTGCCCGTCGTCCTTGGGACGGCATCGATCGCGCGGATCCACGAGGCGGCTCGCGATCTCGCGAACTGGAAACCCAAGACCGTCGAGTGGGCCGACTTCTGAGCTACCCCGCGAGCTCGCCGAGCTTGTCCAGGACGCGCTCGTTGAACTCGTCGAGATCGGACGTCGGTTCGTCCGGCCCCGCGAGGTCGTAGGTGGGCGGCCCGCTCGCGACCGCAGCGGCGAGCGCCACGCGCACCCGCTCGGACAGCCCGAACGGCGCGAGGTCGGGGCACCACTCGAACAGGTCGGCGAGCGCCAGCCAGGCGCCGGTCGGGTTGGAGCGCCGGCTGCCGGTGCGGTGCGGGGACGAGCCGTGCGCCGGCTCGAACAGCGCGGTCACGCCGGCGCCGAAGTTGCGGTCGGGGTTGATCGTCGACGACCCGCACAACGCCGGTGACCCGGCTCGCGCGCAGAGCACGTCGGACAGGATGTCGCCGAAGATCCCCTCGGTGATCACCACCGCCGGCAGCTCGGCGTCGCGGACGAGCTCGTACGCCGCCCGGTCGACGTTGACGTTGTCGTACGCGACGCCGAGTCCGGGCAACACCCGGGCCGCCGAACGGCGCCAGAGCCGCGACGTCGCGAACACGCTGGCCTTGTCGACGCTGATCACCCGCCGGCCGGGATGCCGCTTGGCGTACTCGGCCCCGATCGACAGGACCTCCTCGACCCGCACCGGTTGGAGCACGATGCGGTCCTCGGCCGCGGAATCGCCGTCGCTTTCGCGGCGCCGCTCCGGCCCGGCGTAGGCACCATCGACAATGTTGCGGACGACGATCGTGTCGAGCCCGTCGGCGAACCAGACCGTGCGCACGCTGACCCGCAGGTCGAACAGGTGCCGCAGCTCGATCAGCGCCGCTTCCGGGTTCGGGCACTCGGCCGGGGTGACGCCGGGATGCGTGCCGACCGCGCCGGACAGGATCACGTCCGCGTCGCGGCAGGCCTGCACGGTCTGCGGAGGCAGGATCGAACCGGTCTGCAGCCAGCCGGTCGTGCCGTACGGCCAGGGCCCGGTCAGCGTGATCGGCAGGCCCTCGTGCTGCAGCTCGCGCAGGTAGGCGAGCGGGCCGTCGAGGATCTCGGTGCCGACGCCGTCACCGGGCAGCAGGGCGATCGTCGTCATGGCAGCAGCAGGTCCCTCGTCGTGACGGTCAGGATGGTCTCGGCGGCCCGCGGCCCAGCCCGTCGTTCCAGCTCACGCAGCCACGACGGGACGATCTGCGCCGGGGTCGCGTGGTCGGCGTGCCCGAGGTCGCCGCCGAACACCAGCAGCTCGGCCGGGTACACGTCGAGCAGGGTGAGGCTGGAGTTCTCGGGCCGGCCCAGCAGATCGGGCAGGATCCCGAGCTCGAGATGGGCGCCCAGCGCCGAGAGCTCCCCGGCCAGGCTGTCGGCCCAATGCAGGAAGGCCATCTTCGGGTGGTTGACCATCAGCCGCTGCACGCCGCGGCGGCGCGCCTCGGTAAACAGGACCACGGTCTCGGCCGCGGACAGGTGGCCGCTGGCCAGCAGCAGGTCGTGCGCGGCGACGGCGTCCAGGACGTCGTGCCATTCCGGTCGCAGCCGGCCGTCGTCGACGACGTCCACCGCGCGGAGCTCGAAGCCGCGGTGCACCGACAACTCCGGCGATGCCGCGCCGGCCTTGTGCGTCCGCGACGAGACGGTCGGCATCCACACGACCCGCGCGCCGAGCCGAGCCGCGACCTCCACGGCGTCCGGGTTGGCCCCGCCCACCGGACTGTTGAGGACGACGCCGCCGTAGACGTCCGGGCCGGCCAGCGCCGCCCGCTCGGCGGTGCTGCCCTCGTGCGACTTGAGGACGACATGGCGGAAGCCCTGCGCGCGCTCGGCCGCGACGGTGCCGCGATCGTCGGCGTGCCGGGGCAGCAGGCTGGGTGCGCCATGGACGTGCAGATCGGTCATGCCGGTCGCCCAGTCCGGCCGGGTCACGTCAGGGGCAGCCACGCGACCACCTCCAGATCGGTTAGCAGCCGCCGCTGCACCTTGCCGGCCGCGGCGTCGCGCGGGATCTGCGCGACCCGGGCCACGGCGACCGGACGCATGAAGGGCGGCAGCTCGCGGATCGCCGCGGCCAGCTCGTCGGTGGGCATCGGATCGGCCACCGCGTAGAGCACGACCTCGTCGTCGACCACCGCGCCGGGTCGCTTCCAGATGGCGAGGTCGGTGAGCCCGGCAATCCGTGTCAGCCGGCTCTCGACGAACGGGATGGGGACGAACTCGCCCTTGACCCGGATCGACTCGGCGGCGCGCTCGAGGAACACCAGGCCGCCGTCGCCGTCACCGCGACCGAGGTCGCCGGTGTCGAACCAGCCGTCGGCGTCGCGGGCCGGGTCCAGCCCGTCCGAGGTGACGTAGCCGGCGAACAACGCGTCCGGGACGCGCTCGCGGACCCGGATTCCGCCGTCGTCGTCGAGGCGCCAGTCGATGTCGTCGCGCGCCGGCCCGCCGTGCCGGCTCGCGTCGTCGGGCACGTCGTCCTCGGCCGCCCAGCACTTGAGATGGGTGACGCCGGCCGCCTCGGTCGAGCCGTAGCCCGACACCGCGCGCGGGATGCCGAAGCGTTGGAGGAACTCGCGGTCGGCGTAGAACATCGTCCGCACCCGGTGCCCGCGCGGATCACCCGCCGTCCGTTTCAGGATCTCGACCGGCGGCGCGTGCAGCACGAGCACGGAGATCCCGTGTTCGCGGACGACGGGCCAGAACCCGCTGGCCGAGAACCGCGGGACGGTCAGCGCGTCCGCCCCGGCCACGAGGCCGCCGATGACGCCGTAGCCCATCGGGTTGATGTGGAATAGCGGGAGCGGCGCCAGCACGCGGTCGCTGGGGGTGAGCTCGAGCGCGGCGCCCATCGCCGCGGCCAGCCGCAGGAAGTAGGTGTTGGTCTGCGCGCAGAACTTCGGCAGCCCGGTCGTCCCCGACGTGTGCATGAACGACACGACGTCCGCGCCCGACGCCTCGAGACCGGGCAGGCCGTCGAGCGCGGCCGACCCGCCGGTGCGGGCCAGCCCGACATCGCCGTCGCCGAGCACGGCGGCCGGGCCGAGCGGGGCCAGCATCCGGTCGAGGAGGTCGGGCGGATAGGTCGGATTCACCAGCGCGATCGGCGTTCCGGCCAGCAGCGCGGCCAGCCACGTCACCAGGTAGTCGGTCGAGGTCGGCGCGACCACCGCGATCCGCTCCCCCGGCTGAACCCCGGAGTCGAGCAGCTGCCCGGCCCGTGCCGCGGCCCAGCCGAGCGCGTCGGCCAGCGTGATCTGGTCGTCGACGCAGCCCAGCCGCAGCTCCGGACGCGTCTCGGCCGTGCGGACGAGCGTCCCGACGAGTGTGGTCACGCGAGACCTTCGTGCCCGGCATCCTTGAGCACCCGGCGGGCGACGTAGTTGCGCAGGATCTCCGCCGATCCGCCGGCGACCTTGAGCACCTTGATGTCGTTGACTATGTCGGTGTACGGCTCGTCGAAGTACAGGCCGTGCCCGCCGACCAGGCTGTAGGACGCGTCGCTCGCCTGCTCGGCCGCCACGATCGCGAGCTGCTTGGCGACGGTGGTCTCAAGCGCGATGTCCTGCCCGCGGGTGTGAGCGATCGCCGCGTGGTCACGGGCCAACGAGGCCGCCTGCACCGCGCACCACGCGTCGGCGACCATCCACTGGATGCCCTGGAAGTCGGTGACGACGCCGTCGCCGACGACGCGCTCGGTCGCGTAGCGCAACGCGAGTTCGAGCGCCCGGCGGCCCAGGCCGATGAGCTCGGACGCGTTGCCTAGCCGGCTGATGTTGAACGTCGACAGGAACGTCTGCAATCCCCCGCCGACCGGTCCGAGCACCGCACCGGCCGGCACCCGGACTTGATCGAAGTCGACGTCGGCGGTGCGGATGAGCCGCAACCCGATCGCGTCCGTGACGGCGGTGCTGATGCCGGGCAGCGACATGTCGACGAGGAAGCTGGTGAGCCCTTCCTCGGCGATCGCGTAGACGAGCGTGACGTCGCAGTCGGCACCGAGGTTCACGTGCGTCTTGTTGCCGGTGAGGATCCAGTCCGCGCCGTCGCGGACGGCCGTCGACTTCATCGCCTTGAACGACGATCCCGCGTACTTCTCGCTGATCGACTCGGAGAACACCAGCTCGCCGGTGGCGATGCCGCGCAGCCACTGCTCCTTCTGCTCGTCGGTGCCCCAGTCCAGCAGCCAGCGCTGGCCCTGCGCGGCGATCTGCCCGGACACCAGCCCGTGCCGGCCGACCTCCTCGCTGATGACGGCGTACTCGGGCACGCCCCCGCCCAGGCCGCCGTACTCGGCCGGGACGAGCGGGCCGAGGAATCCGAGCCGACCCATCTCGCGGTACAGCTCGCGGGGGAAGTCCGCGGCCTTGTTCGCGGCATCGAGCAGCTTGCGGTTCTCGTCACCCAGCGCGGACAGCGTGGCGATGGTCGAGTCGATCCACGCCGAACGGGCCTCGTCGGTGCGCAGGGTCGGATACATCAAGCGTCCTTTCGACCGGTCGAGACGTCCATCAGAACACCAGCTCGACAGCAGCGGCCCGCGTCGTGTCGGCGAACCGCTCCAGGCGCAGCGGCGCGATGTCGTGGCTGTGAGCGCCGCCGTCCAGGATCTCTTCGGCGACGAGGCGTCCGATCTGCGGCCCCTGCATCAGCCCGTGCCCGGAGAACCCGCAGGCGTTGACCCAGGACGGCGCGTCCGGGTGGGCGCCGAGGATGCCGTGCAGGTCGGGAGTGTTCTCATACGTCCCGGCCCAGCACGCGGCCCGGTCGAGCGGCAGCTCCGCGAGCCAGGGGAACCGGTCGACGCCGCGAGCCAGCACGGATTCCATCCACGGCCAGTCGACGTCGGTGCGGTACCCGTCCGGCTGGGCCGGGTTGGCCGCGCCGAACAGCAAGCGCGGACCTTCGCTGCGGACGAACACGCCGCTGGCCACGTCGATCGTCATCGGCAGGACGGCGTCGAGCGCACCGGCCGCGGACGCGTAGATGTTGCGTCGGGAATGGACGACGGGCACGTCCAGGCCGGCGAGGGCGGCGAGTTCGCCGGCCCATCCTCCGGCCGCGTTGACGACGTGCCGGGCGCGGACCGCTGAGTCGCCGACGGTGACCCGCCACCCGTCGCCGTCCGGCTCGACCGCGGTGACCGGTGCGGAGAAGCGGACGTCGGCGCCGTGATCGCGGGCGAGCCCGAGGTAGGCGCGGGTGGCCAGATGCGGATCGACAACGCCGTCGGCCGGGCCCCATGCGGCGCCGGCCACGCCCTGGGGGTCGAACGGCGTGATCGCCTGCGCGGCGGGAAGGTCGAGGACGTCGACGGGTACCCCATGAGCCCGCTGCAGTTCGACCGCCGGCTGGTACGACGGCCAGTGGTCGTCGTCCACGAGAAGCAGGTACCCGGTCGGTCGGTAGCCGACGTCCACGCCGTGGTCGGCGTGGAAGTCCCGGTAGGTGCAGATGCTCCGCCACGACATGTCGATGTTGAGCGCGTCGCCCCACTGGGCGCGAATCGAGGCGAACGAGCGGCCGGTGCTGCCCTCGGCCGGACCGGCAAACCGGTCGACGACAGTCACCCCCACTCCCCACCGAGCCAGGTGGAACGCGCTGCTCGCACCGAGGATCCCGGCGCCGACGACCAGGACGTCAGTCTCATGCATCGCGCGAACCCAGGGCGGCGCGGACCTCCAGGACGACGCCGGCAGCCGGCGCGGTGTCGAAGTAGGTGAAGCCGGAGCCGTCCACGCGGCGGCCGTGGCTGGTGACGTGCAGACCGGCCGCGACCGCGTCCTGCTCGGCCCGGTCGCAGTCGGGCACGTCGAAGCCCAGGTGATAGACGCCCGGACCCTTCGTGTCGAGGAACCGCCGCTGGGGCGTGTCATCCGGCCCGGGCTGGCACAGCTGCAACTGCACGTTGTCCAGATCGGCGTACCGGTAGCGCAGTTCGAGGAACGCCTGCGGATCCGGCCCGCGCAGATCGTGCAGGTAGGCATCGAGCGGTGGGTAGTCGTGCCACGGCCCGATGCCTACCGACTCGTAGTAGGCGGTGGCCGCGTCCAGGTCGGCCACCACCAGGCAGACGTGGTGCAGCGAGCGGAACACGTCGAGCCGATTCGTCACGCTTCCTCCGGATCCGAACTGCGGTGTGGCTGACCCTAAGACTGCCCGCCGCGGGCGGGCATCGGCGGCGAGCCGCAACCATGCTCGCCGCGTTCCTACAGCTGTCGAAAGCATGCGCCTACGATTCGGCAGGTGCCCGCTGATCCGCTGCAGGACCTGGTCGACGAGCTGGCCGCGACCCTCGGGCTGTCCGTCCTCATCGACGACGAGCGGCTGCGGGCCCTGTGCTGGAGCGCGCAGTCCGCCGTCGACCCGGTGCGGCTGCACAGCATCCTCGACCACACCGTCGACCCAGCCGCCCAGGCCGCGGTCCACGACCTCGGCCTGCCGGCGGCCACTGGCGTGGTGCGCACACCGGAGCTGGCCGCGGTGGGCATGCAGCCGCGGTGGTGCGCACCGATCCGGGCCGGACGCACGCTGCTGGGCTACCTCTGGGTGCTCGATCCGGGCGGCCTCGTCACGCCGGCGCAGCAGGCGGAGATCACCGCCGCGGCCCGCTACGCCGGCCGGCTGCTCGTCGCGGCCGACGAGCCGGGTGACGATCGGCGGCGGCGGGAACTGCTCGCCGTCCTCGAGCAGCGACCGGACGAGGACGCGGCCCGGGGGCTGATCATCCTGGATCGGCTCGACGACGACATCCACGTCGTCGCTGATCCGGCCCGCGGGCAGGGTGCGTGGCCGGTCCGCGGCGCGATCTTCGTCCATCCGGTGCCGGCGGGACATGAACCCGGCACCAGCGGGCACCCGTTGCCCCTCGTCGAACTGCATGAGGCGGTGCGGCGGGCCCGGCTGACCCGCAGGGCGATCGCCGCCGGCGCGGTCCTGTCGGCGCCTCGGTGGGACTGCCTGAACTCATGGCGCCTGGTGGTCGAGGCGGCGCCGACCGTGTCGCCGGGCGACATCCACCCCGGCGTCGACGGCCTGCTCGAGCTGGGACGGGCCGAACTCGTCACCACCGCTCGCACCCTGCTGGACCTCGGCGGCGACGTCCGCGCCGCCGCCGACGCGTTGCACCTGCACCGCACGACGCTCTACTACCGCCTGGAGCGCATCAGCGCGCTGACCGACGTCGACCTGCGCGACGAGGGGCAGCGGCACGATCTGGACCTCGCGCTGCGGCTCGCCGCGTTTCGCAGCCAGCCCGACGTCTGAGCCGAGGCGCCGATCTTGCGACATCTGTAGCAACGATCCGGGCACCTTTGCGGCGCCGCTCCGATGCGGACGGACCCGGTCGGGCCCTAACGTGCGGGGGACTGCCGAGCACAGGAGCCCTTCCCGCATGACCGCACCAGCCGCGCGCAGCGGCCTGTTCCCCATCGGACCCACGACCCCCCGCTCGTTTTCCCCCGGATCGGACGAGCGGGCGCGCACCGTCGTAGCCCTGGCCGAGGTACGTGGCCAGGGCTACGACGTGGCCAACATCATCGGTGGACGCGAGGTGCGTACCGGTCGCACCGCCCCGGTCGTCACGCCGCACGAGCACTCCGTCGAGCTGGGACAGGTCCACTGGGCCGGACCGACCGAGGTCCAAGCCGCGATCGACACCGCGCTGCGGGCCCGGACCTGGTGGAGCCGGTTGCCGTGGGAGGAGCGCGCCGCGCCGTTCCTGCGCGCCGCCGACATGCTCGAGTACGGGCCGTGGCGCGACCGGCTCAACGCCGCCACCATGCTGGAGCTGTCGAAGACCACCTACCAGGCCGATATCGACGCGGCGTGCGAGACCATCGACTTCATCCGGGCCAACGTCAAGAACATGCTCGACATGTACGACGTGCAGCCAGGCTCGCAGCCGGGCGCCTGGAACCGGGTCGAGTACCGCCCGCTCGAGGGCTTCGTCTTCGCGGTCAGCCCCTTCAACTTCACCTGCATGAACAACCTCGCCTTCGGCCCGGCGGTGCTCGGCAACACCGTCGTGTGGAAGCCGGCCGAGAGCGCGTCACTGGTGGCCCACCTGTCGCTGCAGCTGCTGCGCGAGGCCGGCCTACCCGACGGCGTGATCAACGTCGTCTACGGCGCGGGCACCGACATCGGTCCGACTGCGCTGACGCATCCCGAGCTGGCGGCCGTGCACTTCACCGGATCAACCGGCACGTTCCAGCACATCTGGCGCACCGTGGGCGAGAACGTCGGCGGCTACCGGAACTACCCGCGCATCGTCGGCGAGACCGGCGGTAAGGACTTCATCGTCGCCCACCGTTCCGCGGACGTGGAGGCGCTGGCGGTGGCGTGTGTGCGCGGCGCATACGAGTACCAGGGGCAGAAGTGCTCGGCGGCGTCCCGCCTCTACGCACCGCGCAGCCTGTGGCCGGCGCTGCGGGAACGCCTGGTCGAGCTCACCGAGTCGGTCGTCGTCGGCGACCCGACGCTGCCCTCGACGTACGTGGGCGCCGTGATCAACGCCCGCCAGCACGCCAAGCACGCCGCGACGCTGGCCGAGGCGCGGTCGAAGGGGCTCGTCGTGGTCGGCGGCACTACGGACGACAGCGTCGGCTGGTTCGTCGACCCGACGGTGCTCGAGGTCAGCGATCCGCACTCGCCGTTCATCACCGAGGAGATCTTCGCGCCCGTCCTCACCGCCTACGTCTACGACGACGACAAGTGGGAGGACACCCTCGAGCTGGTCGACTCGTCAACGCGCTACGGGCTCACCGGCGCGGTTTTCGCGCAAGATCGTGCCGCGGTCGAGCAGGCCGACGCCGCGCTGCGCTACACGGCCGGAAACTTCTACGTCAACGACAAGCCGACGGGCTCGGTCGTCGGGCAGCAGCCGTTCGGCGGCGCGCGGGCCTCGGGCACGAACGACAAGGCCGGCACGGTGTGGAACATGATCCGCTTCGCCAGCCCGCGCGCAACGAAGGAGAACCACCTCCTCGTCACGGACTATCGCTACCCGCACCTGGACACCTGACCGGCGCGGGTCTCCGTCACATGTCGTCGATGGTGAAGTTCCCGGCCGGCGGAGCGGCGGGCGGCGCCGGAGGCGGTGCGGCCATCGGCGCGCCCGTCGGCGGAGCGGCCACACCGGCGTCCGGTCCGGCCGGCGCGGCGGCCGCGGCCACGTAGTGCTCGTCGAGCGCGACCAGCGCGAGCACGACGGCCTCGTGATCGCCGCCGCGGCGCTGCTCGTTGAAGTACGCGTCGCCGAGCGCCTTCTGCAGCTCGGCCTCCGACCGGCCCTGCTGCACCGCGGCCACCTTGGCCTGGCCCTGCTGCGCCATGTGCTGCGCGGACGCCTTCGCCTTCTCTGCGGCTTCCTTCGCCTTGTCCATCAATCCCATGTCAGTCACTTCCTCCGAACAGACTCCCGAGCGGGTTGCTCGCTTTCTCGTCATGACCGGCGTGCGAATTCTTGACGATCGCGTGC
The DNA here is from genome assembly GCA_032160665.1 of Pseudonocardiales bacterium. GTDB lineage: Bacteria > Actinomycetota > Actinomycetes > Mycobacteriales > Jatrophihabitantaceae > Jatrophihabitans. Next base: position 17,369 of record JAVHVH010000105.1, read on the forward strand.
GCCAGGGACTCCATCGTCATCGATTGCAGGATGACCGCGCCGTCGCCTTCCAGGGTTGCCATGTTGAACCCGTTGCCACCCAGCAGGCCGCTCATGATCGTCTTCGCGTTGAGTGCGCCGATCCGCTCGACGCCGTACCGGACCGTGTCCTCGAACGCGACGAGGCAGCCGGTGTGTACCTGGATCTTCCCGCCGTACTTGGCCGGGTTGAGATCGATGAAGTTACCGGCGCCCGCTATGAGCAGGGTGCCCGCACCGGTGAACTTCTCGAGGATGAGACCTTCGCCCCCCTTGAAGCCCTGGCGTAATCCGCTGAACGCGATGTCGAAGTTGACGCTGGCCTCCGCCGCGACGAAGGCGTCCTTCTCCGCGAACCACCCGCGGGTGCCGTCGAGTTCGATCGCCCGCATCTCCCCCGGCAGCGTGCCGGCCAGGCTCACCAGCCCGGCGCCGCCGGTCGAGGTGAAGTACTGGAAGGCCAATGACTCGCCGGCCATCATGCGCTTGCCCGCGCCGAGCGCGGCGTTCAGAAAGCCGCCGCCCCCGCCGTCCGCCTGTTGGGACGGGCCGCTGATCCTCGTCTCGATGCCGACATTGACCGTCTTCCACAGGAACTTGCCGGCTTCGGCGTAGAGGGTCTGGCCGTCACCGAGCTGGCAGACCACCAGCTGCATGGCATTGCCGATGATCTTGGTGGAAATTGTCATGATGCCCTCCCGACCGCGTCACACGTAGAACGTGTCACTGCGGCGGATTGTCCCGCACGGGCGATCGTCGGCCGCTGACCACAGGCTGATCCGGGCCGCGCGCGTCAGGTCTTGCCGCGCCGAGCGGTGGCAGCTCGCTGCTTGAGCGAACTCACCGCGTCGTTGATCTTCTTCCGGTTTTCCGGCTTGGCGGCTTGTTGCTGCGCGACCTGAATCGCCTTCGCGACCAGGCCGATCTTCAAGGCTTTCCCGAGCAATCCCATGACGATCTCCTTCGCTATGCCAAGACCCTTCCCGAGGCGACGCGACGTCTCACCTGCGGGTCGGCGTGAGCTGGTCCGGCAGCGCCTCCAGGCCGCAGACGAGGCTGGACTCTAGCCCACCGGCGCGGACGGGTCGCGCCGGCGGCACCCGCCGTCAGCCGCGGCGCCCGGGCAGGAACAGCGTCGCGATCGTGCTCGCCAGCCGGTCGGCGTCGACGCTGCCCGGGTCCTCCAGGATCATCCGGCCGAAGTGCTCGGCGATCGCGATCAGTGCGTGCGACACCAGCGCCGAGTCGACGCCGGGCGACGGCGTGCGGGAGACGAGGATCAGTTCGACGAGCGCCTGGAAACGGGTGCGCACAACGTCGCGGTCATGCTCGATGCGGCGACGGACGGCGGCGGGCGTGTCGACCGACGCGAGCAGGATCGGCTTCCACGTGAGCGGATCGGCCGCGACCATGCCGGCCAGATCGGTAATGGTGCGGCGCAGGTAGCCGCCGAGGTCGCGCAGGTCAGGCGGCCCGGACACCGTAGCCAGAATCTGCTCGACCGCTCGCTTCTCCTGCCGGTCCAGCAGGCTGTGCAGTAATGAGTCGAGACCGTCGAAGACGTTGTACACGACCGGCCGCGTCACGCCGACCTCTCGAGCGATGGCGTCGATCGACACGGCCGCATAGCCGTCACGGGCAATGATCTGCAGGGCCGCGTCCCGCAGCTGGTCGCGACGCTCCTCCGCGGGCATGCGCGGCGTGTACGGGCGCCGCTGGGCGACGGTCGCGTGCCGGCTGCTGGTCCTCGGGGCGCCGGACCTCGTCACCTGATCGCACCCAGGATCGGCTCGGACTCGATCAGCCCGTCGTCGCTCGGCGCCTGACCGTCGTCGAACACGCGGGTGTACTGCTTGGCCCGCCACTCCAGGTGCGCCTTGGCCGGCTCGCCGTAGCCGTAGCGCGCCCGTGCCTGGGCCGGGCTGAGCGTCTCGGGGCGCTCCGGGGGCACGCCGAGCAGGATCGGCGCGACCACGGGCACGGTGGCCGGCGACAGCAACCGCAGCAGCCGCAGCTCGAGGTGTCGGCTGCGGTGGGCGAGCCAGAACGCGGTGCGCATGACCGGAGTGACCAGGGCGTCCACGCGTCGATGCTGGCGCAGCCCGGACATCTCGCGCATCCACTGCGGCATCGTGGCGACGGTGGCCAGCCGCAGCACCCGGGCCACGACGAGCATGGCCGGCTTGAGCAACAGTGGCGCCGGCGGCAGCATGATCTCGGCGTGCAGCAGGTGATCCATCGTCGACCGTGCGACCTCCGAGCCGACGAGCTGCGGACGCATGTCCTCGAAGTAGGCGCGGACGCCGTCGCGGTCGCGGGGCACGTCGGCCGGATCGCAGGTCTGCAGCTCGGCCGCGACCGCGCACTCGTGCCAGTAGCGGGCCTCGTCCCCGGGGCTGAGCCGCCCCGGACCGTATTTCTCGTACGCGTACAGGATCGAGTGCCAGGCGGTCAGGTGGATCCAGAGTTGGGACTTGGGGTCGTTGGCGTCGTAACGCTTGCCGCTGATCGGCTCGATCCCGATCGCCTTCGAGTGGATCTTCACCAGCACGTCGGCGGCCTTCGAGGTGGACCGGGTGTCACCGAAGGCCACCAAGGCGAAATAGCGCAGCGTGCGGTCGTAGCGGGTGCGCGGCCGATCGCGGATCGCTCTCGTCTCGTCGACGGACGCGACCAGGGCCGGGTCCAGCTCCTCGACGACAACCGACCGCTGAAAACCGACCGTTAGCGAGGTGGGGTAGCTCCAGACCCTCCACGTCACCGAGTCCGGCCCGAAGAATCCATAATCCTCGTGCGGCTTGACCTCCGCCCGCGCCCGTCCTCGTACCACCGCAGCCTCCTTCGATTTGCCCGACCGAAGATTGAATATACAGTGGTGTAGTAATTGGTCAACCGGCGGCCGATCGCGGGCCGTGCCAGGCTCTGGTCCGTGACCGTCCTCTGGCTGATCGTGGCCGGCGCCGAGTTGGTCGCCGTGACCGTGTTGAGCGTCCTGCTTGTCCGTTCTCAGCGCGAGGTCGATCAGCTCAAGGCGCGGCTGGCCGGCCCACGACCGGGCGCCCGGATGACCGCTGGCCGGGCGGTGAAGGCGGTCGTCGAGACCGCGACGAAGGTCCGCCACCAGGGCGTCGGCGGGGTCCTGGCCAGCTCGATCGAGGACCTGACCCGCTGGGCGACGGAGGACCGGGCCGAGATCGCTCGAGTGGCTCTGCCCAACGGCACGGTGACGATCCTGTTCTCCGACATCGAGAACTCCACCGCGATGAACGAAGATCTCGGTGACTCGCGGTGGGTCGCCGTGCTCAAGGCGCACGACGCCATCGTCCGACGTCAGGTGACCGAGCACGGCGGGCACGTCGTGAAGGCCCAGGGCGACGGGTTCATGGTGGTCTTCGGCGAGCCGGCCGACGCGGTTCGCACGGCCGTCCACGTTCAGCGGGCCTTGGCTTCGGGACGCGGCCGGGGATTGCGGCGGGCGCAGATCAAGGTCCGCATCGGTGCGCACGTCGGCAAGACCGTCTCGCGCGATGGCGACTACTTCGGTCGCAACGTCGCGATGGCCGCCCGCGTGGCCGAGCAGGCGCGGGGAGGCAAGATCCTCGTCAGCGACGACGTCCGCGCCGCACTCAGTGAACCGGGCGAGTTCGAGCTCGAGCCATGCGGCGAGGTCGAACTCAAGGGTTTCGCCGGGATCCACGCCCTGTGGTCGGTGGCCTGGTGAAATGGCTAGTGGTTCCGCCCGTGAGTCCTTCGGGGGTTAGGTCCGGTCGGTGAGGCCGTAGTCGGGGGTCTTCGGCGCTGCTGGCGAACGCGCCGGTGGGTCGAACTGGGCTGGTTCTCGTTTTCGGCTTGCTGTTTCGTTCTTGATTGGGTTTTCTCAAAGGCGCGGCGACGAGGAGTTTGGGTTCTCGGCCGGGTCGCGTTGTTCGGCTTACTGTTTTTGTGCTGGTCCGGTCTTTGCCTGTGGACGACTCGGGTCATTGTTGCGTTTCTCTGAATTGGTCTGTGGATAACGGCGGAAGTGTCAGACCCTGTCCCTATTGTTGTATTCATGGCAGCGGGGAACGCGGTTCCGGACGGGGTAGCGGGCATGGCGCCCGGCCCG